>CAVKBM010000259.1:0-3673 GCA_963654355.1 Bacteroidaceae bacterium | reverse complement strand
CAGAAAACTCAAGTAGAATGTTTAGCGAAAATCTCCGTCTCTTACGCAGAGACGTATATTTTGCCCGAAAGTTAGTAAAAAGAAGTGAAACGAAAGAATTTTACGCCAGAAATCTGACGGATTGACGCGAAAAATCCGCGAAAGTTTAGCAAATCAGCTCTGAGAAGAGCAGAATTTGTTGAAATCCATTGATTTTTACACCTTCTCCGTCTCTGCGTAAGAGACGGAGAAAACTTGAGCAGAAATTTATGGGGTATGTCAGTAATGGAATATCTCATAAATACCTTTGCACAAGATTAGAATGATCAATACTTTAAAAAATAGTATCCCATAATACAAATGAGCATAAAGGAGCAATTTGAAAAGACAGAGAAGTTGTATCACTTCACATCGTTTGAGACAGCCCTCAAGATTATCGAGTCTAATCGTCTGCGATTTGGAAGATTGAACAACATGAATGATATTCATGAGAATGACAAGATTGTTTTTGTTGATGCCAAAGGTCAACCAATAAGCGATTTTCCGTCAGAAACCCTAGATGCATTACATGATGAGATATACAAATACCGACAGATTAGTCTCACAGCAGAAGGTGAAACTGGAGATAACTTAGGTTTTAATCTTCATCAGATGTGGGGATTGTATGCAAACAAAGGTGAAGGAGTATGTTTGGTCTTTGACAAAGAAGAATTGGAAAAAGGCTTTGACATAGGTTTCGTACACAAGAGAGTTTCATATGACAAGTCCATTGACTCGTATTATATATCGTTTTCAAACAAACCAAGTGAAGTCGTTGACGAAATAAAGAAGCATGCTGATAGCATATTCTTTCATAAGCGTATAGAATGGGACCATGAACAAGAATATCGATTATTGAAAAGATGCCCTCTTGCAACGAGGAAGAGTATCTGTTTTTAGGTCATGCTTTGAAATTTGTCATTCTATCGTCCAAACTTCGTAATATTGATGAAGTTCTTTATTTCAAGAAGATAAAGGAAATAAAAGAAAAGCTTGATAAAGTAGAAATCGCCAGAAATATTGGAAAAGCAGGAAGAATACCAATCCTTATATATGGGAATGGGCTTTTTGACTATGCTCTATGTACAGAAGATGGAGAAGAAAAATTATGGAACTCAAATGATGGATATGACATTCTTATAATTGGAGAAAATTGCAAACTTGCATTATGACAATCAAACTTATGATGTTTCAGAATTACGACTATCAGAATAAATTAAGAGAATTCAAGATGGAGGTAATGATATGTCAGTGATGAAAATGAAGTAGTTTTCCAAATGATCAATTATTTATACTTGGATGACATGAGAGCCTCTGAAGAAAGAGTGATTAATAGATTAGAGTATTCTAACTTTATTATGTTTACAAAATGAAACAATATCTTATTATATTATTTAACTTATTCTTTTGTGTATCAAATATTTACTCACAGGAGTTTGAGGAATGGCCAACTGTTTCGAGCCAAAATGATAAGGAAATGAGAATTAATTCGGTTTCAATTAATGGAACTGAAACAGTTGTAGCTATATACGTGAATAGAAGCAAATCTACGCCTCTTATCATTAGTCGTAATATGCATTTAACGACAAATACAAAAACCAACTACACAATTAGAAAATTTACCACAGGTAATGGATGGCTCGAATTGGATAAGAAACATCGACTGTCTAAAAGTTATACTTTGTATTTATACTTTGATAAAATTCCTTCTACAACTTCATCAATAGACATTGATGAACCATATGTTGAAAATGGTCATTATTGGAAAGGCATTTCACTAAAAAAGAAAGTTCCTCCAGTTACTTCTTCCAGTTCAAGTTATAGAAGAAGTTCTTCAGATCTTTATAGTTCCTCTCAACAAATACGAAATTATCTGTCATCAAATATAACTAAACTTGATGCTGTAGAGGGAGAGTATGACGTAGAATTTTCTGGAGAATGCATTACCCCATTTGTCCATCAGTACTTGGATAGAGATAACTTCAAGATATGGATAGTTCGCGAGAATGGCAATTTAAAAATATACACTAATGACGGAGGAGGTTTCCGCAAGAGTAGATATTTGAAAATACAGCCAATCGGCGAAACCAATGTTTATACTTTTTATTACGACACGACTCCTGCACGCATATATTTAGAGAATCTCAATCATTTCAGAGCATCATTACATTTAAATAATTCTTCAGCAAACACTTATAGGGGGGCATCCTCTACAGCCGCCTCTGTAAACATATTACCAGTCTACGACTGCATTAAAGTATATCCTACAATGTCTATGTACACAGATGTGATTAGAAAACAAAAAGAAGAAGAAACTAGACCTTCCTTGTGGACAGGAACAGGTTTTGCATTAAAGGATAATTATATTGTAACCAATTATCATGTTGTCGAAGATGCAAAAAGCATCTCTGTACGGGGCGTGAATGGCAATTTTACCAACAACTATAATGCCAGAGTTGTTGCATCTGATAAGTTTAATGATTTAGCTATTCTAAAAGTTGAAGGAGTTCATATACCTGCGACAAGCATTCCTTATTCAATAAAAACGATAACATCTGAAGTAGGAGAAGATGTTTTTGTATTAGGTTATCCACTGACATCAACTATGGGTGATGAGATTAAGCTCACAACCGGTGTTGTGAGTTCTAAATCTGGTTTTCAAGGTGATGTTTCTTTATACCAAATTTCTGCCCCCATTCAACCTGGAAATAGTGGCGGTCCCCTGTTTGATGGAAAGGGTAATATAATTGGAATCGTTTCTGCTAAACACAAAGGTACAGAAAATGTAAGCTATGCAATTAAAGCTTCCTATTTAAAAAATCTGATGGAATCCTCAATTTCTACGAATATACTGCCACAAACGAATAAAATACAGAACTTGAACCTATCTGGTAAAGTAAAGTCTGTCAAGAATTATGTATATTACATAGTATGTTCAAGTCAATATAATGCTTTTGCCAACAGCACAGCGGTAAATACAAATAATTCAACCAATATTACTAATAATAACGGTACAAAAACAATAAACTATCCATCTATTTCTAACAGATTTGATAAATCACTAACACTTATTTCTGTTGTGATTAAACCGAATGAAACAGTTTTAACAATATCCTGCAAGAATGATTTGGCTGGTGGTTGGATGAATATTGATAAAAATGCTTATATTATGGCAGATGGTACAAAATACATGCTTACAGGTACAGAAGGAATTGCTTATTCACCAAATTATACAGATTTTTCGTATCAAGGCGAAAGTAAGACTTTTAAATTACACTTTCAAGCAATTCCACAGAACACTTCATCTATAGACTTTATTGAACGTCCATCTAGTCAATGGAGATTATACGGGATTAAATTACAATAATAATGTCCGGCTCACCCGACAAAGTGAGTCATGAGGACACCTATACAGTAGAAGTGTATGTGCATCCCGAATGGCAGGACAGCCAAAGCGACCTGCGCTACGAGCGCAAGTACGAGTCAACAGACGAGGAGGATGAGCGCTTATGGGATGAAGAAGACAACATGGCCCCTACGCATCTGTGGAACATCATCGCTGAGTTGGGGCATGGCTATCACCACCATCGTGGCGTTGTCGCCTGTTTCGAGCGTCTGTCCTGTGAATATCAAACAGAAGACTGGGATGACATCA
>CAVKBM010000258.1:0-3687 GCA_963654355.1 Bacteroidaceae bacterium | reverse complement strand
GTTACCCTTCACCACCATGTCCCGGGCCACAGCAGGGTCGGAAACTCCAGGCACCTTGCCTTCGCGGATTCTGTCAGCCATGAGCCTTACGCACTCGTCGTACTGCTCCTTGGGCACCTCCAGTTTCATGCCGCCATAACGGTATGTTCCGTTGCCGAACGCAGCATCAATGGTCTTCGCTGGTGTCGCACAATACTTGGTCTGAATCTGCACACCGTTGCTGATGCGGTCTGCACCATTCAGTGAATTGTTGCGTCCCACCTGATTGACCCTCTTGCCGGCAAGGCGGTCAGCCATGGCATTGGCATCCTCGGCAGCCCATCCGTGAGCCTGCTTGTTGCGGTACTGCGTGTACTGCATGTAGTTGTTGGTTGACTGGGCGCTGCTTGCTGCGGCTGCGCCATTGATTGCACTTTTCTTTGTGTTACTCATCTTTGTGAAGATTTTGAGGTTCGTGTTTCAGTTGTCTGACTCTGACGGAGTTTCCTAAAAGAAAATGTGTCCGCGTAGCCATTTAGGAACATTTTTCACCATTGCAACTGGTCCTGTACCAACAGGCAATACTACGGCTGCTACTGCAGCTACTGCCAAGGCTACGTTCATCACTGTCTTTACGTCCACTCCACTCTTTGTTGTCTTGTTTCTTTTCATCTCGTTTTGGTTTTTGTGTCAGATGCAACAAGCATTATTGCCTGATACAGAGCCGACTGGTTGATCAATGATTAATAATAAAAATAAGAGGTCTCAACCTTATTATATATATAACCGTCACGAATGAATGTCGAACGATCCTCAATCCCACTAAGAAAAGAACGCTATTGTTTACGAGTGCAAAGATACTATCTATTTACCTTTTGATGTAACCATAAATATTGTTTTCCTTGAAAGCGAAACAAAATTTCGCTTTCATGGGCTCTTTTTTATTCCTTTTTCATTGGGCGTTGTTTATATTTTGCAAACCAAGGATACTTGTCCTTATTATATCTGTTAACTTCAATCTCTCCCAAAGTGAAATCAACATTCAATTTCCAACCAACTATCTGTTTTTCTTTAGGTTTAGGCAATTGGATGTTACCCACATGAAGTATATCCAGCTTTTCATCATGGTATATTATTCCATCTTCCGTATTCGACTCTGAATTCTCTGCTAATGCTGCGTTTTCCCTTAACGTAGGGATTGTCGCTTCATGGAATGAAGGAACAAATTCCTCATAATACCACTTTAAACTGATAAACAAAGCATTGAAGAAAGCATTGAAACGATACTTTCCATATTCATACGCCTTTCCTGTTGCATCAGGATGGTTATCCACATTAGTCAGATTGTTCAGAGATAATAATGCTGCTTTAACATAAGGCATTTTATGTTTTTTTCCTGCTATATCAGCTAAATTTCTGAGACAGTCACCTAAGGTTAAATCTTTATCCTTATCTTTATCCTTTTTTATAATATTTTCATTGAGATACCCCTTTTCCAAAGCCTCAATATTAAATATCCAATCAGGGAACTTTCTTAACTTGTCAAAATCCCCTTCTGTGAACCCCGAGAATTTATTAACGTTTATATTGTATAAATCCTGAATCTTTTTATAGACATTTCCATATTTGTCATAGTCTAAATATTTTTCTACAATTCTATACTCAGGAAAATCTCTTCTGAAGGGAGGATTTATCATCTTTGAAACCTCATTGTGCAAATTATGCAATCCGTCTTTCTTACGAATGATTTTTACTCCTTTTTCTTTCGCAATATCACCTATAAGTCCTTTCTCTGATTTTCTGTTCTCCGCAAAATATTCTCCGCTGAACCCTACAATCACGTGACATTTATTTACAACAACTTCTAAGGCTTTCTTAAATGTCGTTGAATTTGGATCTTCATCTTCAGAACTCATCATTCCATATATGTCAAGGATTACGGCATCCCAATGTTTCTCTGGATTACAGAATTTCTCCTCAAAATCAGCTTTATTTGTAACCTTCTGAATATTCCAATTAGACCATTCCGCTTCTTTTTCTTCAACTTGCTCCTTAAAGCCAGCAGTACTAGTGGGGCTGAAATCATCATCTAACCACAAAATGTTAAATTTTTCTTCCATTTTTATTATTTTTTGATTTTTATTTCCATAGCAACAGAAAAATCATCGTTTGGATTGGGGGAAAGTATTATTTCTCCACCATTAGGATGATAATCGTCTATATAGCATTTGGCCAAATAGAGTCCCTCACCAGTATGCCCCGTTTCTCCGAATTTAACATCCTTGCGAAAAACCGAACTAGGGTCACCAGTAAACCTCTTGCCGTTGTTCTCTATCGTAAGAATAATGGAGTCATTACATTCTGCTATACCTATCCTCACACGAGGGTTGTCTATGCTATCTGTTTTTGGGAAAGCATGTCTTTCTATATTACTTTTTATGTTTTCAAGAACCCATTCCTGAAATACAGCCTTGGATATCAGAACATGGCTATCAACATTGTTATTAACATACTCAACTTTAATATCCGTCCGGATATTATTAAACACCTCTTTTGTTACTGAAAACAATGAGACTTTGCAAATATCATCTTGCTTTGCAATCTGGCGCGTGAACTTGTCTAACATATCACGTATATTCGCCATCTCATGAAGAACACTATCAAATTCTTCATTTGTTGATTCTGGCATTTCGTTCTTAATTCGCTGTATATCAAAGATTATATCAGAAAACCTACACATAATATTCGGCATTCTTGTATGCCGAAAAGATCGTGTGGAATTTTCCAAAAGTCTAACTTTCTTTTCGTATCCATCTATTTGCATCTGACATTTTTGGAGTTCCTCTTTCTTTTTGTTGAGTTCCTCCTTCAAATCCTTAATTTCGGACTCTGCGTTAGAAGTAGCAGTATTGCCAACAAAGTCAGCATATAGCGAATATACTCTACCATGGTAAGATCGAGGGTTCAAATACGAATACATTTCTTCTCTTTGAGTTTCATTGCTCACGAAGATACGGTCGTACTCCTTGTTTAGAGACGCAAGCTCTTTGCAGACAGCAGTGCTGTCATGCCCCATCAGTTCAAGACAAAGCATCACACTCCCGCGTGAAGCGTTGTCCACGAGGAAATGCACCCGATTTTCGTTATCTATGAAGTCGGGGTGAAACTCGGTCACAAGACAGGTCTTGCCTGTCATTCTTGCGCTCAACTGCGGCATGGTATAGTAGTACTCTTTCGAATGGTCGGCGATGAGTTTATCCCACAACTTCTCTACGAGGTAGGCAGCATGGGGCAACAACAGCTTTATCTTTGCATTTATCTTTTCGTCGATACGGGTGTGGCGCTCTTCCGTATAGCCATACGAATTCATGACAAGGCGATATTTTTCCTCATCCTTTGCCTTCAGAATTTTAAGAAACAAAGTCTCTACGAACGCCTTTTCCTCCTGACTGTGTTCTTCAGCACTTAAGGAAAAACTGCAATCGTCCATCCATTTACAAACATTAGCATATGCTTGTTTCTCATTCCAGTCAATACCGCAAACATCACGTCTTAACATGATTAATGCACACGCCAAGACCGTAGCTTTCTCACGAGCATCTTTATCCTTTTGCCCGACAGATTCTTTCTGTTTGGCAGAGTCTTTCTTCTGAGACAGAATCTCCTTGCCTATATTATAAGCCATACCTAATACTATTCCCACAGGAC
>CAVKBM010000257.1:0-3697 GCA_963654355.1 Bacteroidaceae bacterium | reverse complement strand
ATACCGCACCTGGCATTGCCACAGGCTTTCCAAAGCTATACGTACCATCATCCGCAATCTTCCCTGCTGCTTCCAGCGCTACCTCTTTTATGTATTCTGCTATCTCGTCATTAAGTACCTTCCGGTTAAATGCTGTCGTCCACACCAGATGATAGTTTAGATTATATGCTCCGCCGACTGTATGTTGAACTTCGAATTTCTGCTTCATCTTTATCCCCTCTGCCACATCTTATTTTTTCTTCATTTTAGCATATATTAAATAATGTGTCACATGGGTTGTATATTTATTATGTTTTTCCTTTATTTTAAGGGTTTTCTAGCATTTACATGGGTTTTGGAAAAAAGGCAAAAAAAAGCCTCCGTGTTGCGATTTCAGATGAGTCGAAGGGATGATTTCCCAACCACTCTTCTAAAAAAGCGGCACAGAGGTTGATTTATTTTTGTAAGTAATTATTTGTTTTTATTGTCATCTTTTATTTGCCAATGACCACTGTAACCTCGTCCGGCATATTCAACGGGCATTTCATTCAGTTTTCGCTGAATAGTTCTCGTACTTACACCAGTTTCTTCTGACATTTTCTTAACAGTAATCTTCCCGTTGTTCATCTCTATCAGCTGAAGCAATCGTTGAGCTAATTTTTCTTGTCCTATTCCTTGACCGCTACGATTGCTGTCTTGGGTGCCAAATCGGCTTCCTTGACCGCCACCTTGACTGCCAAAATTGTCGCCTTGACTGCCACCTTGACTGCCAAAATTGTCGCCTTGACTGCCAAAATCGACTCCTTGACTGCCAAATTGGCCTCCTTGACTGCCAAATTGACTGCCTTGACTGCCAAAATTGTCGCCTTGACTGCCACCTTGACTGCCAAAATTGTCGCCTTGACTGCCAAAATCGACTCCTTGACTGCCAAATTGGCCTCCTTGACTGCCAAATTGACTGCCTTGACTGCCAAAATTGTCGCCTTGACTGCCACCTTGACTGCCAAAATTGTCGCCTTGACTGCCAGGCGCCTCATAATTAAGGTTAGGCATTATTACAAAAAAACTTGATCTATCAGAATGAAATGCCGGTCTTTTACCTTCTGTATAGTTAATTTGGAATTCATACGCATCTACTATTTTTCCAAAACCACTTCCCTTACGTTCCATATAGCCAAGACGTTCAAACATATCAGCTAAAAGTGGATTTCTTCTTGTTGATGGAACGGTGAACAAATTTCTATTTTGAATGTCTATGCCATCAGCCATCCCACCGGGAGAGTAAATTTCCATGCGATTATCAAAAATATCGATATGAACCTCACTACCATTTACAAGATAGTCTCTGTGAATAAGGGCATTTATCAAAGCCTCATGGTAACTACGTTCAACGTATTCTGGCATTTCTTCTCGTGAATTTGCTGTTTTCTTCCACATTTTCTTGCAGTTACGTTTAATAAATTCCTCACCGTTTTCAAGCAAATAAATTAAGCCTCCAGAGAATTCAGCATCATCAATTGCATCTAGAACGCCGCCACTTTTATTAAGTCCATTCCATCTAGTGCAAAATACTCTAGACCATCTGATAGGGCACTCATCAGCAAGTAGTGCACCAGCGTTTGTCAGATATCCATCTTCATTAACAAGACCAAAGGAAAGCATATCTTTGTCTTCAAAACTCTTACCTGTCCACTTTTTATATCTCTCACGTAATTTTGTAAATGCGTAATCTGTAACTTTGTAAGGAGAAATCTGTGTATCAAAAGACATGTTTCTTCCCTTCATAATCAACCGCTTTTGTTCTACAGCCGTTGCCTTTACACTTTCATTTCCAACGCGAACATAAGCCTCAAGCACTCCGTCTGCTGAATAATAGTAAGGCGTATCCTCCCCTGATTTTACATCAAGAATAATAAGTGTCTTATCATCTATCTTTTCGAATCGTAGCCTGAATTCAGAAATTGGATCAAGGCGAGTTTTAATTGTCTCGCTAATTTTTTCTGCATCTGTTTCTGGTTCCTTGATTCCGATAATGTTTTCATCATCATCAATCCCAAAAATCAAAGCTCCTCCGACACCATTCGCAAAGGCACTAACACTTTTGCACCAACTTTTTGGCTTTTTAATTTCTACAGCTTGTTTTTTATCATATTCAGTTGCTTCACCGATGTATTTCTTTATACCCATATTCACGTTCTCCAGTCTTTCATAAATTTATTTAAAATTATACTCTTTCTTTCATCACTCTCTTGAACTCAATCAAGTTAAGAATTTCTTTCTGATCATCTTCATCTAAGGAGTTAAATTTTCTAATAAACAATTGTTTTGTACTAGATTCCGTTTTTCCATATAGAAGTTCATCAATAGGAACAAGAAATAATTCACTAAATTTTCCTAGCTCTTCAGCAGAAACTTTTCTTTTTCCAGACTCAATCTCAACTACAGCGCTTCTATTTATACCGAGATATTTTGCAACATACTCTTGCGATAAATGTAAATTTGTTCTTGCTTTTTTTATTCTCTCATTCATCTCGTTCATCGCGCACTCCCCTATTGTATCTTCGTATTTGTATCATAGCACATTATAGTGATTTTTACAACAAGGAAAGTTGGATTTCCCAACATTGACGTCGATAAATTATTTCCTCTTTATCTTCACCCTTCCTTCCGCAAATATCTCAACTCTTTCAATATCCTTAAAGTCCTCTGGATCCATGTTCTCCACGCCATCCCATGCCACGCACTGTTCGTTGCAGAGTAATTCGAAAAGTTCATCTTCGTTGACCACGTCATTCATGCAGCCGTTCCCAGATGTTCTGCCATAGCATTTCCACACCTTTCTTCTACTCCGTTTGACACCATAGGTGATTCTCCTCATTTGTTCCCCGCACTCACCGCAGTAGATTCTTCCAAAAAGGAAATGGGATCTGGAATTTCGATAAATTCCTCTATCTACCTCCTCTTGCTTCGCATCTAATCTTGCCTTGGTCATATTCCAAAGTTTCTTACTCACAATCGGTCTATGATGTTCTTCCACATAGTAGGTGGTATAAGGGATGGATGGATCCGGTTTCTTCGTTCGCCAATTGATGTGGGGCTGTTTTTGAATTCGCATATCTCCGCAGTAGATTTCATTGCCTAGCAAGTATCGTAAAGATCCAGCTGAGAACTTCTCTCCTCGAAGTGGCTTAGCTCCTAGTTTTTCCAATCTCTCGCCAATCTCCCGATAGGTACTTCCATCCGCATACATTTCAAAAATAATCTTCACATACTCTGCATTATCATTTGGGACCAACTCTCCCTTAATCTCGTCATATCCAAAGACTGTATTATTTCCAAGATGCCTGATTCCACGCTCTGCTAGTTTTTGATAAGCCCATCTTGTATTTTGCGAGATAGACTTTGCCTCATGCTCTGCCACTACCGCCATCATGTTTAACATCATCTCTGCGTTTCGATTAAAGGAAGATATCTTTTGCTCATCGAAGTAAACCTCTACGTTATGGGCTTTTAAGTCGTGGACAATGTTTTGTGTATCGACAGCATTTCTGGCAAACCTTGAGATGGATTTTACAAGGATAATATCGATTAGCCCATGCTTGGCGTCTTTTATCATTTGTTGAAACTCCGGACGCTCTTTGATTGTTCCAGAGATTCCCTGGTCCGCGTAAAGTCCCGCAAACTCCCATTTTGGTGTTGCTTTTATCACTGCTTCGTA
>CAVKBM010000256.1:0-3701 GCA_963654355.1 Bacteroidaceae bacterium | reverse complement strand
CTCTTGGCTGGAAAAACAATGTCGAACCCTGTCTAAAAATGGGGAGTACTATACTGTGGCAAGAATTCAACCGCCAATCTTGAATGGAGGGGTATAGTCCATCCTGCCTACGCAATGATTTTGTCATTCTTTTCCATTCCAACAACATTGGAAGACGGAGTTGAAAAGACGCAAGAGTTTCTTGAGATATCTCATGAAACTGCCTTGGAGTTGATCGGCAAATTCGTTTGCAATTCAGAAGAAATGCATTCGGAATATACAGGACAAATCAATAATTTTCCAAAGAATGTCATCATTGAGACAAGTTCTGCATATATTCCGCATTATAGATATACGCCAGTAGAGTTTAAATATAAAAAACTGGAATTGAATGAAGCAAGGCCCCAAAGTGCACCTTTTTCACTCATGGTTATGTTCAATAATCATTGCTTTACAAATTGTGTTTATTGCTATGCAGACAAATATACTCCATGTAAACAAATGCCGTTAAGTGTTTTTGAAAAAATACTTAAAGAAGCTGATTTGTACGGGATAAACACAATAGGATTTTTAGGTGGAGAGTTTTTCTTATATCCACATTGGCGTGTTGTATTGGCAGAAATGGAAGCCAAAGGCTATATGCCAAGATTGGTTTCAACCAAAGTGCCAATAACTGAAAAAGATGTTGAGGATTTCAGAAACTACCCAATTGCCCTTCAGGTTTCTTTGGACTCTATGTGCCAACAAACTTTAGATTTGATAGTAGGGCCGATAGACAACTATGCAAAGAGAATGCAAGAGTCCATCCTTATTATCGACAAACATAGTAGAGGATGCAAATTTCAAATAGCTACCGTTTTGACAAAATACAACGGCACATTAGAAGAGTTGGAAAAAATATATTCCTTTTTATCTACCTTAAAGAATCTTGGCAGATGGGAAATTCGTGTTGGATTCAAGTCTCTATACAGCAAGGATTCTTTTGACAAGATTAAATTGCCCAAAGAACGTTTCTCCATCATAGAAGAATGGATAGAAAACAAAAAGAAAACATCTGGCATGAATATACTATGGAGCAAGGGGCAAAATACCAATTTCTTCCAAGCTAAAGAAGGGGCTTCTTCGTTTGTCGGTGCACGATGTTCCGCAAACTATTCACACATGGTCATTTTGCCCAATGGTGATGTTACAATTTGTGAGCAGCTTTACTGGAATCCAAGATTCTTGATTGGAAACGTTTTGGAGCAAGACATTTCTGAAATATGGAATTCGCCCAAGGCGTTAGCTTTAGCTTATCGTAAACGGGAGGATTACTCTGAATCTAGCTACTGCAAGAGATGTTCGTTGCAAGAAAAATGCGACTCTGCTCAGAACAAATGTTTTGCAAACATATTAAAACTTTACGGAAACGAAAAGTGGGATTACCCCGACCCTCGTTGTTGTCATGCTCCAGTGACGGGAAATGCGAGTTACGAATATTTTTAATGATAAAGAATCATGATAAAGCGTACGATTTTAATTATATTTTCTCTTCTTGCTTTAACGACAAGTTGTTTTTCGCAAAATACGCTTGCAGGTAAGGTTGTGGACGCAGGGGGGAACCCCATAAGCTATGCAAACATTCAAATGTTGTCAATGCCGGACAGTGCCTTTGTGCAGGGATGTGTATCCGGTGTGGACGGCTCTTTTGTCATTCAGTATCCAGACTCCATAGATGCTATGCTGAAATTGTCTGGCGTTGGATACAAAGAGTCTTGGATAAAACTATCGCAAAGGCAATCTTCTGAAAACACGTTTGTTTTAACGGAAGATGCTTATGCGCTGTCTGACATAACCGTTACTGCCCGCAAGCGTATGGTCAAATCTTTGGTAGACCGCTACCAGATTGACATCGCAAATCTGAAAGACCGTTCTTTCGACATGATGGACCTGCTGGCAAAAGTGCCGGGAGTCATTGTGAGTAACGACATGCCTAGCATATTGGGAAAGTCTGGCTTTCGACTGATGGTCAACAACCATATACAAAAAATAACCGGTTCGCAAGCTGTGGCCTATCTGAAATCTATAGACTTGCGCAATGTGGACAAACTTGAAATTATCCAGAATCCACCAGCAAAATATGAAGCAGAGGGAGATTACGGCATTATACACATTATCACTAAGAAATCAGAGCGCAGCATGGGAGGGCGCATTTCTGACGGCTTGTCCTATGCAGACAATTATTGGACTAATGATACGTATCTGAGCTTCAATGCCCAAACGGGCAAATTGAGTGTTTTTGCCTTGGGAAGCTATTTGTATGGAAAGAACAAGTACAAGGAGTGGAACTCGCAAAACTATAGAGGGTTCGAACGCATCAGCGACATGGAACAGGTCAACCGCCCCCAAAACTACAGTCTATATGCTGGTATCGATTACGGACTCACCAAAAATGTAAGTTTTGGGGGCAGTGTGTCTTGGTATAATGGAAAAATGAAAAGATGTGGCAATGACATTATAACAACCAAAAGTGTTAGTGTTATTGCAGACTCTGTCATAACAAGTACACTGGAACGGGACATGCCATTAACCAAACGTGATGCTATGCTTTATTTCTCTTGCCAGAACAAGAACGCTGGGGTGGAATTGTCCGCAAATTATTTTGATTATGACAATCAGCAAAACAGTCATTATGATTCGTTTTTGAACACTGGAGCAAAAGTTGAAAAAGATGTAGCATTTTACAACGACAACTCCAACCATGTTAAAGGATTCAGCGGAATGGCAGATTTCAATCTGACGTTGAATCCCATAACTTTCACTTTCGGAGGAAAGATTACTGCTAGTAAAACCCCAACAGAAACTTCTTATACTCCAAAGGTCGTAGACTTTACTGCCAATAGTACGTATAGGGAAAACATTTACGCCTTTTATGCGCAGGCAACGAGTCGAATTGGCAAGCAAATTTCCGTAAAACTTGGTTTTAGATATGAGGGGACGCATACCAAGACCATTGTCGACGGAGATTACGATGACATAAACAGAAAATATGGCAATTGGTTCCCCAACATGTTCGTCTCGTATAAGATAAATGCCAACAACAGTTTTCGTCTAAGTTATACCGGCAGTATTCAGCGTCCCAACTTGCAGTATATTAGTCCCTTTGTCATATACTCCACCATCAAAGACTATACTTCGGGCAATCCATACCTCAAGCCTGTGACAACCCAACGCTTAGGTCTGAACTATACCTTTATGGGCAATTTAATAGTGGAAATGTATTATTCGGTAAGCAATAATATCATTTCGCAAATCCTCAACATGGACGAAGAATCAAGGGTAACAGAGAGCAAATGGGAAAACGGAAAACGAAACAAAACCCTGGGGCTGAACCTGATGTACATTTGGGACCGTCTCAAATGGGTTTCCGGAACATTTTTCGCATTTGGCTCCTATGTCAACTCCAGTTCCAAAACGCCATATACAAGGGAGCATTCTGAATATGCCAACGGTGTGCTGATGATGAACTTGAATTTTATGATGAACGCCAAACGTACCTGGACTTGCGGGTTGAATGCCAGATACACGTCAACGGAAAACAATTGCGATACGAAGACGGAAGGTTATGGCAATCTTGGCTGCTATACACAGATAGCACTCTTGAAGAAGAGCTTGACCGCAAACCTTTCTGTCAATAACATCTTGCAGCCCAAGGTAAAAGGTGAAGCATATTCCAACGGGAT
>CAVKBM010000255.1:0-3707 GCA_963654355.1 Bacteroidaceae bacterium | reverse complement strand
TCTTTTAACTTATAAGATATTGACACGTCGGAGAAGAAATTGAATGAGGCAGACTGGTCATTACTATGGTAGAACTCGTTTTTCCATTGTAACACCCATCTCTTTGGAGTGACGAATAAGTCAAGTGTATGGTTGAAAGTATTTGTACTCTCCTTATAGGCTGTCAAATCGCCAGTCTGTTCGCGTTTGTTATCGGTATGGAAAAGGAAAGACTTTTCTTCCACCGAGAACCATTTACAAGGTCTGTATGAGATAGAAACTGAAGCATTGATGTTCCGAAAGTAGTTAGCCACAGGACTGTCTTTCCAAAGACTATATGATTTGCTTAGACTGATATATGTACCTAACTCTACAGAAAGTTTTGCACCAAAATCTTTTGTTAAATTTCCACTTGCATGAAATGTGCGACCACTCCGCATACGGGCAGTAGCTATGGAACAATAAACGACTCCTTCTAATTGATGGGCATATAATATGCTATTAGGACGATAGTTATAACCTGTACGCAATGAAGAGAACAAGCCATAACGTACATCCTTGAAGGTGGCGTAAAGGCTTGCCGTATGTACTTTCATATTATAGAAGTCGCCATTGCCACTACGTTGCATTAAGTAACTGGTAAACAAAAGTGTGTTGCACTGCTCAAGTCCATCCTTTGCCTGTTCTGCATACGAATAGGTTGATGTAAAACTCCAGTGGGAATTGGGTTTGAAAGTCATTGACAAAAATGGTTCAAACTCAATACATTGATGTTTCTCCTTTCCTAATGACTGCACAAGAAAAGTAAGTGGTAAACGAACGTTCCAACTAAGCTTCTCTTTTTGGTTGTACAATTCAACCATTGCTCTTGTAGCACTCTGAACATAGTTTAAATCCAACTGACAACTTTCTTCATTTACCTTTTGCGTAAAGCCTTCGTTACCTATACTATATCGTGCGTTGATTTTACCTATGGGATGACTGAAAGCAGTCGTAACTCCCCAAAATGCAACCTTTTGGGTTAATTCCTGCAATGTCTCATTTGCTGTCAGCAATTTACTGGGCAAGTAATTGTAGGAGAAGTAAACACGACTATTAAGATGCTTTCCATTCTTCAACTTATTAATCATTTCCAAATCATCTGATATAGTGCGCTTATGCGGTTTTACATACTGGTCTTGTTGTAATGAATTGACAAGAGCTGTTCCTATACCACGGTCAAATGTAAGATTTGCACAAAAATTGTTGGTCAGAAAAAGCCTGTCGCTATTCACACGATAAAGCAATTCACCGCCAACATGGTTTTTATGGCTTCTTCCTTGTGAATATTCGGCAATACGGTTGTTAGTCGCTATGTCGGTATAATCGGTTACGGTTTCCTCATCTACTTGGGTTTCGTCAAACACACCGCTCAGTTGAAATCGCAAATCAGTATCTTTGCCTGTTCTGAAAAGCCAATTGGTAGATAGTATGTGAGTCTCGTTCATTCGAGTGCGTGAAGGGCTTAAATCGGGAACGTCCAAGGAGATATTATCAACAAAATCAGAAGTCTCGGGCATTCCATAGCCAAAGAATTTTCTCAGATTGACACCTTCTTTTAGTTCCGAACCGCAGTTATTGAATTTGTACAATGAAAAAGACTGTAATTTCCGAGAAAATAGCATGGAATTAAAACGACTATCACACAGAAAATTGGCATTTCCCTGCAAATTGCTTCCTGCCCCTAAATCCACCATGCCTTGCCATATGTTTTTAGCATCATCGCGAAGTACAATGTTAAGTGCAGCTTGTTCGGAAAAGTCAAGACCACGTAACATCTTAATTATTTGATGGTTCTCATATACTTGCACAGATTTCACCTTGTCCGCAGAAAGATTTTCCGAAACTTGGGAATATTTGGATCCCAACATATCCATGCCCTCAATGTAGAACTTGTTGATTCGTCGTCCCTGATACTCTATAGTGCCATCATCGTTTACTTGCAAACCAGGCATTTTGGCAATGACATCGGCTATGCTTCGATCCTGCTGCTGCTTAAAAACATTTACAGGATAAGTTAACGTGTCACCACGCTGTGCGATGCGAGGTGCTTTGATTTTTACTTCTTTAAGATTGTATGACTTCTCTTCCAAGACAATGGTTTGCCCTGACTTAAAGTGTTGTACATTGATAGAATCTTTAGCATAGCCGAGGAGGTGAAACGTAAGGGTACCTCTTTTATCAGAACATGACAACACAAAACCTCCATCAGCATTTGTATGGGTAAATGCCAACGGATTCATGCTCGTATTCTCAAGCAAAACCACTGATACTGCCTCAAGTGGCGCATGATTCCTATTCACAACACGCCCCGAAATCGACTGGGCTGTAGCAGCCGTATAAGCAACGAGAAAGGAGAAAAACACTATCCATTTATTCATACTTATCCATTAAACAGGCGTTGAAACTCCTCTGTGCTTTAGGTGGTTCACTATATCCGCTACCTTGCAGGCGGTTGGTCGTATTCCATTGGTCTTTCCAATAATCTTTCAGCAGACGTTGGAACTGAACTGGACTTAAGCGTTCATAACGATTGGGCTGAAAGCAAATGGTTGCTATTTGCCGTAATTGTTCGATGCCAGTGGCAATAAACGAAAATTCATTTTTACTTTCAGATGCAGCCAGTATGAGTCCAGGCAATCCTCCTAATTTCCATGGTCCGTTGTCAAAAGGCAAGTCTAAAGTATACCAGACCGTCCAAGTGCGTCCACGAAATTGACATATAGCCTTGTGACAAGGATATTCTATAATGAGCGTATCGCCTTCAACCAGTTGCCATGAAAAAGTTGGAATAGCCTCCTGGTAACAAAAGAAAAAATCATTGTGCAGACAGTCCGTATAAGTAAGTGTCCCCTTATTTGGAATATGCTTATAAATTTCATATTCTCGCCCCTTCTTGGAGCCAAAACAATCTCCCAAGAATTGCAAATAGTTCATTGGGTCGGAAGTGGCATTTCTTACAGAATCACGTTGATGCAAAAACAACTCAAAGCGTTGGCTATAAAAACGAGACGAGCGCTTTCCTATATCTAGCAGATTGGTATCATCGTATGTTTCTTTTTGCTCATCCGTCTGTTTATATATTGCACGATACTGCACACGAACACTGACAGTGTCCATTGACTCTTGAGAATAAGCACATGTCGTAATTATACAACATGCGAAGATGCAAAATAGTAATTTCATATTAAAATAATAATATCGCATAGTTACCATTAATTAGCAAATGATAGCTATGCGATATGTTCACGCTTAATGATTTCTGTAAACCAACAATAGAATGGTTATTTTGCAGGATTTGTCACTCTACCGACCTCTACACCATCCTTATAAAGGACAATTGTTGTGGTCTTGTTGGTTTTGTTGTAAATCACCTCAATCTCATAGCCATTTGTACCAATCTGACTTTGCGCTTTTGCAGTTTGCGGAGCAATTAAAGAAACTCCAATTACAACCAATGCGGATAAGAGATTTCTTTTCATAAGCTAAAAAATTAAGTTAATGACCAATTGCAAAAATAACACATTAAACTTTAACTCGCAAATTTTCAGGAAACTTTTTAAGAGGGAGACTATCATTTGTTTTCTAAGACAACTATAACAACAATATTGTCCTAAACGTTTTTTGAAAAGATAAAAAAGGAAGTAAAGCTAAGGCAGAAAATCCTACCTTAGCAAAGAGGACCAACT
>CAVKBM010000254.1:0-3713 GCA_963654355.1 Bacteroidaceae bacterium | reverse complement strand
CTGAAGGGGCTGACCGTAGGTGAGAAGCTGTCGTATGTATTTTACGATGGGACTTACCTTGGTGCATCCATGCTGTTTGTCGAGCCCAAGAAAGGAAATCCGACACCCAAAGCTTGTCTGCTAACAAGCAATAGACTTGCCGAGTTGTATGGTCTTCCCGTTGTCTTCATTTTACAGCCTGGCCCTACGTATGAGCGTACTCGCTTTATGGACAAAGGGGTGTACTTTGTGATGGGCGCCCACTATGCCTATCTGCCGATGCTAGTCGCGACGGGAAAATCCAACAACCGTATTCCGGCGAAGACTTTGTCACCTGTAGCGCAATATTTGCTGCTTTTCCATCTGCAGGTGAAAAGCATAGAAGGACTGTCTGCAAGAGAAATCGCTCCGTTGGTTCCCTATTCGTACGAAAGCGTAACGCTTGGCATAACATGCTTGACTGATGTGGGACTAGTAGAGAAAATAAAGGTTGGACAAAGGAGCAAAGTTGTTCATTTCATGGAGAAAGGAAGGGAACTGTGGGGCAAAGCACAATCATACTTGACCAGTCCTGTAGATAGAAGATTCTATTGCGATGAATTGAATGTGCAGGACAACTATCCGGAATGCAGCATCAATGCTTTGGCCCACTATTCGCGGCTGAACCCTGATGCCGAACGGATGTTGGCAATGACCCAAAAAGAATATAGTGGATTGAGTAGTCAAGGGGCATTTGTAAGACAGAACCAATATGACGGCAATTATATGATTGAGGTTTGGAAATATCAGCCAATAATACAAATGGAGGATGATAGAACCTATGTAGACAAATTATCGCTCGTCTTGTCTTTGAAAGCAGAGGAAGACCCTCGGGTAGAAGGAGAAATA
Source organism: Bacteroidaceae bacterium (assembly GCA_963654355.1). Lineage (GTDB taxonomy): Bacteria > Bacteroidota > Bacteroidia > Bacteroidales > Paludibacteraceae > UBA1181. The sequence goes on along the minus strand of CAVKBM010000254.1, from coordinate 2,846 downwards.
GAATTTATTATTGAAAGAATGGTATGGAAGGATTAGAAAAGTTTAGGGACGCATTTGCAGATTACTCTGACAATTACGTTATCATCGGTGGAACCGCTTGCAGTATCGCGATGCGAGAAACTGTCGTGCGAGCAAGGGCAACACACGACATAGACATGATTGTCATAGTGGAGAATATGACGGAGGCATTCGCCAACCGCTTTTGGCAGTTCGTGCGCGAAGCTGGCTATCGTCCTGAGAAACGTAGGCAGGAAGCTGGCGAACCTGTAAAATATGAGTTGTACCGCTTTGTGGATGGTCATGTCGGGTATCCGGAAATGATAGAACTGTTGTCCCGTCACCCTGATGTTTTGGGAGAACCGAAGGGGCTAATCGTAGAGCCTCTTCCTACGGATGAAGATGTGTCGAGCCTGAGTGCCATCATCATGGATGATGAGTTCTATAATTTCACAATTGAACATAGCCGTTTGACAGACGGCATTCGTCATGCGGATCCAGTGGCGTTGATTGCATTGAAAGCAAAAGCCTATCTCAACCTTATGGCAGACAAATTGGCTGGTAAGCACGTTAATACAAAGGATATAAAGAAACATCGTTCTGATGTGTTGAAGAATATGGTGATAATGGAAGATAGCCAGATAGAAGTGCCACGTTCCATTGTAGTGTGCATTAACGATTTCGTCGCCTCAATACGCAAGGACTGGGACGAACTTGCAGAGCCTTTGGCAAAATCATTGGGCGAGGATACTGACTTCATCTATGAATTGCTCAACCAATTGGAGAACTTATTTATTCCGAAGTTATGAAAATACAATATGCATCCGACCTACATCTTGAGTTTGCGGACAACTGGAGATGGCTGAAAGAAAATCCGCTTGAAGTAACAGGCGACATCCTGGTATTGGCTGGTGACATCGGTTACTTAGGCGACGAGAACTACAGCAGTCACCCTTTCTGGGACTGGGCTTCTGAGAACTACACGCAGGTGTATTGCTGCATGGGCAACCATGAGTTCTATAAGTATTATGACGTGGCGACCCTGAAAGATGGTTATTGCATGGAGATACGTCCAAACGTGCATAGTTACTACAACGGCATTGTGCATATTGGCGACATCGACCTAATTCTTTCTACGTTGTGGGCAAAGATTCCTTTGAAGGAGGCTTATTACACAGAACAATGCGTCACTGACTTCCGTCGGATTCTCTACAACGGTGAAATCATGACCCATGCCGACTTCAACAGCGAGCACACGCGTTGCTTGAATTTTATCAAGGAAGCTGTAGCCGACAGCAAGGCAAAAAATAAAATAGTGGTCACCCACCATGTGCCATCGTTCAAGATGCTCTGTCCCAAGCACCTTGGCAGTAAAATAAATGGTGCGTTTACAGTAGAACTGGAGGACTATATCAAGTCAAGTGGCATCGACTTTTGGATATATGGTCATTCTCACTACAATGTTGATGTTGAGATTGGCAACACAAAGTGCGTTTCCAATCAGTTGGGTTATGTGTTCCACGATGAGCATACATCCTTTGACCGCAAGAAGCACTTTGTTGTTGACGATTAAGATATTTGATGATTAGTCCACTCAGTCCACTTTGACGAGTAAAAAAGGTGGACTAGTCCACCAAAAATGACAAAGAAAGTGGACTGACCACACCCAAAAGTGGACTGACAGAGATTGTGCAGAGGTTTCATGATAGCATCCAAGTCCTAAGCTAAAACGTCTCGCCGTTCCGTTTTGGAACATAAGTGGAGTAGAGGCACGCTCTGCCTCTTTTGATTGTATGATGTTGATTATCTATAATCGTATAGTTCTTTTGGAATAGTTATTTTGGCAAACCTTTAAAAATAGCGGACTTTCTATTTTGAAAGCAAGGAGTGATTTTTGCAAATGCAATATCATTATCAGCAAAAGCCGTATAACCGGACTTTATTTCACTCCATTTCTTTTTGTAGAATCTAAAATCTGAACCATATCCCGCTGAAATTGCTTCCATTGGAATAAAAGCTGCAAAAGCATTGTCATCTGCCACAATCTTTGGGTTAATTTGAAAAAGAGATGAGACTCTACACCATTCCCACCCATTCGGTATCTCAAACGGAATCTCCTCGTCAATGCACTTCACCTCTCCCGTAGCGAGAACCTTCTCATAATAGGAATTATCCTCACCACGGAATATGATAGATGTGTTTTTGTCACGCTTGATTTTCTTCTCTTTAATCAAGCGTTCCTTCTCTTGGCGAATCTTTTCAAGCAGTACGCTTGCAGGTTCGTCATTCGGGTCTTGCGGTACAAGTTTGCCCTGTATCGCCCATTGTAATATGCTATTCTTTAATTGTTTGCCGTTCATCGTAAATCACTATCGTTAGAAATCATTGTCCTTATTCTTCTGCTTCAAGAAGAACTGATAAAGTTTCTTGCCTATCTTATCTTTGGCAAATGTCCGTTCATGTTCAATTGGTATGGTGGATAATCTTATCTTAGCCACACCTTTCTTCAACAACTCAAATTGTTGTGGACTTATCTTGAACTGCGCCGTAGAACTAATTTCAGTAAACGGGAGAACGATATTGCCAGAGACAATGCCAGTCGATTCTGAACCGCTTCCTATCTGAGAGCCACTAAGTTTAATCACATCTCCATCGTATGTTTTCAACAACATTGTAGATTCTTTCAGGAAGTTCAATCGGTCTGATTTGACGGTAGCTATAATATAGTATGCAGTATCTTGTCTTGCAACACTGTATTTCATACTGCATCCCTCTGCTGCCAATGGTCGATATGTATAGTACTCCCCATTTTTAGACAGGGTTCGACATTGTTTTTCCAGCCAAGAGAG
>CAVKBM010000253.1:0-3743 GCA_963654355.1 Bacteroidaceae bacterium | reverse complement strand
ACGAATACCAGCCAACCTGATTTGGAGAGTTTGATGAAAATTGCCAAACTTCTCGATGTGGATATTGCACAACTCCTACGAACTGAAATTGTAGAATGAATTAAGATAAAACAAAAATGGCAAAAGCAAAACCATTCATCAAGTGGGTTGGCGGGAAAGGCCAGCTCTTGGAACAACTGGAAGTATTGCTGCCAGCTGACTTTGATAATTGGGACAATGCTACTTACATTGAGCCTTTTGTTGGCGGTGGAGCCATGCTCTTCCATATGCTACAAAAGCATCCTAACATCAAACGTGCTGTCATCAATGACATAAACCATGACCTTGTCGTTTGTTACCAAACGGTTAAGGACAATGTCGATGGGCTGATACCTTCTTTGCGTGATATTGAGGGACGGTATCATGCACTGCCCGATTTGGATGCAAAGAGAGAAATGTATATGGAAGTACGTTCAAGGTACAACGAAAAGAACCTCAACCCAATAGAGAATACCACTTTGTTCTTCTTCTTGAACAGAACGTGCTTCAATGGTCTATATAGAGTTAACCGTAAGGGACTTTTCAATGTGCCATGTGGAAAATATATGACACCACAAATCTGCGATGAAGCAACTCTTCGTGCAGACAGTGAATTGCTGAAACGTGTAGAAATACTTGAAGGCGACTTTGTTCGGACTTTAGATTTTGCACAGGAGCAGACGCTTTTCTACTTTGATCCTCCTTACCGTCCGCTAAGTGACACATCAAGTTTTAACGACTACACAAAAGATGCCTTCAATGACGATTCGCAAGTGCGTCTAAAGGAATATTGTGACATGGTCAGCGAACAAGGCTATAAATTTATGCTTAGTAATTCTGATTGCAAAGGTAAAAATGAAGAAGATAATTTCTTTGACGTTCTTTATGGAGCATATCAGATAGACCGTGTTATGGCATCGCGCAATGTGAATGCCAATGCCGCTAAACGTGGCAAGATTACGGAAATTCTTGTGCGCAACTATACGAATACAAAGGAGCATCAAATGCACCTGAATTTTGAACCATTAGAAGTGGCTGAGCCACATGTTGTTTATGCCTAAAGATTTTGATAAATTCATGTCTCAACTCAAAGAGACAAACCAAACATTGGACTTCTTCTGTGACTTCGAAAAGATTTCGCAGAATGTGGAAGATATTAAGTTGAGCCTTTGCATGCTCAATAGTTTGATAGGTGCAACGGATTTGCGCAAAAGTGTAGAAACGATTTGGAAGCGTGATAGTCATGCTTTTTCTGTTATGGATATTCTTATTGCGGTCAGAACCCGTGACAAGAAAAAGATTATAGACTCCATAGGTAACTGTATTCCTTTGGAAGATATGTTTACATCTGTTGACGGTGTTATGGCATTCTTACAGAATACAGGGCTTGCGGATATATTACGGAACCAGCGAGTAAAAGATCTTGTTGACTATGTCTTTGGCATTGAGACTGGTCTTGACACAAATGCAAGAAAGAACAGAAGCGGTCACATCATGGAAGGAACAGTTGCCAATATTCTCACTCGCGCTGGAGTAAATTATCGACAGGAGGTTTATTCAAGCGAATGGCCTGCTATAACAGATGCCTTGGGTGATGACGAGAAACGTTTTGACTTTGTTATAGAGACTTCATCGAAGACGTACTTAATGGAGGTGAACTTCTATAGTGGTGGCGGTTCCAAACTCAACGAAGTGGCTCGTTCTTATTCGGACATTGCGCCAAAAATAAATGCAGTAGATGGCTTTGAGTTTGTTTGGATAACTGACGGCATAGGTTGGAAGTCTGCAAAGAACAAGTTGCAGGAGGCATTTGGTATCATTCCAAGCGTGTACAACTTGACGTCAATACAAGAATTTATAAAAGGATTAAATATATGATAGAGGGTGGAACTGGTGGTGGAAACACCATTACAGGATTAATTTTTGAAGGAAAAGTAGATCTTGCTACGTTCATAAGTCAGCAAAAGGATTATTCTGTTATAGGGAACGATGTTTTCTATAATGGCAAGTGTGTTGCACATGTTTTCAAAAAGCATGGATTCTATAAATTCCTTGAAACAAAAGGTGTTGATTGGAAAAAACATCTATCAAAACAGCTGTTGCCAGATAATGCCATATATGTAGTTGTGAACAACACTATGTTCATTATAGAAGTCAAGACACAGAATGTAGCTGGCAGTGTGGACGAGAAACTCCAAACGTGTGATTTTAAAAAGAAACAACATAAGAAGCTTCTTTCTCAGTTAAACATGGAAGTAGAGTATATTTATATACTTGACGAATGGTTCCGCAAACCAGCTTATAAGGATGTACTAGACTACATTATAAGTGTCGGATGCCAATATTATTTCAATTATATACCATTATATAAATTAGGTTTGCCAGTTCCCGAGAATGATTGATTCCTTTTACACTTCATCTAATCACGATTTCACCCTAGCCCGAGGTGATTGTTTCAAACTCATGCCAAACTTCGACTTCAAGTTTGACATGATATTTGCCGACCCTCCGTATTTTCTCTCGGGCGGTGGCATATCCATGCAGAGCGGCAAGGTAGTATGCGTGGACAAGGGAGAATGGGACAAGCCCAAGTCGCAGGAAGACATGATGGAATGGAACAAAACGTGGCTCAGCCTCTGCCGTGAGAAGCTTAAGGACAATGGCACGATTTGGATAAGCGGCACATACCATAACATCTTCTCTGTAGCTAACTGCCTTACAGAGTTGGGCTACAAGATTCTGAATGTCATCACATGGCAGAAAGCCAATCCTCCAGCAAACATCTCGTGTCGATTCTTCACTTATTCCACCGAGTTTGTTATTTGGGCGAGGAAGTGCAAGAAAGTTCCACATAAGTTCAACTATGAGTTGATGAAGCAGATTAATGGTGACAAGCAGATGACGGATGTATGGCGTTTGCCTGCCATCGGGGTGTGGGAGAAATCATGCGGAAAGCATCCCACACAGAAACCGCTACGGCTCTTGACACGTCTCATCTTGGCTTCAACCGATAAGGGCGACTGGGTGTTTGACCCCTTCTGCGGAAGCGGTACGACAGGCATTGCGGCAAACCTGTGCGACCGCCGTTTTGCCGGTATCGAGCAAGAACTTGATTTTTGCGAGATGGCAAAGGCTAGACGTATGGAGCTGGATGACATGGAGGAACGAAATAATCTTATTAAGCATATTGACGATTTGAATTTTGTATGTGAAGGTGGCTTTGTTTCCGAAGACACCCCATTTTATGGTAGTTTGCCCTTTGAAAACTGAGTTCTTGTATTCCTAAAATCCGAGAAAAATGTTGTCTCCGACATATTCCCAATGTCGGAGATAAATGTCGGAGACTTGCTCTGTACAAAAAATGATAAACAATTTAATACCATTGATGTTGCACTTTAGGCAGCTTACGTTTTTGCGATACAAATGTCGGAGACTTCTATACCCAATAAAGCTCTCTGACTTTAAGCGCAAGCCTAAGACCAGGCGGTTGCTCGTTTCTCACGTCCCATAGTGCTTTGCTATCAGCAGGGCTATGGCACCACAAAAACCGAAGAAGCCGAAGCAGAAGAAGACTCCGACGAACCATTGGGCGAAGCGACCGAGATAGACGCCCTCGTACTCCTTATACCGCTCGTTGACCTTCCTGCGCTCGTTCTCGAACATAGCATTAACTTCCTTCAAGTGGCTTTGCATCTTGACCAACATCTGCTTGTTGTGTTCGTCAA
>CAVKBM010000252.1:0-3751 GCA_963654355.1 Bacteroidaceae bacterium | reverse complement strand
GACTTGATGTGGCTGAAAGAAAAAACGCGAAATATATAGGTAAATCATTATATCTGGTGAGGCTGAAAAAGCTGAAATACAGGAAGTATTGTTGATTTTTCTTCATAAAACTTGCAAGTTCCGAAAAATAGGAGTAATTTTGCAGCCGCTTACAAAAGCATTGATAGATAATAAATTAAGTATAACCAAATAAAACAAAACAAAGAAAAAATGATTATTGTACCAGTTAAGGAAGGCGAGAACATCGAAAGAGCCTTGAAGAAGTTCAAGAGAAAATTTGAAAAGACAGGTGTTGTTAAGGAACTTCGTGCACGTCAGCAGTTCGACAAGCCATCTGTTCTTAAAAGACTCAAGATGGAGCGTGCTGTGTATGTTCAGAAGCTGAGAGACGCTGAAGAATAAGCCACTACGCAAAAGAGATTTAAAATAAAGTCAACTGGTGGTGATCCGTTGGCCAATATCAAAACCGTTCTTTTGTTACAGGAGGTGTACTTAGGTAAATAATCAAAAGAATATTCAGACGTGATGATAAATCTTTTATGAATTGGTCAAAGCGTTGTCTTTTAGATGATACAATCATACATTTTTTTACGTATGGTTGTATCATTTTCTTTTTTTTATATGTTTTTTAATGTGTAGTTTTTTTTATTAAAATAATAAATTGAAACGTAATACTATGAATATGTTGCCGTTATCATTTAAAAACACCCCCCCCCAAGCGATATTCTGTTCTTAGATGGGTGCTTTTCTTTGCCTTCTCGTTATTACTCTTGATGTGGCTTTCGCCAGACTCTTTTTTGATGCATATTTGTGCATGGCGAGGGGATTCCGCATGGTTCTTTACTGCAGGTAAAGCATGGATGGAAGGGATGATTCCGTATGTTGACTTTGCAGACTCAAAGGGACCGCTGCTTTTGCTTATTTACGGTATTGGGTATCTTATTTCACCAACGTCTTATGCAGGAGTGTTCTGGCTTAGTGTTCTGGCTTATACTGTGACATTTGCTTTTATATGGCGCACAGCACGGCTTTTTGTCGGGTGGCGAGAGTCTGCTATCGTGCTTACATTTATGCCAACGTTACTTTTCCTGAAAATCTATCATAACGAGGTTCGAGCAGAGGATTTCTGTATGCCGTGGATTTGTATCGCTATTTACTGTACGTGTCGTGTTTTCCTTATTCATAATGCCGTTTCGCTTCGTAAATGGGCGTTTGGATTAGGTTTCTCCATGTCGTGCTGCCTGCTTATTAAATGGAATATGTTTTTCATGATGGGCGGTATGGCAATTCTTGTAGCCTGGTTATCATTAGCTAAGAAGCGGCTGGATGGTGTACTCTTTGGATTGTTAGGCATATTTGTTGTGATAATACCTTTTGCTGTTTACTTTCTTCTAAAAGGAAATTTTTCTGCCTTTGTTCAAGAGTATTTCGTAAATACGTTCCTTATAACAGGGCGCGGAAAGGATACAGGAGTGTGGCGTACCATATTTTTTAACGTGCTGACAGACCGTTCTTCTCTTTATCAGACGGTAACAATTATGGGAGTTTTTGTCGGCATGGCATTCTTTTGCCGCCGCTTCCGTATGTCGTATTGGTTATTTTTTGCTTACGTTCTGTTTTTCTTGTGTCTTGGTATAGAACCGTCGTGGAACTATTATTTTACCATTGTCATGTCGTTTTACATATTCTTTCTAGTATTTATTGCAAATGTTCTTTTAAGTCGTTGCAGTAATCTACCAAATGGCTGGTTTGTTACAATTGCAGCGTTAGTCTGTTTGTTGGGCGTGAGTTATAATGTGCATAGAGAGAATCTTGTGTTTTTTCCGTCTCCTGAACAGAAAACATGGGATGAGATGCAATCGGTTATGTATAGGAAAAAATGTCCTAAAATAATGGTAATGCCTGATAATGGTTATGGACTTCTTGTAAAGGCGCTGCCGGCTTGTAAGTATTGGGCGTTGCAGTCTAATCCGAGTGATGCAATGCTAGAGAACCGGCATGAGGCATTAAAAGAGAGGAAGCCTGATTTTGTCATTGTTTTAGCAAGATATAAAATAGAGGATATTGACACTTTGTTTTATTCTGTTCTTCATGAGAGTGGTTATCTGCAATGTTATGTTACGGTGGTGGAGAATGGGAAAACGAAGAAAAAAGAAATGCCGATATATGAAAGAGGCAAGTAAGGCTTTTTCTGTCGCTGTTTTTCATGAAGATTACTGCTTGTATTATAGCAGACTTAGATACCTCGGAAAGCAATGCATAAGAGTTGATGGCAAAAAAGCGTAACAATATTTTGTCGTTTCGGTAAAAGTGCGTATTTTCGTAGCGAAAAACAAAAAAGAACTAACTTTTGATGATTGAATGTTTCTTTGATTATCTTAGGTATGAGCGAAACTACTCAGAGCGTACTTTGTCTGCTTACAGAGACGATCTTCTCGCTTTTGAAGGGTATTTTAAGGCTCAAGTACCAGAAATGACTTGGCAGACGGTCAGGACAGATGTTGTGCGAGACTGGATGGAAGAAATGATGGATAGAGGGAACAAAGCATCTTCAGTTAATCGTCGTTTGAGCGCTTTGCGGTCTTTATACCGCTTTGCGTTATCAAGGAAATTAGTGGAACGAGATCCCGTGCGGATAATTGAACGACCAAAGAATAGCAAACGGTTGCCAGCTTTCGTTAAAGATTCAGATATGCGAGAACTTCTTGACGAGAGAATGTGGAATATGGAGGATTTTAAGGATGTGACAATGCGAAGTATCCTTCTTATGTTCTATGAAACAGGAATACGTTTGGCGGAACTTACCTCGCTTGATGACTCAATGGTTGACTTTGTCAATAAACAGATAAAGGTTACGGGTAAACGTGATAAGCAACGTGTCATTCCTTTCGGTGAAGAATTGGAGCAGGCGCTGCTATATTATATAAAGGTGAGAAACGAAAATGTTTCACAATTCAGTGGGGCGTTCTTCGTTGATATTGATGGTAAACGTGTAACGTCTCAAGGTGTGAGATATCGCGTTAAGAAATACGTTGGCAAGGTAACGACTCAACAGAAACGTTCGCCACACGTCTTGCGACATAGCTTTGCAACAACAATGTTGAATCATGGGGCTGGTCTAGAAAGTGTTCAGAAGTTACTCGGCCATCAGAGTGTGGCGACAACCGAGATTTACACGCATACTACATTTGAAAAACTGAAAGAAATATACAAATCCGCTCATCCGCGGCAATAGTAATAACCAGGCGTAGACTTTGAAACAAGGAATACGTCAATAATAAGGAGAAAGAATTATGGAAATCAAGATTAAGTCTATTCATTTCGATGCGTCGGAAGCACTGAATGCGTTTATTGAGAAAAAAGTTGATAAACTATCAAAAACATACGAAGATATACAGAATTGTGAAGTTCAACTGAAGGTAGTTAAGCCTGCAACCGCTATGAATAAAGAGGCAAGTCTCAGTGTAGCAGTGCCTGGCAATAAAATCTATGTGGAAAAAACATGTGATACTTTTGAAGAAGCGATAGACCAATGTGTCGACTCTATGAAGGTCCAGTTAACGAAATTCAAGGAAAAAATGAGGGAAAATTAAAAAAAAACCTCAAAAGTTTTGGAGGTTTGAAAATAATGCGTACCTTTGCAGCCGTGTTCAAGACACGTCCATTACGACAGCGCCAATACGGCTGCAAGGTCTTGCCTCTTTAGCTCAGTTGGCCAGAGCACGTGATTTGTAATCTCGGGGTCGTTGGT
>CAVKBM010000251.1:0-3800 GCA_963654355.1 Bacteroidaceae bacterium | reverse complement strand
GAGCTATAGAACATAAAGACTGTTCCTTTTTGGTCGCTAAGGAATATAATATATGCCAGAAATCATTTGGCAAACATTCAAAATCGGTTTTTAAAATGTCATCTTTCGTGACAGCTTTCAAATTGCTATATAGATGTTCTAAGCCTAACGAACTCTCGTCCACAACGATACCCTGTATCCCAAAATATGAAGTAAGGAACTGCTTAACATCATATCTTGTATATCCAAATTTTTCATGAACTTTAGTATATGTAGCTTCAAATTGCAATTTTACCTCTTTGTATTTCTTTACAATATGTATAAAATTGGAGATTCGTTCAAAACTTCCCTTTCCATCAGGATAAACACGATTATAATTGTTGACATCTTCCTTCCCATCAATACTTACAGTAATGCTGCAGATGTATTTTTTTATCAATTGAAATATTGTGGCATTATATATTGTGCCATTAGTTACAAGTGTAAATTTTGGCTTTAAACATCCTCCATCTTTGAATCTCTTTTCGAATTCTTCACAAATAAACTTAATTACTTTCCAATTAAGTAGAGGCTCTCCACCGAAAAACATAACACATTCTAATTCAGTCAATTCTCTATAACAAAAATCTACGAACTTTAATGCTGTGTCCTTATCCATAAAGAATCTATTTTCTCCATAGTTACCACCACCAGCATAACAGTATTTACATCTCAGATTACAATCATTTGAAACGCATAAGGTTATGCGTTTAATTTTTTTGGGGAAAGATGATGTTGTTGGAATTTGTTCATTTGATACTTTTTGAGAGGCTAAGTAGCTATCTCTATCAAAAGTACTTGCCGAGTACAGCTCCATCCTGTCGCCAACAAAAACAACAGATGTTTTGTTATTATGAATATAATGTATATTTTTATCCATGAAAAGAGCATTTTAATGTTAGAATGTAATAGATTGGATTCTCTAGGGAATCCAATCTACTCTTAATTAACACCAGCAGATAAATCCACCGCCACTGCCTGTAGGTTTCTGGTCATCTTTATTATCAACCTTTCCACCTAAAACGTTAGCTAACTCCTCAAAGTTTATAGGAGAAAGCTGGCTGCTTTTCTCTTGCTCTAAAGAGAGCACTTCAGTTTGTAACATAACCGTATTAATTAACACCTACACTTTACTATTAGCCATTCGGTACTTGCTCCTTTTAGCCTGTTTTGGTCAGGATATATAATATTGTCGACTCTATTATTTTCTTTCGATACTGCAAAAGTATAACTAATAAAGTAAACTACCTTTACCCTTTTGGGTAATAGATAACGTTTAACAATTATTTTTACCTCTTTGTGTAATCAAGCGGCTCCACATAGGCATCCATACTTGGAGTAAAAGCCCATGATGCCTTGTTTGCTAGAAGAAATAGGAACTGTTTCTGAAGTCAAGTAGTAAATAGAATCACCTAATTGATTCGTTACAAATCCTAGCGCATTCATAACTTTCAACAGTTTACTGTCAATTTCTGCTATCATGTAACTGTCGCTGTCACCAACTATAGGTCGGACTGCTAAAGCCATCAGTCTTTTGAAGAGAGTGAACGTGGAAATACCAGAAGTTGAATCTATAGCAAAGCGACCTACATGCCAATAGTTGAACTTGACATCAGAATGTATGGCTTCCAACGGATTGATGCCATAGATTCTCTCCAATGGTAATACTGATTGGCGGTTCCAAAGAAAGGAACGAATGGAGCCTAATGTTTTTCCTTGATTGTCCCTAGCTATATAAATATAGGTGTTGTTTCCATATAGGTCTAGCTCTTCTTTTGTGACATCGGCTATGTCATCAGCTAGCTGAGATGCCTCAACAGAACCTATATGATGCTTATAATTCTCCACCACTATGAATCGAGAGAGTTCATTGATGCACTTGGCATCAGCCTTGAAGATAGAGTAATCTTCAAATGTTGCAATTAATTTTTCCATTTTTATAAATTTATGTTTCTGTTGCAAAACTACCTTGTTTTTCAAAACAAGCGACTACACTTTTGGGTAATGCTATTACTTTATGTTAAAACTTTACCCTTTTGGGTAATAAAATGGTGTAAAAACAATATTTTTCAGTACTTTTGCAGCAAAATAATAAAAAAAAGATGGCAAACGAAGAGGATTATTTCATTGCAGCCAACTCTGTTGGAGCTATCAATGAAGAACAATATAAGAAACTGGATGTGCTCATTCACACGACAGAAGCAATATCACGCTCTCTATACCAAAGTGTATATCTTATCGATTATTACAAGAAGGGATTTCTGTATGTATCAGAGAATCCTTTGTTTCTTTGCGGACATTCTGCAAAAGAAATGAAAGAGATGGGTTATGCTTTCTATTCGGAGCATGTACCTGAAAAAGAGCAACAGATGTTGGTGGAAATCAATAGCAATGGCTTTAAGTTCTTTGAAACCAAGATTGCGGCAGAAGACAAGCATAAATGCTATATCTCATACGATTTCCATATCACACTCGATGATAACAGAAAGGTACTTATCAATCACAAGCTAACTCCAATTTTACTTACGGAGGATGGAAGAATATGGATTGCAATGTGCGTTGTTTCCCTATCTTCACAATCAACCCCAGGGCATATAGAATTTCATGTGGAAGGTTCTCGGAAGTATTGGAAATACGACTTGGATTTCCACAAGTGGAGAGAGAAGGAAATAATACAACTAAAAGAAGAGGAGAAGCAAGTGCTCACTTTGTGCTCGCAAGGACTCACCATGAATGAGATTGCGGACAAGATGTGTAAGTCCATTGACTCCATCAAATTCTATAGAAGAACTTTGTTCGAGAAAATTGGAACCAAGAACATCACGGAAGCACTCACTTTTGCCACTATCTACAAATTATTATGATTGCCGTTTCCCATCCTTGCTTCGTTATTGGAGCAAGGATGAAAAATAGAATTTAGGGAATCGCTTCACTTCTTTTCCTGTTGCGATGTTGAACAACGCCTGCGTACACAAACCTGCTGTAATCCATGAGGCAACCGACAATTGGGGAGGGGGAACAGAGCCATCCTCTCTTTGATACTGCTTGACAACTTTGCCAAGCCAATCTTGGGGTTGCATCCAAAATGCTTGGTAGCCAAGAACATATTCTGCAACTTTCAGTTCAAACCCCAAAGGCTTGTCTGAAAGGCTTTGCAAAGGTCTTCCGTCAGGATCTACCACAGTCAGAAAACCAGCCCAACCAAAATTGTATGGGTGTAGGACATAGATGTTCTTTTCCGAACAAATCTTGTCAAAGACAAATGGTATGTCGCTTTGGAAGTCCAAGGCATTGACTGCGACATCATGTCCTTCTATCAATTCCTCAACATTGTCTTTGTTTACAAACTCGTTGACAACGGTGATCTTCGCTTTCGGATTTATTGACAACAGCCTCTTAGCTAGGCTCTCGGCCTTATAGTTCCCAACATCCTCCAACCGATAGTTCTGGCGGTTTAAGTTGCTTTCTTCCACTTTGTCCCCATCAACAATCGTGATATTTTCAAACCCCAAACGTAAGGCACATTCGGCAATGATGCTTCCTATGCCAGCACCGCCTAAGAGAACCCGGAAATGCTTGATTTTTTCCTGTTCGTCTGGCTTGATGTAAATTCGATTTCTGTTATACATTTTTCCCATTTTGATGATACTTTAAACTTTTACTGTGCAAAAGTAGGTTCGTTTTTTCAAACATCCACTACACAAAAGGGTAATATTTCAATATTAGTGTCCTGTATAAACGAAGATTAACATAATAACAGAGGTGCCCACCTTGTACAGGTC
>CAVKBM010000250.1:0-3814 GCA_963654355.1 Bacteroidaceae bacterium | reverse complement strand
CCACTGGAGGCTGATTAATCTATGAAAATCAATCGCAATTTACAATACGCAAAATTCACAACCGTTAAGCTCAAGACTTTGACTACGGAAACTTCTGATGATGAGTTGACCACAATCATGCGTGGTGAATATAATATGGCTGAACTTACGGAGTTTCCATTCATTGCTGAAATCGATAATGGACTCAAAATCTTTGTCACCGGATACGATCCCGAAGAAAATGCATATTCTGGATCATTTAGTACAGGATTCAATTCACATTACATATTGGATATCTCTGATGGCACTTGGGGATTATCAATCACTCAAGATGACGAATCAATAGCAGGAACCGGTCAATTTCAATAAAAAACTTCCTCAATCGAGGAAGTTTTTTATTTAATATTCTCCGTTGATGCTGTCTTCGAGACTTGCGATTCTCGTATCCAATGCCGTAATAGTTTCATTGATCGTCTTAGCTTTTTCATCAGCGTACTCTTTTGCGGATTTTAACGTGGATGAATCAAAATTCTGACGATTGACTATTTCAGCATTGAGATTTGTTTCCAAAGTCGATTCGGCGGCTTTCGCACGTGCCGTTTCATCTTCAACCTTTTTTGTCGCAGAATTCAATGTTGATGTATCGCCATTGGTTCTTGCCGTTACTTCAGCGGCGAGATTGGTGGTCAATGTTTCGTCTGCGGCTTTTCTTTCGGACACTTCAGTTTCAATCAATGTCTTAAGTGAAGAGTCCTCTGTCTTTCTTTGAGTGGTTTCACTGGTGATTAAGGCTTGAGTTGATGTGATTTTATCATCAACCATGGCTTTCGTGTAATAATTGTCAAGATTGAGTGTCGTATCGCCAAGATCAATCCATGATTCGTTTTCCCAAATATACTGTGTATGAATATTCTCGTCCTTTTTCTTAATAAGATAGATGATTCCTTCTTCGCCGGTTGTCGGCAAAGCAGAAACAATCATGAATGAATTTTTTTTCACAGTCGCAACAATATCATCAACGGTTGTCTTCGTGTAATAATTTGTTGCAACATTAGTCTCAATAGAATCAAATTCCAATGTTGAATCGGTGATGTGCTGATTGAGTTTCTCTGATGTATCTTTGAGCTGTTGATTGATATCCGGCAAATTGATACCGGCTGATATAACTTTTAATTCTTCTGGAGTAAGACTGATGATATCTCCAAAGAATAAATCTCTACGTATTCTTGCAGGCATTATATTTTCCTCCCTATAATATAATTATAAACCATTATAAAAATAGTTTGATTATTTAAGATGTGTTTCATATAATAATTAAAACCGTGTGATAATGGTTTGGAAAGAGGCTATACAAATGATTAAACGGGAGTTACGAGACGCATTGGATGAATATGGCAAAGATTTTGATTGTGAAATTAAAATTTTGGACAATCCAGATTTTGATACGGCCATAGTTGGAGTGTCAAATGACCATAGAGTCATCTATGATGAAGGACTCATGGCTGTCGATTATGCTGAAGAGAACGAATGTGATCTGATTGAAGCGTATGAATGGCTTGACGCAAGCACAATTCCTTCGATTGGATTCATGGGCGAAAACCGACCGATTATTATGGAAATATCTTTAGATGAATTATTGGAGAAATACGGCAAATGACAAATTATGAATGGGCTGAGAACGAGATTGAATTATTAAATCTCAAGGATCCGTATGACCAACACTGCCATAAATCGGCTTTGAAGGCGTTCAAATCATTATGTGAAGATGAACACTCGATGTTCTCTATCAACGTCACAATGAATATCTTAAATAGATTATACAAGAAATTGCCATTGTCAGAAGTCAACGGTGGTGAAGATGAATGGACTGTGATTGAATCTTATGGTGATCGTGTTACGTATCAAAACAAAAGATACTCATCATTGTTTAAGGATGTGTTTAGTGATGGAAAGATTAATTACACCGATGTTCAGCGAGCTATCGTAGTTGATATTGATAATCAATCGGATATGTGGTCTGGATGGGAATCATATATACTTGACGAATTATTTCCAATCAAGTTGCCGTATTATCCAGATATGAATAAATATAAGATATATGTTAATCACACGCATGATGAAAAAGGCAACATCACATCGTATCACATATACTATATTATCAAGCCTGATGGATCGAAAGTCGAAGTAAATAGATTGTATGATCCAAAAGGAGTACGTATTGAGTGAAGTTGTGATATGATAGATTATACTCATAGAGAGAGTACTTTGCAAAGCTAATAAATTCTACTCAAATAAGCATTAACACTGACTTCTTGCCAGTTCTTCAAAGTAAGAACTGGAATTTTTATTGAATGAAAAAAGAGCGGCAACAGCCGCTCCGATATAACTAGATGGTAAAGCAAAGCGCCACGCTGCAAGCATTGTTAGCACCATAATCGCCAGCATAACCACCACTACCGATATAGCAGAACCTGCCGGAGTAGTTGTAGCTCGGCGACCTATTCCAATACAAAGAAGCACTTGTAGAGCCTAATTGATATTTAATTTTATCGCTATTACTCGTATGAGTACTATAATAATCAAATTGTGGATAGAGAGTTCTTTCGCTATTATAAAAATAGAAAGTTGTAGAAGAACCAAAGAATTCGCTTTGTGCGCCTAGGAACAACTTATCACCATCACTATAGATAATCTTGCCACCTGCACTCGTATCGGTTTGTCCACTTCCTCCGTAACTAGCACTTCCTACCTTATTGAGCAACATTACGCTAGAGAGTTCATCAGGGATAAGTGGCAAGACACTTGATTGAATGTAAGTTCTCATATCGGAATTAAGCCAACCACCTGCCGTATAATTAGTTACGCCACCATAAGTCTTTTGAGAAGAGTTCATAGCACGAGTAATGCCTTTTAACAAAGGTATGAATTCAAATGTTGCCTTACATTTGACGCCACTTGTGCTTTCATATCTTCCTTCTTGCAAATCGACAAGTCGGATAGAATAAGTGTTTCCATCGGTCAAAGTCAAGTCTTTTGTATCACCGACTGCCCACCCCATAGGATTGCCATCTCTCAAGCCTTGTTGAATTTGAGACCAAGTGCTGTCGGCTAACTTTTCTTCATATGCAGCCTTTTCATACCCCAAGATTTTGTTATCACTTGTCTTGAGAATTTTTCCATTTAATTTATAAATAATAACACCCATAAGTTATTCTCCTTCAATCATAAATAAGTTCATAGTCTCAGAAATTGAAGTGTCCTTATCAATGTAGATTTCTTGTGAATAGAGTGTCTTAGCAAAGCCTTTGACCTTGCCGAACCATTTACATTCACTTTCTTCTTTTTCTTTAGTTTCTTCATTGGTGTGTGTTCCAATGAGAGAGAAGCCATCATCATTGAATTTCACTTTGACATCATCTTCACTAGAAATGTAGTTCAAAAGTTTTAAACCATTGTTTGAGTAAACATAAACAATTGTCATTTGTTATTACCTCCTTTATTCTTTAACCCAACTATAAGTAACTGCTCCACTTGAGACAGTTGCTTTCAATACATATGTACCATCGGTAGATGTATCAACGGCAGGCAATTCTACCATATCGACACCTTCTATATCACTCCAAGATTGTGTGCCACTACCACTTGAAACGCTATTCACAAGAGCATAAGTTCCATCTGTTGTAGGGTCATCTGGAAGACTAGAACCTCCACCACCTTCAATAGTGATGTTACCACTACCGAGAATGCTTTCATTGTTGATGGTCTTGATGTTAGTGCCACTTACAAGAGCATCTTGCTTGGCATCGCTATCACTCTTCAAGGCTATCTCAACACC
>CAVKBM010000249.1:0-3870 GCA_963654355.1 Bacteroidaceae bacterium | reverse complement strand
ATGATTCACTTCTGCCTTGAGTTTGGTTTCCATCGCATCTCGCTTGGGAGTTCCTTCTTTACCCCAAACTTCATCCACCACATCTGAAAGTGGAGTTAAATTCATCTTTGCCATAATTGTTCATCTTTTTGTCCGAAATGTTGTTTCCTTATATCTTCTACATTGGGACGTAATATGCAAACAACCGCTTGACCTTAGGCTTGCGCTTAAAGTCAAGTGGTTACAGCATCGCTAATTGCGAGGATATGTCTTTATAGCATCATTTTTAAGAATGATACGAACTGACTTTGCTAATCTGTTATTATCAGTAAACACCTTACCCGATTCATTGTCCAATTCTATGGTTGCTTCAAAATGATTTCTGTTTTCAAGATATATTCTTGTAGAACTGGTATGAAAATAAAAGCGGTAAGCATTGCCTGCGATTGGCTCAATTTTGATATTACTTTCCCCAAAGTCGCCATCTGCATTTACATATACCTTATATTGATTTCCGTTCTTCACAATATAAAAAACGGAGTTTGATTTCGGATATTTGTGATGGACAAACGGAGTGATATAATCTCCAGATGATTCTACATCATATATACCCTCAATGGGATCTAACGAACCTGCATTTCTTGTGAAATAATCTCTTAGAGACTCTTCGCTTTGCGAAAAACTGTTGATGCAGCAAGTCAACAACGCAAATAGTAACAATAACTTTCTCATAATCATCTCTTTTATAAATTTGAATATATTAGCATATGTTTTTACTTGTAACCATCGGCTTCTATTTTAACTGTTAGAAAAGCATCATTCATAGAAGATTTGTATGTGACCAACAACCTCCTTACGCCTTTCTTTGCAGCCTTCTTTTGTATCTTTTTTATTGCTGACTGAAAAGCATCACTATAAGTTCTTGATCCGAAGATAGATGGAGTGGATGTCGCAGAATAAGAGCCAACATAACACATGTCACGGACATACTGACTATCCTCAAAGTAGTCTATCTCATACCAATTTAGTTTGCCTGTCTTTGCAGGAGTAATGTGTTTTTGTTGTTTGGGACGCTCAAAAATTGGGGTTGAAGTATTTGACTTGCCATAATGATTAGTATTGTTAGTCGCTTCGTAGACTATCAGTGCGGTATTTTTCCCGCCTTCTGAAACAAAAATTAAATTCACATTGAAGGTTGAGAAAACATAAATTTTCTCATATAAATCATTCTTTCTTAGCGAATTGTAATATTTTCCATTAAACGCAGATGCCATAGAATTATACCATTCTATGGGGAATCCATCGTTAGATTGACAAATCATGCACTCCTCTATTACAGTACCATTTTTGAAATAAAAGAATGTGGCTATTCCATCTTCTGGATAACCATCTTCATATTCATCTCCTTTGGCATTACTTTTAAGATACCTTAATTCAGGAAACTCTCGCTTCATGGTTGCGAGACTTTTCCCAAGATTGTTACCAGGTTCTTGCGCATAGCAATCCACAGTGAGAGCAATTACAAATGCTAGAAACAAGAATATCTTTTTCATATCGTAACTCTTTTATTTGTTTATACATATAATTTGGAACACGTTTGGTTTAAAATTCTCTATGAGTTCTGACAAATCTTTATAATTGCCTTCTCCATTGAACTTTTGTTCGTCTATAGATATGGCATTATCATTACATAACTCCATAAGGTATTTGCCCTTTATTGCATACCCCACGTTCTCTGCCTGAGTATGATGGGCACAAACGATTCCAATAACATTTCCACTAAAATCAAATACTGGACCTCCACTATTGCCGGGTTGAATAGGGGCGGAAATTTGATAAAGGTTATGGTCTCCCTTATAACCAGACTGAGAACTGACTATTCCGGACGTTGCCTTTATTTCATTTCCCATTGTCGAAGTCAGAGGATAGCCCAGTACAAAAATATTTGTTCCAACTTTCTGCTGCTCTTGCGTTATCATGTATTTATGATGTGGCAAATTTCGAGTTCCAATAGAAATAATAGCTATGTCTTTTTCCTTATTTGATGCAACTATTGACGCTGGTATGGTGTCTCTTATAGTTTCATTTGTTATGTAGATTCTTTTAGCATTATCTATCACATGAAAGTTAGTTGCCACCATGTTGTTTGTTATCGAAAAGCCTGTACCTGTCCAAATTAAAGTTGCAGAATCTTTGCGTTTTTTCAACAAAGCCACAACTCTATCTACAAGTCCCTTATCTGGGAGTGTTTTTTTTACATTGCAAGTTGTATACAGCCCTTAAGCCTAATGTATAGAAATTACCAAATTTATTCTTCAGTTCTGTTTGTGGCATTTCATAGGTTAATGAAAATGACACGTCGAAAAAGTCTGTATTCTTTATTCTGATACGCTCATGTTGGACTATATCACATTGAGGCCACAAGACATCCACATCATATGTTTGAGTGTTACCAATTCTACAGAATTCAAATTTATTATCATAGTCCCTTATCTTACCTTTAGAATTGCTGTATATAGTAAGGTCTCCATCTGAATGTTTTTGGCTTACAACTTCATTGTTCAGAAGTATTTTTGATTCAATAGAGACAGAGTAAATTCCCTCTATCGGATCTATGTCCGTAGTGGCACATCTATAGCCAATGTCATAGCAAATGTCGTCCCATTCCTCTGTTAATTGTGCGAATGATATAGCACTTATTAGTAGGAATACTAACAAAGTACTCATACGCAGAAAAGTCTGGCAGATTTCCGTCTTTGGCAACAAAGAGAAAGACACTTTTATTAACATTCTGTTTTTATAGCGGAGCCTACAATATGGATTCCATTTATTATTTGCAGCTATATTCATATGCTTAATATTATCAAAGTTCAACCATACATTTTTTGATTCTTTCGATATCTGAACGATAGGCACAACCACTTAAAACATCTCGAATAACTTCTGAGGCTAAAGATGGTTTTGCATCTTGAGGTATAGTAAAGCGCATTACCGTAATGGCAGATTCCTCAATAACCTGTTGCTCATTTAATAACGAATTATTGTCGACCCATATAAAATGTCCGTTTTGAATGAATCTTCGTTGCTCTCCTAATGGTAATTCATTCAAAGAGTCCACAGCACCAAATGTTTCATGTGAATATGAAACTTTTGATGTACCGAATGGCGATGAGCCTTCACGAACAAATTCATCCTTATCCAATACTATGAGGACTATTTCTCCATCTTTATCATAGTAATTTGGGTCCATCACGGCAAACCATATTGCAGTTTCAAGACGAGCGGTAACGTCAATTAGCCTACATGGTAATCCCAAATGACGTCCAATAGACATCTTAAACATAACTTCATTTGACGAATTTAATTTGTACTTTAGCCAGTCGTTCTTGAAAACATTACTACAGAACATATTGTACCCTTTTGATTCAACTTCGACTACTTTTTGAGGAGAACATTTGTTATTCTGTTTTGATAATCGGGCAATTGTCGATTCTAATTTGTATATATTTGACTCATGGCCACGATATAGGTTTAGATAGTTCGGGTAATTGACAGCAACAAACTCTTCCAATTTTTTGACCGCAGCCATAGTATCTATTTGGAAGCCTTCGGGTATGGTGATTTGTGCTTCTTGTGCCAAGGGGACATCTATGTCAAGTTCGACGCCGTTCATGCTGCTCGATTCATCGAACAACTTATCAACATCTAAATTTATCTTCTTTTTGTTCATAGCGTTTATTTCAACATTTATCGAGTTTTAAACATTTTTCTAGCACCACCCACACTCCAGCATTGTCCGTACCTTCGTGCCTTATGATGCCAGCTTTTTGCATTGTCGACAAGTCTCTCTCTATTGTTCTTGAAGTCACCGACAAAGTCTCCGACATTTGT
>CAVKBM010000248.1:0-3897 GCA_963654355.1 Bacteroidaceae bacterium | reverse complement strand
TTGCGCGTTTCCTCCGTTGCGTTGCCTTTGTGGTAGCGCTTTTTGCCCTTTCAGGGCGCACGTTAGCCCCTTAAATACCCAGGGCGTTGCCCTGGGCTAGGCGCAGATTGCCCTTACAGGGCGCGTTGCAACCGTACAGGTAGAACATTTTTTCGACATTTTTCTGAAAATCGTTCCTTATCACATCCCGGAATTTGGAAACAGGCGAAAAAAGCAGTACCTTTGCAAACGAATAAAGGGAAAAGGGCGTGTAAAGAGAAAAGGGCGTGTAAGGGGAAAAGGGCGTGTCACCACAGTCACGAGCATATCCGGCATGTAATTTGGAGCAGGCATACCAACACATTCCGTGAATATCTGTTAAATACCAATCTCTTGGGAAAGATTTTTGATAATTTCTTCTTTCGTTGATATAAAAATTCTTATTTTTGTGTTACTAACATCAAAAGATATGCAGCACAATAGAATCAAAGAAGCCTCGGCTTCGAAAGACGAGAGCAAAGAAGAGTGCGCTATCTATCAAATCGTCTAACGGTCGAGCGCTTTGATGTTGGTGAAAGAATGGTGCAGACATTTATGCCCTCAGGCTTGAACTCATGCAGAAAGCCTTGGCGTAACAACAAACAAAATTTAGATTCCTTCGTGAACACGACAAGTCTAAAGATAGGCGAAAGCCACAGACTAACGGGGTGTTGAATAAAACTTTTTAAGATGAATGACAATTGGCTTGAAATAATAGAAATATTGAGGTCCGTTTCAAAAACAACTGATAGACTTACTGCAAGAAGAGCTATGGTGAGTTGCCTGCGGATGCTTGGTTGGAAGACTATCAACAATTCAATGGTTGTTGACTTTAAGACAGTATCGGGTAAAAATATTGATATTGTTTTGGGGAGTAAGGAGAAAGATGAATACCATGTCTATCTTCCCATCATTGTTGCAGCTGACATTCAAGAAGAAAATGTTGCTGAAGTTGTTAAGGCTGTGGCTTCTGATGTTGATTGCAAATCTGTCATAACACTTGGCCAAACATTAAATTTATACTTCAAACCCGATGATGCAGACGATTATGTCCGTATCAAGAATATAAATTTTGACAAAGACGATGTATATGGAAGTAAACTTGCTAACATCTTGCCGTCAAGTAGTTTTAATAAAGAGCAGTTAAACGCTTTTTGTAAGACTATATATGACGAAGTTATGCCCAATATTAAATTGGAATCTCTTCTTGATGAAATTATCAACAATAAAGACAAAGCCAAAGAAGTTCTTAAAACATATCTTGAATTAGAAGGTTTTGAAGGCGATTATGTTGAAGAAAAGTTGGAAGAGATACATGTCGATGTCTATTTTGGTGGAAATATGGTTCCTGAGCCGGCTCCTCAAATAGGTTCGACTTATATATTGCCGCATAAAGAAAATAGCCGTGATCGAACCAAATTTTCCATCAATGGTGGCGAGATGCTTAGCAAAAAACGCTTTGTGCATGCTATAATAAGCCTGTATGTCAAAGAACATCCATCTGCAACTATAGAAGATTTGGAAAAACAATTTCCTTCAAAAATTGCCAGTAAGGAACGCGGAGTCGTTCGCCCGTATGAATTGGTAAAGGAATGGGCAAAAAGGACAAATGGTGACATCTTGACTCGTTACTGTACAAAAACTGACGAAATAATTCGTTTAAAAGATGGCATGGAAGTAGTGGTAAACAGCCAATGGGGAACACTTAACTTTCCTCGTTTCCTCGCTGTAGCGCAAAGTCTATACGATATTGCTAGCAGTGAACCATATCAGTCTGTTACTAACGTACATCCTGCCTATTCGGAAACTTCCTCAAAAAGAGCGAGTAACTTTAGGTTCAGTATGGCTGGTATTAATATTGGCGAATATGTAACATTTGATGCCAAGAATTTTTCTGTTAAGGTAATTTCCGATAATGAAGTAGAATACGAAGGAAACATTTATAAGTTGTCATCCTTTGTTAAAGTTTTCATCCCCGACGATTTACGAACCCCGTCAGACAGTTATCGTGGGCCAGACTTCTTTTCTTACAATGGTAAAACATTAACTGAGTTGAGAAATAATTATCAGACCGAGACGACAGAAAATGTTGAAAGTAATATACAACTATCAGGAAGTTACAATAAAGGTATACACATTTCAGAGCAAGCACTAAACTCATTCAAAGGCAGAAAATGAAAACAAAAAAATTTACATTTATAGACCTCTTTGCTGGTATAGGTGGATTTCATACAGCAATGCATGGAGTTGGTGGTAAATGTGTGTTTGCCAGCGAATGGGATAAATATGCCAGAATCTCCTATGAAGCAAACTATAAAGATATATCCCCTAATCTTTTCGTTGATAATTACAAGTATTTCAATGAGGACATAACTAAGCAAAATCCGTCGGAAATCCCAGTCTTTGACGTGTGTTGTGGCGGCTTTCCGTGTCAGCCCTTTTCCATTGCGGGTTTGCGACGTGGTTTTGAAGACACAAGAGGAACCTTATTCTTCAATATAGCCAATATTATAAAGCAAAAGATTGAGTCTGGTAATCCGCCGAAGGTATTATTCCTAGAAAATGTAAAGGGGTTGAAGAATCACATGAAGGGTGAAACTCTAAAGGTCATTCTTGCCACTTTGGAAGAACTCGGCTACGCTTATAACTATGATGTACTTAATGCAAAGTACTTTGGCGTGCCCCAAAACCGAGAACGTCTCTTCATCATTGCGTGGTATAAAGACCTTATTAAGGTTGAAAATTTCAAATTTCCTTATGGGATTACCCCTAAAGGGAATACCATCTATGAAAAGACTAAAGACTTGCCCGAAAGGGTTATAAAGACAGAAGTTTCTGACATATTTGAGCCAGAAGCTACAATAGACCCATATTACACTATAAGTGACAGAATGTGGGAAGGTCACCAACGGCGCAAAGAACGAAACAAAGCCAACGGAAAAGGTTTTGGCTATTCGCTATTCAACAATAAAAGCGTTTACTGTAGCACTATATCTGCTCGTTATTGGAAAGATGGAAGTGAAATATTAATTGACCAGAGTGGAAAAGAACTTAATCCCCGCCGATTGACCCCAGTAGAAGCTGGCCGTTTACAGGGGTATCGGATTATCGGAAATGGCTGGGAAAAGCCAGAGTGCGCAAACAACCAAAACTATAATTCCGAAAACTTGGAATTCAAGATTGTCGTTTCACGTAAAGAGGCATATCATCAATTTGGAAACAGCGTTGCTATTCCAGTCATTAAACGTCTTGCAAAAGAAATTGTTGAACAGTTACTAAATGCATAGCTTATGGAAATCATTCAGTCAAATCAGATTCTCAAGGATCTTCATATTGTGCTGTCACTCGCAAAAAAACGTTTGACGGACGAGTTCTTGCTTCAAGAAGTCGAGCTAAACGACTTGTTTAAAGTTGATTACAAAAACTATCTTGCAGGGAAAGATTGTGATGTTGACTATTTGAAGAACACGACTGTCGTAACGAATTCAATTGATCAAAAGATATACATTGCAAATCAATGGTTTGTTATTGCATCATACTTTGTTGATTTTTGCACAGAGCTCTTAACATATAGAAATCTGTTTGCTAAAATCTGTAAGGAATATATGGCTATGAG
Source organism: Bacteroidaceae bacterium (assembly GCA_963654355.1). Classification (GTDB taxonomy): domain Bacteria; phylum Bacteroidota; class Bacteroidia; order Bacteroidales; family Paludibacteraceae; genus UBA1181. The sequence continues at coordinate 263 of CAVKBM010000248.1, read as the reverse complement.
CACCAAACAAATGAAAGATTATGCAACAATGTTGAAGTCGTGTCCGACAGATAATGACAAACAATATTTCATAAAAAAGGCTATGGAGATGCTGCGTGATGATTTTCCCCAAAAACAAGAGTTGCACGCACAAACGGCTACATATTTATGGAATTTCGCAAGTGACTACAAGTGGTGGGCTGGTAGCAAGACTGTCGACAGACATGATTTCTACATTTCCGCACTCTTAAACCAAATGAATGTTGTCAATAATAATTCTGAAT
>CAVKBM010000247.1:0-3901 GCA_963654355.1 Bacteroidaceae bacterium | reverse complement strand
GGGAGATGCTGGCAGACGGTGAAAGCATAGAAAAGATTATGCGCTACACCGGCTTAACAGAAATACAAATCAGAGAAATAGAATAACAAAAATTAAGCTGTGGGGCAAAGTACCAGTCCCTGTCCCCCTCTTGAGATGGTCACACATATTAACAGCCGAATATTTTGGTAATTACAAAAGAAAACTGTAACTTTGTATCCAGTAATCACAACAAGATGCTTGAAGCAGAAAGTCAAAATATAGAATACAAAGAAAGCTGGAAAGACGAATATCTCAAATGGATATGCGGCTTTGCCAATGCACATGGCGGAAGAATCTTCATTGGAGTCAATGACGATAAAGAAGTCGTGGGCATCAAGCACTGCAAGCAACTCATGGAAGATATCCCCAACAAGATAGTCATGACACTGGGAATCGTGACAGATGTCAACCTCCATCACCAAGGCAGTCTCGATTATATTGAGATTTGCGTAGGCCCAAGCAACATTCCAATAGCTTATAAAGGCATATACCACTATCGCTCAGGCTCCACCAAACATGAACTCAAAGGCATTGCGCTCCAGCACTTCATACTCAAGAAGATGGGACGTTCGTGGGATGACATCATCAATGAACGTGCAACCATTGATGACATCGACCCAAAAGCCGTCAAATACTTCTTGCGAAAGGCCGTAGATGCCGAGCGGATGCCTGTGGAGTCCCTCAACGACACCCCCGAGGAAGTATTAGACAATCTTCATCTCATCGAAGATGGCAAATTGAAAAATGCAGCCATCTTGCTTTTCGGCAAAGAACCAGCACGGTTCTTTACTTGCGCAGATTTTCGTTTAGGGCGTTTCATCAAAGATGATACCGACTTGATATTCCAGGACATCGTGGAAGGTAACATCATCCAAATGGCAGACCGTGTGATGGAGACTTTGAAATCGAAGTACCTCATCTCCCCTATCCACTACGAAGGGATGCAGCGCATCGAACCTTTGGAGATTCCAGAGAAAGCATTAAGAGAAGCCATATACAACGCCATCATCCACAAAGACTATACAGGTGTGCAGATACAGATGAAAGTCTTCAACGACCACATTTGGCTTTGGAATGACGGTAACCTCCCGGATAATTACACAATAGAAACCTTGCTCGGCAAACACACCTCCAAGCCTCGCAACCTAAACATTGCCAACGCGTTCTATAAGGCAGGTTTTATCGAGTCGTGGGGACGCGGAATTGGCATCATCCAAACTGGTTTCAAGAATGCCGGTTTGCCAGAGCCGACTTTGGAAGCAACAATGGGCGGCATGCTCGTAGTAATGCCAAGAGGATGCCAAAAGGTAAATGAGACTGTAAATGAAACTGTAAACGAAACTGTAAATGAAACTGTAAATGAAACTGTAAAACTCAGCAAAACTGAAGCTATCGTATTGGATATTATAAGGGATGATAAAGAGGCTACTTACAATACCCTTATGCAGAACGCAAAATTGTCAAGAGCTACAATCGCAAGGAGTATTAAGAAATTACAGTCTTTAGGCTTGATTACACGCATAGGCTCTGACAAAAATGGAATATGGAAGACAAGTCTTCCTCTTCTGCAAAATTGAGGTAATCTAATTTGTGAGATATATTTGCAAACACCCAATATTTGGGACTATGAAACGCCCCTAAATTATAATAGAAATTGATTAAAATACAAAAGAGATGAGTACCGAAAACAATAAAGAAAAAACATCTGAGATTAGTTCTATTGATGTAACGAAACTGGCGAAGCGACTTTGGGCGCACAAGATGCTTTATCTCAATATTTTACCAATCGTTTTGATTGGTACATATTTGCTGACGCTTTGTGTACCACGTTACTATACCTGCAAGATGGAATTAGCTCCTGAAAGCCAGGCAGGCAGCACATCCACTTCTATTTCCTCATTAGCTTCGTCATTCGGATTGGGAGGTTTATCTAAACTTGGACAAGGCGAAGACGCCATCTCTCCACTACTCTACCCCGACTTGATAGGTTCGCCCAATTTTATCGTAACGATGTTCTCCATTAACGTAAAGACAAAGGACGGAAAGGTGAACACCACATACTACAATTATATGGACAAATACCAAAAAATGGCAGTGTGGGACAAGTACCTATTCGGTCCAATAAAACATTTATTTGAACACAAAGAAAATATAAAAAATAGTTCTGTAACTATTTCTAATGTTAGGGCACTAAACAAACATCAGCAAGAGGTTGTAGGAAATATTATGTCAAAGATTAAATGTAATATTGACAAAAAAACAGATGCCATCAATATAACCGTTACCGATCAAGATCCATTAGTTTGCGCAATAATAGGAGACTCCGTCTTGGCTCGCATACAATCATTCCTTATCGATTACCGTACAAAAAAAGCACGTAACGATTATGCTTATTACAAAAGACTATGCGATGAAGCCAAAGCTAAGTATGAATGCATGCGACAGAAGTATGCATCGGCATCAGATGCCAACACCGATGTCACATTACGAAGCGTAAGTTTAAAGATTGATGACATGGAAAACGAAATGCAACTATTATATAACACCTACTCGGCATTGGCGACACAGACCCAAGCAGCACAAGCTAAGATACAAGAGAACACGCCAGCCTTCACACCCATATCCACAGCAATGATACCGACAAAGCCAGCTGGTCCCAAAAGAATGTTTATTTCTATATTTGTGACTTTCTGTGCTTTTCTTGGCACAAGTATTTACATATTAACGAAATCCGCCAACAAAGGGATAAAGTAATAAAATGAACATCTTTCTGCTATTTCTATTCGCCGCGATCGTCATATTAGCATTTTTAGAAGAATATATTCCCAAAAAGTATATGATGTACATTTTGGGTGTCCTTTATGCTATTATGATTACAGCTGCTGGTTTCAAAGATGCCAGCACGGTAGCTGATGCAGAAGCCTATGAAACAATGTTTTACAACAATGAGAATGAACTAATTTCCATAGCAACAGAACCGACTTTTATATATTTAAGTCGCATTATTCTCACTTTAGGTGGAGGAATCACGTTTATATTTTGCATATATGCCATATGTAGTATACCTTTAAAAATGGAAATGATAAAAAGAATGACTCCATTCTTTTTCACCGCTATGCTTATTTATATCCCAGTGTATTATGAACTACACGACCTAGTACAAATCAGAGCTGCTGTGGCAGGAGCATTTTTAATGCTTTCTGTAAAATTGTGTGCTGATAGAAAATATATTCACCTATTAATAACATTTATAATAGCAATTCTATTTCATTATTCGAGTGCGGCTTTTTTACCTTTTTTCATATTAGGAAATAAGGCAATAACACCAAAAGGAAAAATTCTAATGGGAGCAGTTGTTCCTATAGGATTTCTTATGTATTTTTTGCATATAGACTTATTTTCTTTCCTACCATCAACATTTCTGATTGGCAAAATTGATTTTTACAAAAGTTCCAGCGATGATGGATCCGGATTAGTAGAAATGGTTACACCCTACAAGAATGTCTATTTCTTAGCTAAGTGCATCCTTTTCTATCTACTATTATATTTCAATGACTATTTAAAAAATAAAGCTTTTTATTTTCCTATTTTAATGAAAATCGAAGCTGGTAGTTTATTTATTATGCTAAGTATGGCAACTATCCCTGTAATCGCTACCCGCATAAGCGATTTATTCGGAATAATTGACGCCGTGCTCTTTTCATATTGCCTCTATATAGTTAAGCCTATGTACATAGCACGTTTAGGAATAGCTTGCATCGGACTATATATGCTAGTATATAACTTTCTTGTTGCAGACTATTTCGGTTAAAACATCACCTTTGAAATATGAATCTTTTGAGTAAATTACAGAATAGATTTAATAACAGCGAACAAAGAT
>CAVKBM010000246.1:0-3961 GCA_963654355.1 Bacteroidaceae bacterium | reverse complement strand
GGAATGACCTTGCTGAAATAGTGGCCGCCCCGCAGCATATAGCGTGTGTATGCGCGAAACTCATAGAGTCCCGAGTAGTTCTTGGCCAACACAGGCACCGCGCCATCCATCTTTCCGTTCTCCAGCCGGCGCACCTGTCGGTCCACAACAAAGCCTTCGGGCGTCAGCCATTCCACATACACGATGCGGCTGCTGACAGGCTCATTGCTCGTCAGGGCCAAGCTGTAGGACAGCGTGTCACCCAAAGCGCACGCATCCTTGTCCAATCTGACCTGCAATGTCTCCATAGCGCTGACGGAAATTGACATGATGGTAATTAGAAAAAGCAAGATTGATTTTCTCATTTTCCGCTAAACATGTTACATGAACCACTAATTTGGAAAGGATAACTTCCCGTGCTATTCAGCTTTTTAGAAGCAATAAACTTCAACGTGTAAGTAATGTAATAAGCTCCCGAAAAACCATAACTAAATCCTATATAGTTAATATCCCACTTGCTATTGCTGTCATCAATATTCACATTAGACACCTTTATCTCTCCACCACCGCGAGTAATATCCACGTTTTTCCAAGAAACGGTATAATTAATGGTAGCATTATAATTATAAGACGTTCCACTTGTGGAACCACTATAAGTCTCTACATCAGAACTCATCATGAGGTTGTTCTTGGCCATATTCGAAAATGTGGCAGAGTTCTTGGCCATATCCACAGGATGGCTCACAGCACTTTGCAGGGAGGCAATGGTCTTGACAAGGTCAAGCATGTCGTCAACAGATGGAAGCGGTTTTGCACTTGACGTTACAAGTCCAGACAGACTGACCTCGTACTCTTCCATGAAGGTCTGGATTTTTTGCATTTCCTCAGAGGTATACGCATATTCCTTCGCCTCGGAATTGTAGCCCTGCTCCTCATCTGAAGAACAAGAGACAGTCAATGCTGTTGCACCGATTAGCAGCAAAGCAGCAAAAATAATGCGAAAGTGTTTCATAAGCTTTAGGTTTTTATATGTTAGACATGTTGATAGGTTCTCTTCACGTTCAATACCACTTCACTTCACCATTCTCATAAGTAAAGACTCGCTCTTCTGAGCCTTTGCTCAAGTCATGGAGAATATATAAAGCGTTAGTAGGCACTCTTTCAAAGGTTATCTCATAGCCAACAGATTTCTTCACTCCCAATGAAACCTTTTGAGTTCCATCATAATATTCGAGTTCATACAAGTGGTTAGGAACGACATTATTGTCATCATTGCGAGGAAGGAAGACTATGTTATCTACCGACACAGCTTTTCCAAAGTCCACGCCAATCCAGCCACTATCTGCTTTCTTACTCTCATAAAATGTCAATTCGTTATTATCAAAAGCATATTTCACATCATAACCATTCTCTGTAGTACCATCATTTATGATAGAGTCAAATGGCACCGTATGATTTGCTTTTTTGAAAATGATTTCTGCCACATTACAATGGCCATTCTTCGGAGAAACGTATCGCCAATATCTATACTTGCCTTTTTGTGTGACAGACAGAGAGTCATATCGCATCAATGGATTACGGGTAATGTTTCCTACGGTTACTGCATCGCTGAAATCTTGGTTATTTGCAGCTTCAAAGTATCCATTCACCACACGCTTGCTATAAGACAATACACCACCGAAAATAGGAAATTTACGATTCATACGTATGGTTTGCGTACGCTTGATATTGGGTATCATTTGGCATTCTTCACCATTTGCCTTCACCAAGATAGGGTAATTGGCTTGTCTGGAACCTTTCATTGTCCACACTACAGGAAGGTAAACAATGCCTGTCCCGACATCATGAAACGACGCTTTATTATTGCTGTCCTTTTCTGCATAAGCAATAGGTATCCAGTTTGTGTTATTAAATACTGACAAATACAAGAAATGCCGATTTATTTTTACAGCCTCGTTTTGAGTAGCCATAACTTCCACACCCCGAACATATTCTTTAGATACATCCTTTATAAAAGGATTGTTGAGTAGACTTGGGACAATCTCAGAATATTTTGAGTTAAGCGCAAACAGGCTCTCTTTTTGATAGGCATAAGTCTTCCGATAAACTTTACCCATAACATATCCAGCCTTGCAAGGATAGCCTGGATTGCTCTCGCCTCCCATGAAGGGTATGTTCCGTCCAGAGTTATCGAGCACCGTATTCCAATAATGACCACTTGACCTAAATGGCCATTGAGGAGTAAAATCAATTGCAACAGGGATGCCACAAGAACGCATTACATAGGCTGTAAACTCAGCGTAATCCTCACATTCTCCCATTTTGATATTCTTCAAAGCTTGATACGGCAAATCTATTTCTCCGAAATGTTTGACTGCATCAATATGAAACCCCAAGTTCTTGATTTGATCATTAAGATAAAGCGCAGCCCAATAAGCAGAAGCCTTCTTGTCATCTTCTATTTGCATCCAGTCTATTCGATGCGAAAACCTGTCAGACAGTTCTTTTCTCCAACGTGATATGTTCTCCGTTCCCACCCGATAGGGCAACAGATATTCACAAAAATCATCGAATGTCAGATGTTTGGCATAACGGCCTTCCTTCCATGACGTGTATGCGGAATCAATATTGTCGATTAAGTATTGAGAGGTTAGCACTACTGTATCACTTACCCACTCAAATTGTTGTGTCATATTAAACTTGCAGTACAAATCAGTCATCTTAGGTTTGCACTGAGGGTATTTATTATCCTTATTGATTTGTGCAAGTTGGTTGTAATATAAAGAAAGCGTATCATTAACCTTTGTAAGGTGATAAGGTGCATTTTCCAACAAAAAAGCCACAGCACGTTTTTTGTCATTGGTAGTAGAATGATTATAATAATTATTAACATCATTGCAAACATTAATCCATGCAGCTTCCCTACTTTGAGCTCTACTCTGCAAAGTAATAAATTGCATGAACATAATTAAAAATAATGTAATAACCATTTTTCTCATTTCATATAATGTTTTGTCGCAAATATAATAAAATGAGCGAAATTTTAATTCAGAATGCATCAGGAAATTTTTGGGAAAAATTTTCCAGTGCATAAATATAATTGCTAAAAATAAAGAAATAGTATAAATATATACTATTAACTGCATAAACGCCATTATTGGCATTTTTTATCCCAACAATCAAAAAATAAAGAAAAGCTTTTCAAAAATACTATTTGTGAGTATTCTTGAAAAGCTTTTCTTATATTATTAACTATGATGAAATGTGATTATCAAGGCATGCAGACCGTGTAACGCAGCACTAAAGAAAGCCTATTTGTCAATGATAAAAACATTTACATAATTTGTATATCTTTTAGTTTCTTCACGCCTCATTATCCGCTTTAAAAGCTTCTTTCTCGGCTGCAGCAATGATGTCCTCACGGCTTTGCGCCTTGGCACTGATATCGCTCAGGTCGAACTCATTATGCTCCATGTCGGCATCGGTGTTTTGTTCGATGATAGTTTCATGCCGCTCACTGGCCGCACTTTCGCGCTCGGTATACACACGCTCACGGAAAGCAGTTTCGTGTTTCTCACCCACGCTACGTTCGCCTTTCGTCACGATGAATGCATCGCTTTCGTGGGTGTCGGGCAATGCCTCTACCGGTTCCTCCTCCATCTTGGTGCGCTGTCCCTTGGCGGCAAACACCTGGTCAATGTATTGTGGTTCGCGCTTCAGCTTGTTGAGCGTGTCTTTGGAAGCATTCTGCTGGCTTTCTTTCTTCGAGAATCCTTCGCCCACACATCCTGCTACGTCTTCCAAGTAAACCTGATAGGTGAATGTAGGGCTGCCGTTCTTGTCCCTTCCAGTGTTTACCTCACGAAACTCCATCTTCACTTTGTTGCGCTGTGTCCATTCGATAAGCTTGCTTTTGAAATTCACCTCCTTGTAGGCCACCTTGTCAATATTGATCATCTGTGAGAGGATTCGCTTATTGAGG
>CAVKBM010000245.1:0-3967 GCA_963654355.1 Bacteroidaceae bacterium | reverse complement strand
CAGTATAGTCTTGAAGTGTTTCAAGGCATACCGCCAAGGATTTTTCTTGCCGTACCATAGTCGGAGGAAGTCAGTCTGAGGTACGAGGACTATCTTTCTGCGACGACTGAGTCTTATAGTGGATATTCATAAGGAGAGAAAAGCAAACGAATAAAAATATACGTATTTTCTGAATTTAATTCAATAATGTTGCTTATGTAGCAATTATTTCAGACATAAGCAATGCTATCGAGAAAGAAATTCTATCATACGACCTTCTACTCTCTTTTTGGTAAAGTCTTGTGGACTTTATTTCCTATGAACACATGCGGAAAGTCAATGCCCGTTTCTATGTCTGTAAAACTTGCCGTTAAATAGGTTTGCGGTAGCATGTTTATGTTTGACATGTTTGACAGAAGGTATGCAACATTATCGTTTTTTAACTTAAAGGTATGTTCGAAGGTACTATTTTCTCCTTTTAAGTCGAAAGACAACATGGTTCCATTTTGAGATATATGGTATGTTCCTTTCATAATTGGTATGTCATTATATTTAAACTGCATGTTATTATAGCTAAAAGCGTAACATATGCTATCCTCACTTGCAACCAATACGAATAAGCTATTTGACCTTATATTGAGGTGGTTTCCTTCCTCCTCTTCAAAGTTCAACGTAAGAAATGGGAGAATCACATTAACCTCAATGCTACATGACTCGTTCGTGATTTTATCTCGTACGAAGATGTTAGTAGTACCTATTTCCTTGCCGATAAGAGTGATTTTCTGTTTGTCATTCTGAGCTGTAGAAATGTCCACTTTATCGTTTCCTTCAACAATAATGTTTCCACTGCCACCAGTTATTATGAGATTTGTCGTATCACCCAAGGATACCTCTGCATAATTTTCTATAGTCAGAGGCTGATACTCATTTTCTTTATTGCTCTTACATGCAAAGAAGCATAACGTAACTAAGATAACACTTAATATGCTATATATTTTCATAATTTTATAATATATGATAAAGAGGGCGCGTCTTGTATAACGCACCCTCTTAGCTGGTTGTTTTATTTCTTTCTTACATTAGGATAGAGTTTCAAATCCTGGTTGTAATGTCCGTTGTACGAAGTTTCAAAATCCAGATTGGTGGTGTTTCTATCCACCATATAGTACCCATCCTCGCTGCCGCTCCATCCAAAATTCGCATGGATGTATGTGTCGTTTTGCTTTACAACGGTACGGGTGGTCGTTGTTCTTCTGCGGATTTGATAACCGTCAAGAATCCAGCAACGTCTTCCTCCGACACTAGAACTTCTTGTGCCCGCTTCATATGCTCCTGTAATAATTACGGGATACAATTTGTCAAGCGATTCTACAATTCGTCCCGCATCCATAGAATATCCAGCCCACTTACTTCCGGAATCAAAAGTGATGCCAAGTCCGCTAAGGTAGCTTGAGGCATTGCTTATTTTTGCACCACCCTCTCCATTACTCCATGTTGTTTGAATTCCGTGAGCAACATGGTAAAATAAATTTGAAATCTGTGTTTTTAAAGATTCACTTCCATAATTACTAATTTGCGAGGATGACTTCAGTGCACTCCAATTAAGCGAAACACCATTGACAGTAGATAAACATTCGTAAAATGCAACTATCTGAGCAACAGCAACAGCGGTACATCCTACAGCGTTTTTCCCATAATATGGCCATCCTTGCATGGCGGATGCAGTAGTCTCAGCCATAAGATTGTTGTATGGCGCATACTGATTCCACTCTGTGGTGATAAGTGGTGTCACTTGCTTTAACAATGTGCCCTGAGGATTGGACGTAGCAACCGCTCTGGTAATACCCTTTTGAACTTCGATACGGTCTTTTACTTCATCAAAAGTAAAATTACTGGTGCCAATCTTTGCAGATATTTTAGCTTTAGCACTTGCTCGCAAAGAATCTATAGCAATATCTACAGCCTTCACTTTGCTTATCAGCGAACGCTGAGCTTCTTTGAGCATCATAGCTGCACCTTTGTTGGTGAGGGTGTCATTGAGAGAGCCATGCTCAACATATGCTATGACTCCAGGGACTCTTTCGTCTCCAGAAACGATAGCATAACCAGCATCGTCACCTTCGTTTAGACTTACCTCATAGAGAGGAATCTGTTTTCCGTTACTATAAGAGGAGAGAGAAAACTTCTTCACAATTGTCGGATTGGCAGCGACAGCTCTAGTGGAATTGCCTGTTGTAGAGAATTTGCTTACCATATCAACAATCTCGCCTTGCGTCATCTCTAGTTGAGAATCTGGTACAATACTTGCATACTCTTGTTGTGTGAGGAGGATGGAACTTTTGGCATCGTTGGCGATGTTGTCGTCAATATTAGAGCAAGAACTCATCATTCCAGCCACACAAAGAGCAACGATAAAAAATTTCTTCATTGTCATTGTTGTTTTAAAATTTAAAAATTTATATTCAAAATAGTATATAGCTATATAACTCCTTATCAATGCGTAATATGGAATTTTCCAGTATAAACCAAATTGCCCAAAACAATCATGATAGTATAATTGCCTGTGGGCAAATCTTCTGTTTCAAGAATACTATATGTGCGTCCTTCTACAATACCATTTGTATTTGATAAAGGAACTCCATACTCATCAGAGATGTAAATTGCGTACTCTCCAGAATAACGACTTATTTCTACAGTAACATATGCAGGCTCTTGGTCAACCATTACTGAAGGAATAGCACTGCGTGCACCACCATGTTGCCGCATCCCGTCCATATGGGTCTTTATGCCCTTTGCTGTAGAGGGCAATGTTGTTAGTAACAACAATAATGTAAAAATGATAATTTTCTTCATGCTGATTTCGTTTGTTGTTAATTTCGGTGCAAAGTTACGTCAATTCAAAACGCTCAGCAAAGAAATTGGGTCTAATTCTTTAATTTTGTAACATTTTTATTATTTACTGATAATCAACGTATTATTTACCCCCCCCCAGAAAATGCAGGTCTAAATTTGAAGTTTTGCTACTGATTTTAGTAGTTTTCCATGAATTCTCGTAGAGATTTTTGTTCTTTTTCTATACCTACTTTTGCCTTGTAGAGAAATAGTTTCTGCTTAATTGCTTTCTCGCTGATACCATAGATTAGTGCAAGTGCCTTCTGTGGCATTTTAAGACGGAGCAGCATCATCAGTCGTAGGTCTTTCTTCGTCAATCCCGAGAACTGCGCTCTTAATCTTGACACAAAGAGATTCTCGACACTATCTAAAAACACTTCTATTTCATTCCAATCATCTTCAGATATGAGTATGTGTTTCTCTGTCTCGTTTCTCATTGACTCTATCTTTTCCATTATATCAATTTTCTTTAGAAGAAAATTCCTCATAGTGCAAATTTGAATATCTCGGTGAGAGAGTTCTTGCGCATGGAGTTGTTCTGCCATTGTAGCCTTTTGTTTTGCTTGCTTCTTATTGGTATTATATATGTAGAGTACAAAAATGATAACAATTAGTGCCAGTACAACCGTCAATACTGTTGCAGCTTTTTGCGATGTAATCTCACCTTGCAATCTTGCTTCTTCCTTTTCTTTTTGCAGAACAGAGACATAATAGTCATTTTTGACTTGCATGGTTGTACAGTACATTTTGTCTAAATAGTAGTTTGACGAGTCAAGGCAAACAATAGCCGGTTGTATTTGTCCTTCTCTTATTGCCGCCTTACATCTGATATAATAAATAAGGTGTCGGTTAGCATGAGAATCTTTACTGACCTTTGCAAGAATTTCTTTTGCCTGTAACGTTGAATCAACATCACAATATGCATCTGCTAGGGCAAGGGCGTTCGAAGTATCAAACATCGATTTTCTATATAAATAGGCTTCCTTTGCACAAGTAAGTGCCTTTTGGTACATTCCTACATCATGAAAGAACCGCGACATGTCTTGATAGGTATCAGCAAAAACTAGTGAGTCGCCTAATTCTTCTGCCAAGCTCA
>CAVKBM010000244.1:0-4007 GCA_963654355.1 Bacteroidaceae bacterium | reverse complement strand
CGTCAGCACCGCTTCATGTGTTGCTTTACCGTGCATTTGGTTGGGAGGATTCTATGCCACGTTTCGCTCATTTGGCTCTATTGCTGAAACCGGAGGGAAAAGGAAAACTCAGCAAACGCGATGGAGATAGGCTGGGATTCCCCGTATTCCCATTGGAATGGCATGATCCAAAGAGCGGAGAAATCAGTATGGGATATCGTGAGAGTGGATACTTCCCCGAAGCCGTAGTGAATTTTTTAGCCATGCTTGGGTGGAATCCCGGAACAGAACAAGAAATCTTCTCTCTGGAGGAATTGGTTAAGGTCTTTGATATTACCAAATGTTCGAAGAGTGGGGCCAAGTTTGACTACCAAAAGGCTGCTTGGGTAAATCATGAATATATACTTCGTAAGAGTGATGACGAAATAGCACAACTTTTTGCACCCATTGTAGCAAACAACGGCGTTGACGAATCGTTCGAACGCGTACGACAAGTAGTACAAATGATGAAAGACCGTGTCAGCTTTGTGCGTGAACTGTGGCCGTTGTGTAGCTTCTTCTTCGTTGCGCCTACGAGCTACGATGAGAAAACAGTGAAAAAACGTTGGAAAGAGTTTAGCGGTCAACAGATGAAGGAATTGATGGGTTTATTGCAAGACCTCAACGGTTTCTCTGTCGCCGAACAGGAATCTGCTGTAGAGGAGTGGATTGCTGCCAATGGTTATAAAATGGGTGATGTCATGAATGCGTGGCGCTTGACACTCGTAGGGATAGGCAAAGGGCCGGGAATGTTCGATATCACTGCTTTTTTGGGAAAGGAGGAAACCCTGCGGCGTATGGCCAAGGCAATCGAAATTCTAGGATAAGACAGAATAGACATGTATCAATTCTTCATGTTTCTTTACACGCTTGGTGTTCGGATAGCTGCGTTGTTCAACGACAAGGTGCGGAAGATGTGGCAAGGTGAACAGTCTACCTTTGATGTGCTGAGTGAAAAGGTAGATGCTAATGTCACGTATATCTGGTTTCACGCAGCCTCGTTGGGCGAATTTGAGCAAGGTCGTCCGCTTATGGAACAAGTACGAAAAGTTTTCCCACATTATAAAATCTTGCTTACCTTTTTCTCGCCTTCGGGATATGAGGTACGCAAGAATTACGATGGAGCTGATATTGTTTGTTATCTTCCTCTTGACACCAAAGAAAACGCCCGTCGTTTTTTGGACATAGTGCGCCCTAAAATGGCTTTTTTCATAAAGTATGAATTTTGGTACAATTACCTTCATGAACTAAGTCTGAGAAATGTACCTGTTTATAGTGTGTCGAGCATATTTCGGCCCAATCAGGTGTTCTTCAAATGGTATGGTTGTCAATATGCCAAAGTGCTTAAATGTTTTACGCATTTCTTCGTGCAAAACGAAGAGAGTAAGCAACTGCTCAATGGTCAGGGCATATACTGTGTGGATGTGGTAGGTGATACGCGCTTTGATCGTGTACTAGAAATAAAAGAGGAAGCTAAACGATTACCTGTCGTTGAAAAATTTATAGCTAACAGTAACCATGTTTTTGTGGCTGGCAGTTCCTGGTTTCCTGATGAACAAACATTTATACCGTATTTTAAATCGAAACTTGATTGGAAATTGATTATCGCACCCCATGTGATAAGCGAAGAACATATCTCTCAAATAGTTCAATTGTTAAAGGGAAAACATGTCGTGCGCTATACACAAGCCACTGACAGCTTGGTTGATGAGGCCGATGTGCTTATCATAGATTGCTTTGGCTTGTTGTCAAGTATTTATCGATATGGTAAGGTTGCCTATGTGGGCGGTGGATTTGGCGTAGGAATACATAATACCTTGGAAGCAGCAGTCTGGGGGGTACCCGTCTTTTTTGGGCCAAATAATCAGAAATTCAGAGAAGCTCAAGAGTTGAAAGCTTGTGGAGGCGGTATCGAATTCCATGATGTAGAAGAATTTACGGTCAAAATGGATAAGGTAGTTGCCTCTATTATAAAAGGTGAAGATTTGGGGGCACACTCAGCAACGTATGTTAAGTCGCATGCTGGGGCTTCCACAAAAGTGATGAGAGCTTGTTTCAGATAAAAGTATCTTAAACAGGCGACCGATATATAAACGAACTTGTTATCTCGTCGCATGAAAATGCGATGGATAGCATCGCCTAACAAAATATTCGAAAAATTTGTGTATTAAGAAAATATGATGTAATTTTGCATCCGCAAATTGTGGGACTATGTCCTAACGTGAAGTTTAACATTTAAAGTTTAAAACCAAAACAACATGATTATTGTACCCGTAAAAGATGGCGAGAACATCGAAAGAGCGCTGAAGAAATTCAAGAGAAAATTTGAGAAGACTGGTGTGGTGAAAGAGCTTCGTGCTCGTCAGCAGTTTGACAAGCCGTCAGTCAAAAAGCGCCTGAAGATGGAACACGCCATTTACGTACAGCATCTGCGCGACGAGGAACAATAAATTTCCTCAAAAATTTGGTAGTTCCAAATAATTTCCGTATATTCGTTGCCGAAAACCTACTCGTGTAGGAAAAAGTGACGCTGAATGATAAACAAGTTCTTGAATTACCTCCAGTACGAGCAAAATCGCTCAGAACTGACGGTGAAGAGCTATGAAGAGGATTTGATAGCCTTTAAAAAGTTCTACAAGAATTTGGATTGTCAACTCTCGTGGAAAACAGTCGATACGGATATAATCCGCGATTGGCTGGAGAACATGATAGATAAAGGAAACAGTGCCGCAAGTGTCCATAGGAGACTGTCGGCGCTGCGCTCGTTTTATCGATTCGCGCTCGCACATCATCTGGTGGATAGAGATCCCGCTAGACAAGTGGAAAGTCCTAAGCAGGCAAAACCGCTTCCTCAGTTTCTGAGAGAAGAGGAACTGGATAGATTGTTTGATGAAGTAGAATGGGGTGATGGTTACCAAGACGTTCTTGAAAGAACTATCGTCATGACATTCTATCAAACTGGAATCCGGCTTTCAGAACTCATAGGGCTGAACCAAGTGTCAGTCGACTTGTCTAATAGGCAGTTGAAGGTGATGGGAAAAGGTAGCAAACAACGAATAGTGCCTTTTGGTGAGGAATTGGCTAATGCCCTTCTCCAATATGTCAGTGCTAGAAATGGATTGGCAAATAGTGAAGGCAAAGCGTTTTTCATCACTGAAAAAGGGACTCAATTGAAACCACAGCAAGTGCGATGCTGGGTAAGAAATCGGTTGGGTGTTGTATCTACTGCTAAAAAACGATCCCCACATGTGTTAAGGCATTCCTTTGCTACAGCTATGCTAAATCATGGAGCAGGAATAGAGAGTATAAGACGATTGTTAGGTCATGAGAGTGCTTCCACAACGGAAATATACACTCATACTACTTTCGAACAGCTAAAGCGAATATATCAAAAAGCCCATCCCAGGGCGTGAGTTTTAACCTTTTAAATAGGAGGTAACTATGGAAATTAAGATTCAATCGATTCATTTCGATGCTACCGAGAAACTACAGGCGTTCGTCGAAAAGAAAATCGCCAAGTTGGAAAAATCATTTGAAGACATTCAGAAAGTAGAGGTGCAATTAAAGGTTGCCAAGCCAGCTACATCATTGAACAAGGTTACCTGTGTCGCTGTTAGTGTTCCAGGAGGAAAACCGCTCTTCGTTGAGAAGACTTGTGACACTTTTGAAGAAGGGGTCGATCAATGTGTAGATGCGATGAAGGTGCAACTTGAGAAATTCAAGGAAAAAACGAGAAATCACTAAAATTTTCCGCGAAAAGTTTTGGAGATTAAAAAATAAGTAGTATCTTTGCAGCCGTTTTACAACAGGTCTTTCGACAAGTCGCTATGCGGCTGCAAGATTGCCTCTTTAGCTCAGTTGGCCAGAGCACGTGATTTGTAATCTCGGGGTCGTTGGTTCGAATCCGACAAGAGGCTCACCGAAAAGTAAGACAAAGGGTGGTTACCAGAGTGGCCAAATGGGGCAGACTGTAAATCTGCTGGCTCTGC
>CAVKBM010000243.1:0-4030 GCA_963654355.1 Bacteroidaceae bacterium | reverse complement strand
GTGAAATATACACCTTTTCAACATTGAACATGGAGATAACGGTGTTGTATTCAAGCCTCAAGAAGCGGTTCTTTTCATTCTGTTTTGAATGGAAAAAGCAGTTTCTATTATGAAACCAACTTGTGGTATGAGCAGTTTTACACTGTTATTTAAGGAAGAACAGATATGATTGAGTTTGCATAGGAATGGATTTCTTTCGATAGGGATTCTGAGTATCTGTATTTGTTCCAACTGCACCAGCTACTGCACTTCGCTTTGAAAACGAATAAATGCAGCTTGACAAAGCAGTCTTTATACGGAAAAGTACTCAGAAAATCCGCCTATTTCTCATGACCGTCTAACTGCCTTTCGAGAGACATGAAGAACCGATTGATATTCGGAAATATAGAATTGTTCAAAGAAATTAAAGTTTTTTCGTCATAGTCTGTATTTTTAACAGTTTGATTATGCTGTTTGTACTGCAAATTCAATGTTTTATGTTGCTCATCGGTTGAAGATTCTTCAAGATCAGTTCAGAGGTCAATCAGGCCATTGTCGTTATGAATTGCATCAAAAGGTTAAGTCACCACTTTTACGAATGTTCTGAGCATTGCAACATTGATTTTGCATTAGGAGATATCAGTATTAACTGCGTTCATAAAACATCACTTCCGTTGGATATGTAATCGGAAACCACACTTTTCCCATTACCTATTCAAGATAACATGAGCGTACTGATTACGATGACTCAATTTGCAAAAACAAATATAACACTGCAATGAAAGTAAGGATGATAGTCTTAATTACGAGCGCTTTATCCTGCTGGGAACTTGGTCATTCCAATTACTGCTTACATTGTAGTTCAGAAATGTGTGTATGTAAATCATAGTCGATTTGTTATGAATTTACTGACTATATTAATTGTAACAGGAGGTTTAGTATGTTGGAATGCCAATACATTAAAACAGTAGCATTTGGTGGTTATGATAAGATTGGAGTGCTTCGTGAAATTGAGTTGTTAAATACTCAAGTTTGCGATTTGAGCAACAGGTTGATTGAAACGCAATTAATGTTAGATGCCTGTAAAAAGGGAATGGATCAAGAAAAGACAGAAAAATCAATTGTTTCCAGTGAACGTGAGCGTCTTACGCAGGTACAGGCGAAGAATGACACCCTTACTTTAAGACTAAAAACATCTGAAGAAGAAAAAAAAAGCTATATAAACGAGGTAAATAAATTTAAAAAATTAGTAGCGGAGCTTGAAGAAAAGCTTAAAAATGCTAATGATACAATAGTTGCCCTTAAGTCTGACAGTGATGCAGTCTCAATTAGTAATGTTTTTATTGAGGCACAGAAGTCAGCGTCTAAGCTTGATGAATCGGTTCGCGAAAAATGTGGAATACTTGAAAGAGATTCAAAGTCACTTGCAGAGGCTATTGTTGAAGAGGCAAACATTCAGGGCGAGCAAATCGTTTATGAAGCTAATCAAAAAGCCAATCGTACAATTGCTGATGCACAAAACAAGAGTTGTGAGATGAATGCAGCAATCAATAATCTTCGTGCATCAATGCTCAATGAAGTTCACGTTCTTAAAGATAAATTAGCATCGGTGCAGAGCGTTGTTACAGGTTTTCGTGATGCTGTAGCCAGAGAAATTGATAGCGCAGAAAAAATACTTGATGATACAGAGTTAACCCTCAAGGCGGATGGTATCCCTGTATTCACGGAGCCAAAGCACTATGAGATGGAGATTATCGAGCCACCAATAAGTCTTGCTGAGAAACTACAAGAGAATGCTATTATAGAAGATAAGTGTAAAAGAATGAAGGAGCTTAGAGAACTTAAGCGGATGGCTGATACTTTGAAAGATGAGAGTGATGATAGTTTCAAAAAGAAGAGACAGGTAAGTGAGCAAAATAATAATATTCCCAGTCTGGAGAAGCTTGTTGAGATGGCAAACAAGATAAGTGAGGATAAGGAATTGTTAAAGAAAGAATAATATTTTAGGGAGTGTTGACACTAAGATAATATGCAGATTTTCGAGCATAAATTTTACGTAGACAAGGCAAAAAGTCGCAGGCAGGCTGTCGCCTGTCAAGACTTTTTAACGCAGGATGCGTGAAATTTTGCCGAAAAGATGCGTTGTTAGGCTTAGTGTCAACACGACCTAATATCTTTTTCAGCTATGCTTAATTTGTAGTAAATCCTATATTTGATTGTAAGGAGTGTATAATCGTCATGAAAGAAATTATAATTATAAGTCCGGAAAAATGCAGTGGCTGTAATGCGTGTATTCGTAATTGTCCATCACCTGAGGCAAACATATGCAAAAGGCTAGACAATGGACGATATATCACAATGGTCAATAACGATAAGTGCATCGCTTGTGGACAATGCATTGAGAGCTGTCGCTATGGGGCAAGAGATTTTTTGGATGATACAGAGGAATGCATTTCTGCAATGACGAAGGAGAAAATTGATATTATTGTTTCGCCTGCAATAAAAATGAATATTCCGCATAGATGGAGAGGAATTCTTGATTGGTTTCGTGAACAGGGATGTAATATTTTTGACGGCTCATTGGGTGCGGATATATGCACATGGACATATTTGCGTACAATAGATCAAGGGACAGTCGGCAATACTATAGCTTCACAATGTCCAGCAGTGGTTAGGTACATAGAGTTGTATCAGCCTAAACTTGTACAGAGTCTTTCACCTATTCAAAGTCCGGTAGGGTGTATGGCTGTATATATGAAACAATACCTTCGTAGATCAAATCGAATTGCTGTATTATCACCGTGTATTGCAATGTCGTATGAGAACCAGGAAACCGAGCTTATTAGCTTTAATATTACAATTGAAAAACTATTAAATCATTTTGAACGCAACGGAATATCAATTCCTGTAGATAATACTGACGATTTTGAATATTCATTCGATGAAATTCAAGGTCAGTTGGGCTCAATATATTCTCGTCCCGGAGGATTGCGTGACAGTCTTCTGTCTAACAATCCAGACTTAAGTATTATAAGTGGAAATGGAGGTTCAAGACTCTACTCACAGATTGATAGCTATGCAAAAATTCCTGAAAGAAAGCGCCCTATGGTATTTGATATACTTTCATGTGAGTGGGGGTGTAATATGGGAAATGCGGTCGGTCAGGAGCAGATTCTTTTTGAAGTAATTACAACTATGCGAATAGTTGAATCAAAAGCAAAAGAACATCGTAAATTTTCAGGAATGAGAGGGCATGGTGAGGATAAGCTCTTGAAAAAGTTTGATGATGAACTTCATGTTGTTGATTTTCTTAGAGGTTTTAAGCCCTCAATGCCTACTCTGACACCTACCGCAATTCAGCTTAAACCCATTTTTGATGATATGGGTATAAATCCTGATAGATGCTATGATTGTCATGCTTGTGGCTATAAATCATGTCATGAAATGGCGTCTGCTGTCTATCATAAGCTTAATGTAGTTGATAACTGTATTATTCACGCTAAATCTGTAATCAATGAAAATTATGATTTGTTTACAAAACAGCATTTAAATACTACAGAAAAAATTGCAAAATGTCTTGATTTGTCTGAACAGCTTCAAAACAATGTTTCACAGGTTAATGATGGTATGGGTATTATCAGTGATGCTGCAACTGCTACTAGTGAACGTATAGAAGCTGTTAGGGAGCTTCTCAAAAACATAGTAAGTTTTTGTTCAAATAATAAAACAATGGATGAAAGTTGTGTGACACAACTTATAAGTATTCTTGAAACAGTAATTGTTTCATTTAATGTATTGAATGAAAATGTTAATGTAACAACAGATAGATCAGAAGTTATCAATAGGAACATTACTGATATTCTTGCTATTGTGGAAGAAATAAAAGCTGATTTGAATCTGATGTAGTATTATAAAACTTGACACTCCAACTGGACCATAGTCAATAAAGTAGACAGAAGAAGAGAAAAAAGTTAAAAAAGGGCTTCAAATTGAACGAGAGATAAAAGGTCATTAGCAGAGTGAGGCCGTTTGAAATTGTAAAAGTGAATAT
>CAVKBM010000242.1:0-4060 GCA_963654355.1 Bacteroidaceae bacterium | reverse complement strand
TGTTTATGCTGCTCATAAATGGGCACAAATTATTAAGCTTCGTTTGATAAAGGGATGGGGCAATTATAAACCTTTGTTGTTCTTTAGTGGTTGGAATTTGCTATCAACGGTTTCTTTTATGGCTCGTTCTTCAGGAAGTGATTTGTTGCTAAACTCTTTCTTTGGCACAGCCGTAAATGGAGCCTATGCCATCAGTCGCTCTGTAAATAATTACGTTAGCACTTTTTCTGCAAATTTTGATGTAGCTTCTGGTCCACAAATTATCCAGTCCTATAGCTCGGGAAATATGGAACGATGCAACTATTTGGTAAATAAGTTAGGACGTTTTTCATTGCTTCTTTTTGAAATTATATTCTTTCCGTTATACATAGAGTTGGACTTTTTGCTACATCTTTGGCTTGGCAATGTGCCTGATGGTGTTTTGACTTTTTGCCAGATAAACTTAATATTATGTGGAGTATCGCTGAGTTGCGGAGGATTTAGTCAACTTATAAATGCAGCAGGAAAGCTTAAATGGTTTAAGATAAATCTTAGCATCTTCTTTTTGCTCTGTATTCCTGGGGGGTATGTATTATTTAAGTTAGGATATTCTCAGTATGCTTTGTTGGTACTGTTTATTGTTGCAGATTTATTGCAAAGAGCTGTCCAAATGGTATTGCTCAAGACGATATTGAATTTTGATTCTCTGCAATATATGAAGGAGGCTTATGTCAAACCTGTAATAATAGCAGTGGTTATGAGTCTTCTCTTGATAGCTTATGCTTATCTCAATGTAACAAACACAGGAATGCGTTTGCTCTCCATTGTTGTTTGTTTCATGATCACAATATGTGCTGTTTATTGCATAGGGTTGACTTCGGGTGAAAAAGCCAAGGCGATAAGTGTTGTGAAGACTAAAATGATGAAATATGGCAACCATTAATGTTTTTGGAGATTTCTGTGTTAGGGCGCTTGATGGATTGGCTATAGGAGAAAGCTTGCAAGGCATTTTGGATGGTAGCGACATCAACATTGTGAACTTTGAGGCTCCAATCCAAACTTCGAATTCATTGCCAATTCTTAAGAGTGGACCTTCTTTGTATCAAGACGTAGAAACCCCTCGTTTCCTAAGGGAACATAAGTTTAATATGTTTACCTTAGCCAATAATCATATCATGGATTTTGGAAAGAGTGCAGCTCTCGGAACAACGAAGGCTTTTTTGGGGGGGGGCAACCTTAGGATGCGGACAATGGGATGAAGCATATAAATATAAGGTTATTGAAGTTGAAGACTTACGAATTGGATTTTTAGCTTTGACCCAGTATGAATTTGGTGTGTTGGCAGAAAAACTTGATGACAACTTTGGTGCGGCGTGGCTATGCAGTCCTTGTGTTGACGAAATCGTTTTGGATGCCAAGCAAAACTGTAACTATCTAATACTTCTTCCTCATGCAGGTTTGGAGCATTTTGATTATCCTTTGCCAGAGTTGCGAACTTTATATCGCCACTTCATAAATGTGGGTGTGGATGCGGTGATAGGAAATCATCCACATGTACCTCAGCCATGGGAAAATTATAAGGGATGCCCTATTGTTTATAGTTTGGGTAATTTCGTTTTTGATTCCTTGCCACCTCAAAACAAATGGTGGTATTATGGCCTTATGGTACAATTAAGGATTAATCCTAATGAAAAGATTGTTGCAGAAGTCCACCAAGTTGCTTTTGATAAAGACAAAAGAATGGTGGATACTTGTAACGATGATAATCTCGACAAACATTTAGATACCATCAATCAAGTGTTTGTGGATGCGAGCAAGTATATTCAAGAAGTCAACAAGCATTGCTTAAATTTGGAGTTTTTATACGATTATCAATTTGAGTGTAGTGGATACATTCGTCCTAATATTCGTAAGTATTTAAAAGCTATCTGGATCAGACTTCTAGGAAAGATATTCAAAAGTGCTGATAATGAATATAATCCAGCACATTATATAAATAATTTGAGATGTGAACCCCATCGCTGGGTTATGTCAAGAATTTTTGAACTTAAATATAACACAAAATGATATGATATACAATTTAGTTCCCAAAATAAAGAACAGATTGGCAATGGAATGGAATGAGTTTCTCGTTGACCATTTCACCAAGTATGTACTTTCCAAGTATTGGTTTCAAACTTTTCATTATCATTTGGATTGGAATAATCCGAACGATTTAAATGAAAAAATTCAATGGCTAATTCTTAATTCTGATACGGCAGTATGGGCTCGCCTTGCAGACAAGGTATCTGTTCGTGACTATGTGCAAGAAAAAGGATTGGGACACATGTTAGTACCCATGTTGGGTGCATGGGATGATGCACGAAAAATAGATTTTGACAAGTTGCCCAACAAATTTGTCTTGAAATGTAACCATGACAGTGCTTCTGTTAAGATATTAGACAAGTCTGTGGGATTTGATAGAAACAAGGTGATAGAAGACTTCAACAACAAACTTAGAGTAAAATTTGGCTATTTGAGCTGTGAACCACATTACAATAAGATTCCTCCAATGGTTATGGCAGAAGAATTCTTGGCACTTGATGGTGCTGGGATATCATCAACACCGATAGATTATAAAATTTGGTGTTTCAATGGGGAACCTTATGTTGTATTTGTTGCTTACAATCGTGATAATGTTCACGGACATGTGGAAGTAGAGCAATATGACTTGGATTGGAATTATCATCATGAATGGGGACGGTTTACCGATCATTATAGAGATGGTGGTGGCAAGGTGCCATGCCCAAAGTCTTTTCAAGACATGTTGAGTGCAGCAAAAATTCTTTCAAAGGGATTTCCTGAAGTGAGAGTGGATTTCTATGATGTTGCAGGTACGGCATATTTTGGAGAGATGACTTTTACTTCTGATTGTGGAAGAATGCCTTACTTTAGCAAGGATTTCCTTTTGCAGATGGGAGAAAAAGTAGATTTGTCTTTAGCACCATTGAAAAATAACAAATGAAAACTCAAATCATATATACCCTGATCAGTTCCGAGAAGGATTGTTTCCTGGAGGAACTGTGGGTGTCGTTGTATTCTCTTCGCCTGTTCCATCCCGATGCCTCTGTGAAGGTCTTGGTGGATGAACCGACGAAGGCGTATATGGCAAGATTCCCTAAGCTATGTGACATGATTACGGTCATCGTGGTCGTGCCTGTGCCGGAAAAATATAATGCCAAGCAGCGTTCGAGAGAAATCAAGACAACCATTCGCAATGTGATAGATGGAGCATATCTTTTCATAGATACAGATACCGTTGTTTGCAAGCCTTTGGTGGGTATTGACCACTTGACTTGTGATATAGCGGCAGTGCCAGATGGGCATCTGCCTTTGGAGGAATGTATGTTCCCTCCAACGAAAGCTGTCAACCAAATTTTTAAAACGGATGTTTCTGATTCCCAATATTGGTTCAACTCGGGGGTAATGTTTGTTGCGGACAATGAGCGAAATCGGAAGTTCTATAAACGATGGAACGAGAATTGGACTTACTCTTGTTTTGAGAAGGGGCAAAGCCAAGACCAGCCAGCGTTGCTTGCAACAGACAAGGAGTTTGGGTACGTCATTGAGGAACTGCCCGGCATCTACAACGCACAGGTGGCGATGTCGTTGAAGTACTTCGCCGACGCCGCCATTGTACATTGGTGGCACATGAGTTTTATCGAGAACCAAGACTATTCTCCTTATTTCAGTCTTCAAATCTATAAGGAGGTAAAAGAGTATGGCGGAATAACACCGCATGTGGAAGAGTTGATACGAAACTGCAAGCAGAGTTTTGTGTCACCCACCATGCCTGTAGGCAAGGAGCACATTTACTTCCTGTTCTCTCCTGCCGGCAAGATATTCAATCGCATATATCGGGATGGAGGTGTAGCTTGTTTCTTGATGAATAAGTGTGCGGATATTCTGAACAAAATCTACAAATGTACAAGTAAGAAATGATTTCCGTAGTAATACCCTTATATAATAAGGAAACCTCTATTGCGAAGTCATTGGGCAGCGTGCTGTCTCAGTCGTACGACGACTTCGAGGTGGTGCTGGT
>CAVKBM010000241.1:0-4105 GCA_963654355.1 Bacteroidaceae bacterium | reverse complement strand
TCGTGCTTGCAGTGCAAGGCTGCCTAGCACATTATTAATTTTTAACGAACTATTGATTGAATAAAATGAGAGAATATCGTGAAAAAATATACAAAACAATTCGCACATTTGCAATATTGACATTCTCATTGATGGCTTCTTGTGCAGGTAATAACGAATATGACCAAGTTCTGAAAAACGCTGATAGCCTCATGAATGTGGACGACGACTCAGCCCATATTGCTCTTCGAATGTTAGACAGAGTTAAGCCATTTCTTCCTAATCTTACACAATCTCAACGGATGCGATATGAATTACTATTTCATAAGGCAATGAATAAAGCAGATTGTGTTTTTACTTCGGATAGTGTGATGTTACGGGTCGTTGATTATTATAACCGTCATGGCTCGGCAAACGAAAGAATGTTGGCTTATTATGTTTTAGGGTGTGTATATCGGGATATGCATGAGGCACCATTAGCTTTGGAATATTATAATAAGGCAACGGAACAGGCAGATACTGTGTCCTCAGACTGTGACTACGCAACACTGTGTCGAGTGTACAGTCAGATGGGGATGTTGTTTGATAAGCAACATCTTCCGTATCAAGAACTCGCCTCTTTAGACAAGGCTGTAAAATATGCTTATTTGGCCAAAGATACGCTGAATGCCATCCGTTATTATCAAAATCGGATAGGTGCCTATGAATATTTGAATGATGAGGATTCCATCGCTTTTACAAATATTCAAGCAGCAAATATGTTTAGAGAACATGGCTACATGGTTGATTCCAAAATAGCATATGGGTGTAATTTGATGTATTATCTGAAAAGAGGAAAATTGAAAGAAGCTAACAAGGCTTTTATAGCATATCAATCTACCAACTATGAAGGTAATTCTAACTGGAAAGATGCTTATGCCTATGTTCTTTATGAGAAGGGGGTGTACTATATGGGGATGGAAAAAATGGATTCTGCTTATATATGTTTATTACAAAGTTTGAAACAGTGCAAATCGTTTAGCAATAAGGCCGTAGCTACAAAAGGACTGGCAATATATTATACAAAGACAAAAAATCCAAGTTTGGCTGCAAAGTATGCATTGATGAGCTCTGCATATAAAGATTCGGATTTGATAAAAACAAGGCAAGGACAATTGCAACAAGTACAGGCTATGTTTGATTATAATAGAAATAAAGATGTTGCAAGTAAAGCTCTGATGAAGGCAGAGCGCAGAATGATTATGATATGTGTGATAGTCATTTGTGCGGTCTTGTTGTTTGTCGGTACATCTTTGTTTTATAGAAAAAAAATAGGACAGAGGAATCAGTGGGTAGCAATGATGCGGCAAATGTACAATGAAAGTGTCATGCAGTTGAATGTAGCCAAACAAGAATTGGAAAGACTTCAAAATTTGAATGAAAATGCGATAACAGCTCTTGTGAGGGAGAAAGAAGTTGAGATAGAAAAGCTACAATCTGAAGTGAAAAAATATGAAGATGCAAATATCGGTCATAGCCTTTCGGATTTGGACAAGCAACTAAAACAGACCGCAATCTACCGAAAGTTGATATACTTGGAGAAACATCCACAAGAGAAGATTACAACGGCTGATTGGTTCAACTTGGAAGAAACTATAGAAAGTCTTGTTTATGGTTTTGCAAGCCTAAAGCAGAAGTTGAATGTTAAGGAATACCATATCTGCCTGTTGGTGAAACTTCGTTTTACGCCTTCCTCTATTAGTGCTTTTGTCGGAACATCATTGTCTGACGTATCAGTATCTCGCCAAAGAATGCTTGCTAAAGTTTGTGGATATTCAGGCAAAGCAAAGGAATTTGACAATTATATTCATCATGTTTTATAGATGAAATAGTCCTTGTAAAATTGTGTAAATATTTAGTAAGTATTTAGCATATAGCTGCTTGCGATAGATTTGTAAATTCTTGTAAATTATTGCATGCATACTTCTTCGTTGATTTTGACTGAAAAGCAGTAATTTAGCGGTCGAATCAAAAAATAACTAACATGAAGAAGTGGCTTTTTATTTTATTCGGGGGGGGCGATGCTGTTGGCTGGATCTACCCCTATGTGTGCAGAGACATATTATTTGTATTGTTGTGATATAGGACAGAAAGGAAATCATGGCAGTAAAATGCCTCTACACCCATTGTCTGTTGATTTTACTGACAATGTTCTTACAGTCCCATACAGCATCATTGGTTATGCCTTGGTAATTATGGGCGAGGATGGAGAGTTGTATACTAGTACGCTTTCTGCCAATACGAAAGTTTTACCAGAGAAATTTGAAGGTGAGTTTGTTCTCCAAATTACGAACGGAAAAACTACTTATGTCGGAAAGGTCTGTATACATGGCGTTGCTCGGTAGCTTATTACACTATAACTATAAACTTCAAAATGAATAAATTATTTTTATTATTTGTATTGGCAATGACGATAGGTGTTGCTAATGCAGGTTCCCTCACCTCAGATGGTCAGCGTTCAGATAGGAAAATATTGGAGATTACCAAGATTGTCAAACTGTCCACAAAACAGGAACAGCAGATTAGGGCTGCTTATGATGCATATAATGTTCAAATAGACTCTGCTCTATATGATGTGAAAGATGCAAAGGTAGCCGCACGTATCAAGTATGAAGCAGGAAAAGAGTTTAACAGGGTTCTTATGAGTACTCTTACTGAGTCACAGCGCAATATGTATATAGAGGTTACTTCTACTCCAGAAGTAGAGGCTAAGACTGAGTATAAGTTGGGATTGCTTAAAGAAGCTAACGAATATTCAGATTTGGAACTTCAGCAGAAGCGTAAGGCTATTTTTGCTTATTTGATGAGTGAAAAAATTGTATATGCTCGTGATAAGTACAACATCAAGAAGCAGAAAGAGAATATCAGTCGTCTGAAAAACTTGGTTCCCAAAGCTCTGCTTGAGAGTAATATCCGTGAAAAACAGAAGGGACAAGGTAAGTTTTCAAATGGTAGTATCAACTGGTAAAAGATTAGCAATATGAATAAGTTGAAAGTTTTCTTGCTGATGGCGTTGGTGATGTTCTTCTCGTCCTATGCCATTGCAGAAAGTGCAGATTCTATCAGCACTGGCAAATTGCTTCGATATGCCAAAAGGCTTCGATACGGAATCAATACGGATGTAGATATGCAGCGTGCAGCCAATGTTTATGGATATTTGGCAAAGAAGGGTAATGTTGTAGCACAAAGGGAATTAGGACGCATGTTTCTAAGGGGCGAAGGTGTACAACGGAATAGTAAAGCTGCTCGTTTGTGGCTTCATAAAGCATGTTTGGCCAATGATGCCAAAGCTATGTGTATTATGGCAGATATTTATCAGCATGGTTTAGGTGTAAAGACAAACAAATCTCTTGCTTTTAAATTATATTTGCAGGCAGCCCGTATGGGTAACTCTCAAGGGTGTTTTGGTGCAGGCAGTATGTTGTATAAAGGACAAGGTGTGAAGCAGGACTACCAAAAAGCAAAAGTGTTTCTACAGAAGGGTTCTGAGATGGGGAACGCCAAGTGTGACTTTCTGTTGGCGAATTGTTATGCTTATGGATATTGTGGAACACCAGATTATTCAAAGGCAAAAGAGTTTTTGAACAGAGCAGTACAAAATGGGCATGGATGGACTGTTGATATGACCCTTTTCAACAAGTTGGATTCTGTCATGGCTCAAAATGATGTTGCCCCTAAGCCGGTTTTGGCAATTGCAAAAGACAAAAGTATAAGAATTCCTGTAGAACATGCTGCTGATGTTGTTGGATTTTGGAAAGGAACTATGGCGGTTTATGATTGGGGTAAGACAAGAGTTCTGTCTAAAGAACCTATAATGTTAGAGGTGACACAAGATACCAGCCTTGTTGTAACTTGCTTTCAAAATGATTCTATCGTATCTGTCTTTAGGGCTGATAGACAAATAGACAACTTGTGGAAGAAGGAACATATAGGAAGGGCGGACAAGATCTACAAATGGATTCCATTGTCTGTTTTGTTTGAAAAGTCTGCAGACACGTATACATTATATGCTCATTTGAATCGCTTGAGTATTAATACCTCAAATCCGAAATATAAAAAATGTTATCGGATTTGAGGCAAAATGCCA
>CAVKBM010000240.1:0-4130 GCA_963654355.1 Bacteroidaceae bacterium | reverse complement strand
AATTTTTACTTGTAGATGATATGATAGGCGGTATTGAAGAAGCTTTAAACCCCATAGTTCTTGATAAGCTATGGAATAAATACGCAGTAGACGCAAGGCAAAGAAAGACGCAGGACACAGACGGAAAACCATGCAAAGAAATACATATCGCTACACGCTGGAGTGTGCATGATGTAATCGGCAGGATACAGAATATGTATGCTGATAATGTCAGAGTGAAAACTATTGCAGTACCAGATATAGACCCAATAACAGGAGAAAGTAACTTTGATTACGAATATGGTGGTTTCACAAAAGAGTTTTTTGCGGATCAACAATTATTGATGGATGAAATATCTTATAAATGCCTATATAAGCAAGAACCCATTGAACGCGAGGGACTATTGTTCCCGGATGATAAAATCCGCAGATTTCTCAACCTACCACACGGAGAACCGGAAATTATTACGGCACAATGTGATACAAAAGGCAAAGGTACAGATTACTTTGTATTGCCTGTATTGCAGAAATACGGAGAAGATTATTACTGCATAGATTGTGTATGCAACAACACAGCTGATTATGAAGAACAATACAGAAATGCGGCCGGAGTTCTTGTAAATAATAAAGTGCAAGAGTGCGAATTTGAGCGTAATGCTGGTGGAGATCGCGTTGCCATGGAAGTAAATAAGCGTGTAGAGAGTGTCGGCTGGATATGTAACATCACAGATGTGCCGACAGAAACAAATAAAGAAGCTAGGATTTTTCAGTGCTCAAACTGGATATTGCAACATGTTATCTTTAAAGACCCGTCACTTTATAAGCCGAATGAGCCGTATGGGGTAATGATGTCACTGCTAAAGCAATATTCGGTGTCAGGGAAAAAGCAATTGGATGATGTACCGGACGTATTTTCGAATTTTGCGCTAAGAATGACGCAAGGAAACCGCATAGCAAAATGTGAAGCAATGCAAAACCCGTTTAGGAGGTACTAGTTATGACAACAAAGGATTATTTAAACCAGATCAATAGACTTGATAAAATGATACAAAATAAACTTTCTGAAATATACCGTCTTAAAGCTATGGCTTGCAGTGTGACCGTATCCACGGAAAAAGAAGCAGTACAAATGTCAGCAAGCAAAGATAAATTAGGCAATGCAGTGACTAAAATCATAGATTTGGAAAACGAAACAAATATTTTAGTCAGTGACTTTGTAGAAAAAAGAAAACATATCATCAATCAAATTGACGGCATGGATAATGTCGAATATTATCAAGTGCTATCAATGAGGTATGTTAATCAAAATACTTTTGAGGAAATCGCAGAGAATACAAATTGGAGCATAAGAAAAATATTTTTACTTCATGGTAGGGCTTTACAAGAATTTGAAAGACTTTACGGAAATGAATATTTGCAAAACGTGCAGTAGTGTGCATAGTTTTGCATAATATTGCATATATACAACCGAATAATTGACAAGTATAATATAAATTGTAAAAAACCATACATACTAATACCATTCCTGAATAACTCATGTCGCTTTGACGTGAGTTATTTTTGTAAATCAACGGAGAAAGAATATGGATATTGTACCAAAAGGCAAACAGTCTGTAATGTGCCCACGGTGTGGGAAATTACTCTTATGGGTAAAGCCAAACGACAATAGTTTACATAAAATAGCTTGTTCGAGTTGCCGTAAATGGATATGGTTTCGGGCAAAATCGAAAATATTTCAAGTAAAAGAAATACCGCCTAGAGTATCAGCAAGTGGGAAAAGATTTTATTGAGGTAGAGACATGAATACAATGTATTTCCAAGACCTTGTCAGAGGTTGTTACGGTCGAAAAATTGCATATACGAATGTAGACAGGATAACAGCCGATAATGTTGTCAAAGTTATTGGAAGTACTATCGGTGAGTTTTATTGGAATAAGCCGGCTGTTAAATATTTGTGGCACTACTATAAAGGAGACCAGCCAATACTCTACAGGCATAAGCTAACCAATGAAGATATCACAAACAAGATTGTTGAAAATCATGCATATGAAATTGTCCAATTCAAAGTAGGGCAAACATACGGTGAACCAATTCAATTTATCAGCCGCAAAGATGATGAAGCTATCAACAGAGCTGTTGATACTCTCAATGATTTTATGGCAGATGCTAACAAACAGGAAAAAGATATTAAGGCTGGAGAATGGCAATCTGCAACGGGAACTTCCTTAAAAGCGGTTCAACCCAAAGGCGGTGACGTGCCATTTAGAATTGTAGCACCTACACCAATGAACACTTATGTTGCATACAATGAAAACACCGAAGAGCCTATACTTGCAGTGCAAGAACTCAAAGATGAGGACGGGAAATGGTTTAAGATGGCATTTTCTGACACTATGTCTTTTAGGATTGTTGATAGCAAAGTAGTTGAAGCAAAATTGCATACATATGGTGAAATTCCTATCGTTGAGTTTCCTAATAATCACGAAAGAATATCCGACATTGAACTTGTCATTGGAATGTTAGATGCAATTAATAATATGCAATCTAATAGAATGGATGGTATACAACAATTTGTTGAGTACTGGGTTAAGTTTGTTAATTGCGAGATTGACGAGGAAACGTTTAAAAGAATGAAAGAAAACCACGCACTCGCAGTTAAATCGATCAACAAAGATAATAAATCTGACGTTGAGATTATGACACAGGAACTTGATCAAACGCAATGTCAAGTTGCTAAAGAAGATTTGTGGGACAACACATTGTCAATATTGGCAATTCCAAACAAGCAAGGCAATACAGGTGGAGATACACAGGGAGCGGTTGAATTAAGAAACGGGTGGGATTTTTCAAAAACAAGAGCAAAACTGAAAGATCCGATTGTCAAATCAGCGGAAAAGAGACTTGCGATCGTAACGCTTAATATTCTAAGACTTGCCGGTAACGATTTGAAACTTTCGGTCAGAGACTTTGACGTGCAAATCAATCACAGTCCACAGGATAATATGTACACCAAAGCACAAACACTGGTTGTACTTTTGCAAGCCGGCATACATCCACTTGTTGCAATTAAGACAGTTGGACTATGGGGAGATGCAGAGAAAACATTCCTGCTATCTAAGCCATATCTTGACAATATATATAAGACTATTGAAAACGCAACAGATCAGGAAACAAAAGCGCAAGAGATAGTCAATAATTTAAACAACGCAAATAGTGCAAACAACACAGCGGCAGTTGATAACTAGCCGCTATTTTCACGGAGCGAATTATGGCAGATGAAATCCATGCCCTTAATAGGGATGAAGTAAAAAGCATAGATTACGAAAGCTATTTCGGAGAAATGGACTTGACGGACGAAGAAAAGCAAGATCGTATAGAGCTTGCTAAAAAGCTTGAAAGCATTTTTCTTATGCTTTTTGCTACCATATCTGCTAGTAAAACCACAGATACACAGATTTGGATAAGAGAATTGACCATAAGGTACGAAAGCCTTGCGACACAGTTTATCAAATCCAAGAAAGCACCTGTATATATCGTAAATTATTCGCAATACATAGCTCAAGAGGTTGTCAAAGCAACTACGGAACATAGAGATGAAGAATACTTTACATCAAAGCTTAGAGCACAGAATATATCCGCCAATGAAGCAAATACTATAGGCAACTATAGAGATCAAATCAAAATGGTCAAGGCCGGCTATACCAAAAAGCAATGGATTACAAAAAAAGACAGCCGTGTAAGGCATACACACATGCTGTTAGACGATAATGAAATCAATATATTTGATGCCTTTCAAGTTGGAGACTCGAAAATGATGTTTCCCAAAGATCATTCACTTGGCGCACAAGTAAAAGAAATAGCAGGGTGCAGGTGTGTACTTAAATACCGTAAATAGAGCAACTATTGAGTAATTCTCGGCAGTTGTTTTTATTTTATAAAAAATAGCAGTCATGCGGTAAATGGCAGAAAAACTCGGCAGGCGCGACCTGCGGTAACAAAAGCGTGAGTTTACGGAGGTAATTTATGACAAGAGACGATGTACTAAAATTTTTCCCAGATGCAACAGACGAGCAGATCACTAGTCTGTTAAATCAAAATAATGCAGAAACAGCAAGGGAAAAGGAAAAAGCAAAGCAGTATAAGGCTAAAGC
>CAVKBM010000239.1:0-4130 GCA_963654355.1 Bacteroidaceae bacterium | reverse complement strand
AATACGGGTAACAAAAAGCGAGAATTATAAGGAATTTTAAGTAAACCAAGAGAAACAATCATATTTTGTGAAAGTGTTGTATATAAGCGTTTTAATACGCTTTTCTTTCCTTTGATTTCTCTTGTTTTCGAGGTATTAGGAATTAGGCCACCTTCCACGCACTGCCAACACAGAAATAGCGCAATTATTAGAAATGGGGTGGACGTCTATCTTTGAATGTCGCATCAGCAAAATCAATACAGATGCTCATTATGAAGAACAAACCCACTTGACCATTCGTATCAAGCGAAACCAATAAAGTTTTAGGGATTGGACATGCCGCTCACACGTCGGTCTTCGGACGCAGACTTCGGGAGGATCTCCAATCCCTTTTTATTAGTATAGCAGAAACGACATCAAGACTTCTGCATGATGATTCCGAGTATTTTCTCTTGATGCTCATTCATGTCATCAACATTCCATTCCAAGCCAAAGGCACGCTTGGCTTTTTCATCCTTTACACCCTCATCATAATTGTCCTGGCACATTTGCAACATGATTCTGAATTTCAGAGAGGCAACACTTATCTGATTTAACTTTGAGTCCAAATAACGGTTCTTCTTGTCTATGGGATTCCAATCAGAACCAGAACTGTTTGCGTCAGAACCGATCATTGCGAAGTTACCAAAACAGTTAATTTCCTCAGAACCAACAGGTCTGCCATCGCCAGCTTTTGCCTGAGGATAATAGTGTTCCAAGCTTTTGCGAGTCCTGGAGAAATAAAAGCTCTTAAACACCTCCAGTTCAAAATCACTGCATCCCAGCTCCTTGAAAAATTGGCTACGTCCTGCATCTTCTTTCTTCAATTTCTCACCACGCAATTCTTTTGAATATTTCTTCCACAGTTTGTAATCCGTATAGTCAAAGACATAGAGAGGAATGTTGGGCGTTCCCTTGGGATAAACATCAGCAAAAGAACGCTCTGTTTTCTCCAATTCTACACACAGGCTTCCATTACCAATCATGGTCTCGTCAAAACTGTTGGGCTTCGGCTGATTCCTTTCGTTCAGTTTCTCCGCATCCAAATATACATCAAAGAAATATTTGTCTGCCAGTTTCCTGAGGAAAGCGAGATAATCATCTATATTGTCGTTCTCGAACAAGTGATACAGACAATAGAATAGATAGTTCTTGCGTTGCCTTGCCGTAAAAGTCACCTCAAACATCGACAATAGCTGCACCATCTCTGCCTGTATAGACTTATCCTCCGCCAAATCCTTCAAATAGGCGGCAGTGTTTCCTTTCTTATAGTAACGTTGCAGCTTCCATGGATTTTCCCCAATGCGATCTTCGCCAAGCGTGTGATGAATCACATAATTGTCAAGATAATACCTTGCTTTCAACAAGTTATAGCAAAATTGCTTGACGAAATCAGGGGTCATTGTAAACTTCTCGAACTCTTTGAGCAGTTCTTTATCGTCAAGGGATAAACTCAAAGGATTGAACCCGTACTCCTTCATCCTTGTGATTTTCAACACAATCAAGAGGAAGTTGGGAAAATCTATGACTGGCTGAAATCTATCGTTCTCGTCAAAAGCCTTGCTTTGGCTCACCTGCTTGTTGGGACAATCCAACAACTCTGCGATGGTCTTCTTGCCCAAAGCACCATCGGTATGGGGCTGCATATTTGGGACGCCCTCGAATGATTCCGACAAAAAGCTATCCATATTCTCACCGAATACAGCTCTCATGTCTGGCATTTTTTGCTGAACATAGAAACTCATGTCGCTGCATGCTTCCCATATTCTACTGAACTTTTCCATGGAGACATCATCGCCGTTGAATTGTTCGCTCAGTCGTGCCTTGACAATCTCGTGTTTCTCAAGCTGCTCGCCGCGAGAGTTCATCACCTCAAAGTAATGGTTCAGATCAACGTCTTTTGGCACACGATAATGTATGATGTGAACCTTATTCAAGAAATACTCTCTGAAGACATCCAATTCCGCCTGTTTCTCCCCAACAATTTCTTTCAATCCTTCTTTGGCAACTTCAAAGCCATTCTTGATGCCAATGTCTGAGTTCTCTCCGAACTCCGGCAACAACTTTATCGTTGAGGCGGAAAGTTTTCTTGCGGAATAGCTCAAGCTATTATAGATATCCTTGGCTCCCAAGGCTTTGAGAATGATGTAAATCGTGGTTAAACGTTGCTGTCCGTCAATGACCTCATATTTGTTCTCGTCGCGCTTATAAGTGACGAGAGTTCCTATATAGTAAACAGGCTTCCCCATTTCCATGGAGTCTTGGATGTCTTTTATCAAAGCGCAAATCTCATCTCGTCCCCATGCATAGTTGCGCTGGTAGATGGGTATTTCGTATGTGATAGACATTCCTGAATTGCCACAATAGATGTCTTTGACAGAACACTCTTTCAAAATACTACTTAAATCTTTCATCCTCTTTTGTTATTTATAAAAACGATTCAACTTGAAGAAATGGATATAATAGAGATAGACTCCATCGCCATCCTTCTCGTCCATATTCTCTATCATGGTTTTTCCATTCTTCTTTCCGTCTTTTAAGTCACTGCTTGACAAGGGGGCGACCCTGTCTGCCAAGACGCTGAGCAAGGTAGTGGGGGAATCTTGTCTTGCTATGAGCTTATACATATTGAATGAGTTTTTCAGACTTTCACTGGTGCCCATGATGAAATTCTGCGCAGACAGCCAGCCCAGGTTCGTATATTGCGCCCGAAGCGAATAAGCCCATACAAACGCATAAATGACAAATTGCTCGAACAGTTCCATGTCTTCTTTTGTCGGATATGACTCCGGGCAAAACCTGTCCACATACAGAAGCACCGAGGTGTCGAACATCAATCGGGCAATGCCGTTTCCGATGCCTTTCTTGAAATAGCGGTCTAATGTCTTTACGATGACATTACCGTTGATATAGAACCCCTCATACTTGCTGTTGTTCTGAATGTCTTTCAATATTGCATAATAATGCTTGGTGTATTCAAAGAAGGGCTTGCCTGCTATGATGGGAGCATCCAGTTGGAAGGCATTGACATCACGAGTTCCCGACACAAATGGCATGGCAGACGAGTTGACCATGTCCGCATAACAATAGGCACTCTTATAAAATTGCGCATAAGGACTTCTATCCGAACGGGTAATTCCCTTGAACATATGAATGTTGCGTCCATCCAACACCCCTGCCCTGTTGCCATTAACCCATTCTTTGACACGATAAAGATAATTCCCGAAAAAGTCAGCCAAACCACTTTGGGATATTTGCTCCCATCCCTCGACGATTCTTTCCGTCTCATCTTCCCCAATGCCAGTTATCTCGCGCAAGTGGTAGGCTTTCAGCAAGTCATGCGGATAGAGTGCCTTGCCACGGGCATTTTGGGAGTCGAAGAATTGAAAAGCTTCCGAAAGGTCTGACGTAATGACTACGATAAGCTCACACCTTTTCTCTAGAAATTCTTCCAATTTTCTACGCTCCTGTCCCTTTTCAAAAGCATCTTCTTCCTCTTGTTGCAATTCCTCAGGAAGAGGTTTTCCTACTCGTCGCTCCAAAGCACGATAGTTGTTTGACAGATTATGGGCATTATACTCGTTATCATACAATTCTTGTTGGAGAAAAGCAATGGCATCCTTCCCCAAGACCTTTAGCAATAAGGAAAATGTAATGACTCGCTGCAAACCATCGACGATATCGTATGAATCATTATCCTTGTCCTTATGAAGAATCAGTGTACCTGCTCTGTAGCTTTCCTTGTTGCCATTCATTGCTTCCGTTATGTCGTCAAGCAACTGAATCGCATTACGAGCTGTCCATTTGTATGGACGCTGATAGCTGGGAATGGAAAGATTCACGCTTCTTATGGGGATGTCTCCATTCGAAATCGTTTGACGGAGAAGCAAGTCACCGATGGTTGTTATTGACAAAATAAGGTTGTCCATTATCATAATTATCAAATTGATTGTTATATCGGCACAAAGGTAAGAAAAAGTTGTGTCAAATCATAGGACAAGTTCTTTTTTTTCTCAGAAAAAGCCATCGCCCATGATTTGCAACAAAATTTAACCCATCTTGCCCATGATTTGCAACAAAAAAGTTGTATCTTTGCCCATGATTTAAAACAA
>CAVKBM010000238.1:0-4140 GCA_963654355.1 Bacteroidaceae bacterium | reverse complement strand
ATGTTCCCACTTATCCCAAACAAATCGCAATCCTGTTAAAGTTATTTATGATTGGGAAATATCTATTATTCCGTTTATATTCAGTTACTTTCATTCGTTATTCTGTCTTTTCCTTTGACTTGCGTACACTCCAAATTTAGCGTTATACGTTCCCACGCTTTTTTGTGCCGTAAAATTCACAGAACATTACACTGCATTTGGGGGACATGCAGAACCTTAAATAGCAACGACCTATGCAGCGTAATAAAATAAGACAGAACAAAATAGTAAAAAGCTTTGCTTTGTTATCCATAACAGCATGCTCTTTACTCTTTTCTTCATGTTGTCATAATCAAGACACACCGTCTGACACAAAATATCTTGAAAAATTTCATCTTGTAAACTTTGAGCAACAAGACAGGCCTCTTGTTGAGAACAGTCTTAATCTTTATGTTGATTATTCAACATGCTGTGCCTTAGGTCAAAATTCACAATTTTTCCAAGATATAGCTGCATCTTTGGTTAACAAAACCACCACCTACTACTCTATAAAAGGAGCGACTATCGCAAAAGAGACAGGAGATGTCTATACACTTTTGCGAAATATAAACGAAGTCAATTATGCAGAACTAGCCAAAGCTGCCAACCAAATGGCAAATGCGGATGAAGAGTCGGTTTTACTTACCGATGGTGAATATTACACCCCTTCAATAGCGAAAGGTCATGATAATGATCCATATCTTGCTAGTGCATTCAAAACATGGATATTAAAGGGACATGACGTTTACATCATTTCAGAGCCATATTTGGAACCCAATAATGGACAGACCTATCATAAAAAACGTTTTTACATTCTCTTCACAGATGATCGGCTGCCAAACAACATCCATCAGAGAATAGCTAGAACAGTAGATTTGACCAAATATCCAGACGTTGATGAATTTCATATTGCAGCAAGTCATCCGCAGTTGAAAGGAAATGGCAACAATTGCTCAACGCAAAATGAGATTCTTCAAAGCAAATCAAAAG
This sequence comes from Bacteroidaceae bacterium, assembly GCA_963654355.1. Classification (GTDB taxonomy): domain Bacteria; phylum Bacteroidota; class Bacteroidia; order Bacteroidales; family Paludibacteraceae; genus UBA1181. The sequence continues at coordinate 3,132 of CAVKBM010000238.1, read as the reverse complement.
GATATGGCTCTTTTGAAATACAAGACTGGGAAGGTTGTGATTGGAAAACCATCGAAGACAATCTCGTTAATGCAGTTGACGAAAATACCGGTGAACCTCTACCATCTGGATTGCCTATAATTCAGATGGGACTTGACAAGAACTCTTTTGGGTGTTATAGAATCAACGAGTTAGGAATTAAGGTGTATGATATTAATCAAGAGTACTATAATTTCTATACATCTTTAGAAAACGGAGAGAAGGTAGCACCTGAAAAATATGAGCTTGCCGAGTTAGAAAACTTTATGCAAATAGACAAAAAAGAATTCGACAAGCATAGCAAAATTAATATAGGCTTCAATCCGGATTGGTTTGACCCCAGTGTTCTTACCGGAAAGCCATACAACTATTTTAAGATAAACATAACTGTACAAAACGTACAAGAGATATTCTCTTCTCACGAAGACAAATTTACTTTTGAATCTATTTGTCAACCAGGTAGTACCAATGTCTCTGTAGCATCAAGCATTAAACAATGCTTGGCAGATGCAGATGTGATAAAGAAAATGCTGGGACAAACAATTTACACCATCTATGTAAAGAGTGAACAGAAATAAACAACTTTAGAATAGCAATTTATGAGACCGATTCAAACATTAAATCAATTAAAGGAATTGCAAAACGAGACCTACGTTTATGCAGTAATTGTCGCCATTTTGATATTTGCCGTGGCCTTCTTGATTTCTAAGATGACGCCTTATCAAGGTGGCAATGACCGTTCGTACGTAAAACGTCGCATTTGGTTGTTCGTGTGCATGGCAGTGGGATCATTGGGCTTTTGGATTTACAATGACATCTACGTATCGAGTTATATAAAGAAAGTTGCATTTCAGAATCAATTTTCAACGACCAATATGGTATGTTTGGCAATCACATTAATTGGTTCTGCAGCACTAAGTCTTATAGTTATGTTCTGTTTCCGTCACACCAAGTTTGGCTCTATTCTTGGCAAGGAAAAGAATGCGTAAATTTTAATTTACTAGACCTCTATGGCAAAACAATATTTTGTAATGGGTATTGGCGGTACTGGTATGCGTTGCATAGAATCGCTGATACATCTATGCGCTATGGGCATGTTTGATGACACGGAGATTCATCTTCTTGCTCTTGACACAGATAAAAACAACGGCAACTTCTCTCGGTTGAAAGAGGTTAAGGAGGCTTATGTCAACTCTAAAAATCTGGATAAAGCCAATAGAACAACATTAAGTGACACTTTCTTTTCCGCTAATTTAAAGTACTATGAATTTAGCCCAAATTACGAAAAGAAAAGTTCGTTCAATGACGTTTTTGATTACGGAAACACGAAATACAACAGCAAAGAAGAAGCAGATCTCGCCGATTTGGTTCTAACTAATGACGTCGAGAGTTTTAACCTTCGCCATGGTTATCGTGCCCAAACACATTTAGGGTCAATGATGATGTATCATTCTATCGTTGAGGCGGCGCATTCTAATACATCCAGTGATTTAAAGGCATTTATACAAGAATTGATAAAAGCCGCAACAAATGGCTCCCCCAAAGTATTCATACTCGGGTCTGTTTTTGGAGGTACTGGTGCATCATCAATTCCTATTATCCCACAAGCAATCTCTAAGGCTGCAGAGATAATGAGTAATGGGGCTGCGAATGTACTTAGCAGTGCGTATTTTGCATCAACACTTCTTACGGCATATTTTAGTTTCAAAGGCCAAATGTCAGCCGAGGATTTGCGAGAGCAAAAAGTAATTGCAACAAGTGATAAGTTCGCACTGAATTCTCAGGTAGCAATGATGTTCTATGATGACGACACAACAGTCAAAAATACATACCAATGCTTCTATATGATGGGTACCGATGGACAAAATTGGGATCCAATGGAAAGAGGAAAAGATAAAATCACCAAAATCATAACAGGTGGTGGAGACCAGAAAAATGACTCGCATTATATTGAATTGCTTGCAGCTTGTGCAGCTTTAGACTTTTATCATAGGGATGAAAAGCATCTTGCTCAGCAGAAGAGTTTAGGTGAACCAGACTATGTCTATCGTTCGGTAGATCAGTCTGGGAAATTTGACTTCCAAGATTTCGTAGGCAATACAAATAATTACGACAAGGAGTTTGCTAAGAAATTTGGAATGTTAATCGCATTCTCGTTTTTATGCAACGATCCAGAAATTGACTTGGTTGAGAGCGTAAGATGTGGCAAACAAAAGGACTTGCCAGGGTATGATGGGATTGATGTAAACCAAGTGGAATATTTGAAAAAATATTTCAGATTGTTCAACATTCGCAATGTTAATGGGCAATTGGCAGAAGGATGGCTACGACAGATTCACCGTTCTGCAAATGGTGGTGACAATTTTCTGTTCAATCCTAAACTCTTTGCCTTTCACACAATGAAAGAGTTGAAAAAATACGATTGGAATAAGAATCTTTATCGTAACGCGGGAGTTGGTAAAGACTGGACATTCTCTGTCGGAATTTTTAGTAACAAGTTCGATACGTTCAAAAAACTTTTCAAAGATGAACTGAATAGTGGTAAAGCAACTACTATTACAAACACTGGAGAACGTTTTTATAAATACGTATACGACAGTCTTTGTAAATTATACAACATCAACTAAAAGTATTAGCTATGTCAAAAGCTCTATTGATAAAAAGTTATACGACGCTAACAACAGGCACTCAAGGAACTTGGAATGACTTGAACATGGCGTCTTCATATATACAAGGCATACAGACAGGACAAATACTTCAAGATGTTACGGCTGATAAAATCGCAGCTTTAATATCTGGAGTTCCTACCCCGTGGGCTCGTGCAAAATTGTTCAAGTTTGCATTGGCCACTTTGTCAAATCCTGATCCAAATATTAGTGATTCTGGATTAACACAGTTTTACGAAATACTCCATGGCGAATGGCGAGGATTGATTGCATTACTTGCACTTCATTCTGATAGAATTCATTTCTCTAAACCTGTCAAAATGAATGTAAACGGAGGTGATTATGAAATTGCTTCCGCCTTCGGACGTATGCTCTTCAATGACAAGGACATTTGGAGTGATCAGGATGCATTGGCGAAAGATCCAAGCGCGCAGCCATTTATTCAACT
>CAVKBM010000237.1:0-4142 GCA_963654355.1 Bacteroidaceae bacterium | reverse complement strand
GAAAAAATGGTCTGTTTAGTATATCAGTCCACACACTTTTGCAGGTGACCCGAAATTACCATAGAGTTTACTCCATCGGAACTTCAAAAGCAAAAGTAGTTACCTATATTTACATCAAACTTTCACCCAAGTGAAACAGCAAGGGTGAAAGTTTTCAACATTTGAAGATATGACATTTATTGATTCTATAAAATCTTGTTTGGACAAGTATGCCACATTCAGAGGGCGTGCTCCACGCTCTGAATATTGGTGGTTCTGGACTTTTTATGTGCTAACTGAAATTGTTACTATGCTAGTATTTGGCATCATTGGCTATCTATGTGGTGATGCAGTAGGCATGATGATTGCAGGATATATAGGAGCCTTTTTAAGTTCGCTCATGTTATTCTTGCCAATGCTTTCTGTTTTTGTAAGGCGTTTGCATGATACAAATCATAGCGGATGGTGGTATTTCATAGCCTTTGTACCATTGATAGGTGGTATTTGGCTACTGGTTCTTTTACTCACAGACAGTGATGAGGAAAACGAATACGGATTACCTGTTTATTAATAATCGAAATTGAATAAAGTTTGAACTATGTCTATAGTTAGATTACAGGGAGAAACAGAAAAACAAAAGCATATTTATTTTGAGGTTGATGCCTCAACTCCAGCTATCGGAGAAGGTGGCATGGGTAAAGTAATGAAGGGCATTTGCGTAAATACAGACACAAATGTCACTCGTCCTGTAGCAATAAAATTTCTTTATGAAGACCTACCTGCTCATGCCATAGAAAGAGCGCGTCGAGAGGCTTCAATCCAACTGCGAAATGACAATCTTGTAGAAATGATAGGATTCATTGAAACAGAAAGCTATCATGGAAACAAGTTGCATAAGCATTATCATGTTGTAAGTGAGTTACTTACAGGTGTTAGCCTTTCTGATTTGTTAGAAGGCAAATGTACGGATGTGCATGGTACTGAGATACCTTTCGCAAAAAAAATGCTGAAAGATTATCAAACGGATTCTGTACATTTTGCAAAAATCATCGGACTTAATGTTCTTTCAGGCTTGATGGCTTTGCATGATGCAGGTTATATTCACAGAGATATAGACCCATCAAACATTATGCTAACCGAAGACGGACACATCAAGTTGATTGATTTTGGCATATCGAAACAGGTCAATAAATTAACTACACATGACAGAGGGCTGACTACCACTGGTGTTTTTATGGGAAAGGCTGAGTATGCAGCTCCAGAATTAGTACTTGGAGACTTGCGAAGCCAAAACCAAACTACTGATATATATGCTATTGGCATACTATTATATCAGTGTATTGTAGGGCATGTTCCTTTTGAAGGTCCTTCGCATCAAGTATTGGATAAACAACTTCACAAGAAAATGCCTTTGTCAACTGTAAAGGATAAAAAGCTAAGGAAAATCATCGAGATAGCTACTGATAAGAATCAGAATGTTCGTTACCAGACAGCAGCCCAAATGCGTGTAGCTATAGAAAACATAGATGGGAAAAAGAAGGAAATGAAACTTTCTTCCAAGCTATATATTGTTGGTGCGATTTTAGCAGTCATCGTAACAATAATGGCTTTTTTCCTGCATCAGCAACATAAAGAGCAAATTCTTGTTGAACAGCAACAACAAAAACAAGAGGTCATCAATGATTCCTTGCAAGTCAAAGCAAATGAATTATATAATCAGGCTAATGAACAATATCAGATTGGTGAGAAGCATGATGAAGGTTATGAAACGGCTTTGATAGATGCTTATACGAGATATTCGGAAGCTATAAAAACTGCATCAAAGGCAAAAGGTAGAAAAATCCAAACAAAAAACTTCAATAATGGTCGTGAAAAAGCCAAAGTATCCTTACTGTCTGCAAAAAATGAGTTCGAGGCTAAGGCCAAGAGTTTTGAAGAAGAAGGAATGAGTGATATTGCTATGGAATTTCGTCAAAGAGCTAATAAGATAAATAAGTTGTTCAAGTAAAGTGTTATCAAATATGAGAATAGTTTTAAAATTATGTATGATTGTTGCTTTATTCCTATGCACTATGGGAGGATATGCACAATCTGTAGGTGACCGATTGTTTGCACAAGGACAAAAACTTCAAATGGTGCAAACTGTAAAATCCCAAAATCTTGCTATCAGTAAGTTCCTTGCCGCACAAAAAGCTTATGATTCTTCAGCAAAGAAAAATATGTGTGACAATCAGATAGCAATATGTAAGAGTAATATAAAAACATTGAATCAAAAACAGACTGTACGCAAGCAGAAAGTTCGTAAGCAAAAGGTAACTATTGTAAAGGAAGATAGCGTTGCCATAGCTCCGAAAGAAGAAAGAGAGCCGGTCAATCTGTATTTGTCAATCTCTTATATAGAATTCAAGGCGGCTGGTAAGGTTAATGACAAACATGAGGTTGTCGTGAATTGTAATTATGACAATTGGGAATACACTTGCCCCGATTGGGTTAATGTTGCAAAAAATGGAAATACTCTCATTCTGACTTCTTCTGCTAATAATACATCAAGTGAACGTACTGGAAAATTATCAGTTACTTGTTATGACAAAACCGCAGAACTGGTAATTTACCAAAAAAGTAAATTCTCGATTAAGTCCATATTTGGGAAAAAGGGAAAACAAAAGTAGCTGACTATGTATAAATCTACCAAAGATGGTATGTCCATATTTACATTTTGGAAGGATATAGATTATCCAGAAGATCTTGAAATAAGAGATTATGAAATCCATGTATTTCACGAAGGTAAATGGTTTATTTATCCTTCTGAAGTATTTAATTGTGTAGATAAAATACCTCTGTATAAATCAACTGATAAAATTGACTTATGGTATCATGGTGATACCTATACCGCTTGGTTAATTGAATACGACCAATCTCAAGGATATGCACAAGATGTAGAAACCTACATAAGAGGAAATGGAAATTTCAGTTTGGGATACAACATCATCACCTATAAAAAGTTAGAGGACTATCTGCATATACGAAAAATGCAGTCTGATGGTCTGATACCTTTCAAAAATTGTCGAATAGTTCGCGAAACTGAACTTTGGGCTTTTTGTTTTGATGCTTCACAAGAAGCAATAATACAAATTGAAGGAAAAGATAGTTATTGTTTATTCAATACTGGCGGAAATATCATTGATATTATTGAAACTGGTGGATTGACACACAATGTGCGTGAAAACGATTTCGGGCAGGTCAAAGTCATTGACTTAAAAAACTCTGATACATATTCTCTTATGGTGAGAGGTGCCACAAATCTTTTCAAAGCTATAAACAAGTCATATAATCTGCTTCTGTTACCAATATTTCCTTTTACAATAAGTGTATATGTTTGGGAAGAAAATAGAATACGCGATTGTATAACGATAGCTGAAAATAATACTCGGCCCTTTAAAACAAGTGAAACAATCTATGGTAACAATTCTCATATAGAAATAAGAATAGACAATTACAAAAGTTTATTGTCGCTTGAATCTTATTTTGGTTATATTCCGAACATAATCATTTTTACCATTGAAGATAACTTAACGGAAATGTCTTTCAGCATGAAAGATGTTGAAAAGCAAATTGAGAAGAAAATTCCTTTTCCTGAATTTGTAAAAGCCATATAATGCTATAATCCTAAATATATCATAGTAACACTCCAACAAAAAAATAAAAGTGAATGGCAAATAAAGATTTCGATATAGTGCAAGCATTATTGCAACGTGACGAGAACGTGACCCGAGATTTCTTTTATCGGAAATGTTACCCTTTGTTTAAGTCCATTTACGATAACTACCATACGGATTGTTCTTCTTGTATAGAGTTTATCAATGAAATTTATATTCACTTATTGCTCCCCAATAAAGAAACAGGCATTTGTAAGTTGGAACAATTTAAGTTTCAAAGCACTTTGTTTACTTGGTTGAAGACTGTTTGTCTTTTTTATTGCTATAAGCGATATAAACGAAAGGTTAATAATGTAATTGAGCCATTTAATGAAAATGAAAATATAGGTGTAAGAAATGAAGAACTATCTGAGTCTATAGCAATAGATGGGGCTTCTCTGAACAATGGGGATATGGAAACTATATTGCAACTGATGCCCAATCGAAGATATAGTTACCTTATTCGTC
>CAVKBM010000236.1:0-4172 GCA_963654355.1 Bacteroidaceae bacterium | reverse complement strand
GTCGGTTCCACATTAACTTATACCTATCTATATCCATATTGTCCCAAATATAACAATATGCCCTATCCGTCCTATAAGCTCCGACACCATCAGAAAACTCCTTTTTCGTGATAATAACCATACCATGATCATGTTTTCCAATATATTCGAGTTTTCTAAACCCCGACCCATTGGTGGGTACATAGTATCCTAACGAAGTTGCGTACGCAATAAGGTTTTCAAGTTCATTATTGTCATTGACAATATAAACTATCGGTTTGTCTTGGTGAACAGAATGTATTTTTCCTATTAAAGCAAACTGAAACAGCCAGTATTTGCTGCGTTGAGTGGTAGAATTACTAACACGCATGACCATATCTGCACCTTTAACCCTACAAACCTGTGTTAGGTTGATCTTATTTTTGTCTGATTCTACAAAACTCCATTCTTTATTTTTCGGTTTAACGCTAAAGTGGTTCAGGAAATTCTTCCTGTACGTTTGGTATTGATAGTTTAGCCAAAAAGAGAATTGACCGTCCTTTTCTCGTTCCGCCCATACATTTGCAGACAGCTCGGGCATCATTATACCCAATTTCTTGATTTCGTCTCCTTTGACTGGTGCATAGTTTGTAGAAGCCATCGTAAATGGCAACTTGCTGCCGCATGCCAACAAATCAGCAAAAGACTTGTTGGAGCACGCCCGGCACTTATGAACTCTATCATCCAATTCTGTCCCAATTGTAAAGATGTGTTTATAATCCTTGTCAAGAACATCTTTGCACTCGAACCCCTCCACATCAATACAGTCTATATGACTGGCGAAAATCGTTGTATATGCTTCTAAGAAATGATCTGTAAATGTAATTTTCTTTTCATCTCCTTCAATTCTAAGGTATTGAGCAAGATTACATATGAGAGGGGTCTTTGAAACTGTACAGAATCTCTCCAGAATTACACGTTGGAGATTATCGCCTATCGGGAGGTTATTTAGTTTGTTGATGTCTATGCTTAAAGATGGGACTATTTCTGTGGGGAATGACAATGGGATATATTGGGCCAAACGTGCCCAGATATTTCGTGGTGCAATCACCAATGCGTCTTCACCAGATGGTATATGGGCGATTTCCGACAATTCGTCTAATGTCTTTTTTGACAGAGGACGCAGTTCCTGGAAGAATTGTTGGTCAAGATTTGCAGTTTGTTTGAAATATTTGGAATAATATTCTGTTTGCAGTATTCCAAGAATTTGTCTTATGTTAGAAGGCAAAATATCCTTCAGCTTTTCCACTAGTTGTTCATCTGTCGAAAGCCTATAAAGTTGATTCCAAAACAATTGATTGGTAAGAGCTGTATCATCTTCTGCGTTATGCTGCGTATGCAAGGAATAAGCGTACCTACAAGGATTAAGTACAATCTCCATTTCCAACGTGTCCCATATAAATATCGACATTGACAATTCTAATCCTTTCTTATATAATATTGGCAAGTCCCATTGCTTAATATTGTGCCCAACGATAATCTGATGTTTTTTAAGTTTTCGTATAAGGGAATTAAGCTGATCTTCACCAACATAAAAACGCATATTGTCTTCTGAAAAGAAAGCAAATTCTTTTATGTCATCACCATCGGATTCCAAATCAAACACTATATACGGAAGGCAACTCTTTTCAAGAGTCCATTGCTCACCAATGTAAAGTTCGAACAGTTTAGAGTCAACAAAATATTTTGTTACAATAGCAATGGCAAAATCTTTTTGAAAAGAACTAAGAATTTGAAACTGTTCTTCGTCTTTTAATGTCTTTAACGCATATGCTATCGACTCTTTTCCGATAGAACGAATGAATGCGTCTTCATCTATATTATTTTTCGCTAATGAACAGTACAATTTCAAAAAGGAAGCTACAAACTTAGGAGGCTGGTTTGCTATCCAAGTATTTGAAGACTCAAAATCATCCATACTGTCCAAATACTCCCTTCTATGTGTACGAACAAATAGCTCTAAATACATTTCGTCACTTATGACTACATGTGGAGGAAAAACCTCTGCTAGCGAAGTGGGGCTTTCCTGAATGATATTCAAAATGTCACGAACCTCTGAACTATGCTCAACGAATATAGAGCTAAGCGATTTGCACAAAGTGTTAGAAATATTCTTTATGTCATACCCATGTACTATATAATTATGTATTAGAGCTATACTATTCCCTATTTCTTGGTTCATCAAGAACAGCAGCAGAGTATACAATGCTCTAAGATTATCATTAATAATATGTTCTGCTAATTGTTCTAGTTCTTCGGTAATTAGAATATCATAGAGATTATGACCCAACACAAAACTTTCATCTTTGTCGGAAAAATATATTTCTATAAATTCTATTTTATTAAAAATTGGCGTTTCTTTTATATATTTACATATACATTCCCAGTCAACACAAACATTTGAAACCCAATCATTATTCTTCGTAATCTTCGACATTAAAACCCGACAGGGAAGTGTTGATACGTCATCATTATTTAATAAAAGACTCTCTACAACAGTCTTATGCTTAGTAAGCCAAGACTCTGTCTCGTCTCTTGCAATAAGAGATTCCTTAAGCAAAATTTGAACAACTTTGTCATGACATAAAGACAAGTCAAAATTGACGGGAAGAGAATTCAAAGAGTCAATAGTTCCTTCTTTGAAAATACTATTTATCAGTTCTTCCTTTAGGGTAAGATATAATCTTTCGTGGTTGCTGTCTTCGATATTATATTTTGTTTGCAGAAATATAAAAGACAATAGATTTCTCAACTCTGCATCAATAAAGAATTGAGCAATTGTACTTTGTTGTTGATCTGAAGGAACTTTTGATATATAATTACAAAATACAGATATGATTTCTGGGAAAACATTAAAGTCATACGTTACTTGTTGACAAAAAACATTTATCGTTTTTTTAGCCATTTCATTTATAATATGGCAAAGAACATTGTAGTTATAGGTGTTTAATGAATGACTGTCAGTTCCTTCGATTTTGGAAAACTTGCCACGGTATTTCATAGCAGTAGCCAAGGAATCCTTATTGCAAATCAGTCTTTCCACATTTATGGCATTCCATTTTCCCCTGATTTTCAATGGCGTAAAAATGACCCATTCCCCAGTTCCGGGATAAGATGAAGATTTCCATTCGGCAGAACATATATAAAAACTATACAAGAATTTTCTATCTTCATTTTTACATCCTACACCATTTCCATTGGTTATGATAAATCCAAAATCCTTATGTGAGTCAAAGAATTTTACAACTCCAATTAATCTCTTAGTTTGTTTTTTGTTTTTTATAACAGTTTTATCATTTATGGGGGCTGTTGCAGAAGCTAAAGCCTCATCCCGCAGTAAGTCCTCCAAGTCTATGTTACCTATTATTTTTATAGAATTTGTCTCAGAAGGAGTATTCCTCTGCTTTACTTCAGTTTCGAGAATAGTTTCCTTGCCATCATTTGGTTCCTGATGATTTGCGTGTTTTGTCGATAATGCACAAGAATACTTTAACTTGAAAGCTAGTGTAGGATCAATCGCCTTCAACTCAGTTGGAGTTAGGATATACTTGAGATTGTCTGGCAAATCAACACCTTTGGACTTGGCGTATAGACGTAATTCCCCTAAAGTTCCCCCTCTCAGCTCTAGTATTTTTTCTATAGTTATACTATTTTCTGCCATAATTCGAAATCAATAAGACCTTTATGAATCTACTTTATATTAATTTTTTCAAATTCCTTCCTCCTCAGTGGATTCTATATATGCACGCACTTCCCTAAACATAATCACCGGCGTTACCTTCTTCAGTATCTCCGTATCGACGACAGACAAAGATTTTATTCCTTCCACTAAGGACGGTCTTAGCCACCCATTGTTCCACAGCTCCACATCCTTGTCTCCCGCCACCACACGGCACAGTCGCATGGCGTATGGCGATGTGCCGTTCTTCTTGTCTTGCTGGCAGGTGATGTTTTGGAGCCAAAGCTGGTTGTAGGTGGAGTTGGGTTGACGGCAGAGCTTGGCATACACCTTACTAATAATGTCCCATTTCTCATCCTCGTCTTCCAAGGAGTTAACCATTCTGCTGAGTACTCGTAGGGCGTAATGGCAACAAGTGACATTCTCCAAGGCTATCTGGGCGCATATTGCTGACATGGCTCGCACACTTCCGCCG
>CAVKBM010000235.1:0-4203 GCA_963654355.1 Bacteroidaceae bacterium | reverse complement strand
TAACTATGCTATACTACAGTCATAAGATTTGAGACTTTCTGACTTAGGAGGTATAGTTATGAAGAAGCTGATAATTAAGGTGGTTATTATTCTCTTCATCGTGTTCGGCTTTAAAATGGTCGTGATCGAGCCGGACAAGCCACATACCTTTAAGGTGACTATTCCTTCCTTTACAGACATTGTAGAGTTTTTTGATAAGGTCGGAAATGCCACCGAAGAGGTCGCTAAAGATTTTGAAGTTGTTCCCGTGGATGATAATACAATCATACAATAGGATTTATGGAGGTGTCTAATGAAGAAATTGTTTATATCATATAGCCATGATGATGTTACAAAAGTTAAAAGATTCGCACTTCTTCTTTCGCTTCACGGCTATGATTTATGGATGGATGAGAAAAACATCTCAAGCGGAGATAACTATACAACCAAAATATTAAATGGTATCCATGAATCGGATGCATACCTTGTTTTTTTGTCCGAAAGTTCGATTAAGTCTCCATGGGTTAACGCTGAAATTGATTTTGCACTTCGAGAAAGAATTGAAAGGAATCGACTTGCTATTATACCTGTTCTTCTTGAAGATGTTGAGATACCAGTTTCTTTATCGAATATTGATTACTTGGATATAAGGTTCTCAATGCAGGAGGCCGTATCTGAATTCGCCATGAAATTCAAAGCAAAAGAACAACCTATCAATGATATTACGGTATCAAGTATCTCGTTTTCTATTTCGGAAAAAACATCTGTTGAACTAGGCCCATTTAATGGATCTATGACTGCATCGGATCTTGAAGCCGATAGAGAACACATTTTGCAGGAACTGAGAAAAAAAGCATATGGAATATTGATGAATTTCGTTTCAATCGATGACTTTGATTTTTCTTCGGATACGCCGAAATTTGCAAATGGTTTATATGAAGAGAAAATCCTTAAAAAATCCGGGAGTACAAATGGAAGTATCTGCGAAAACATTACTGTTGAAACAGTGGTGTTTAACCCTGATATGGAAAAAGTGAATCGTTTGCTAAATGATCGAATTGAGGTGTTATGTATTAGTTCGATTTGCTTCGGATTTTCGATTCCTATTAAAGAAGGTGAATCCATATTAGAAAAAGGAAAACATTGCATCCAAAAGTTGCAAGATCAATATACCATTTTGTCTTACGATAATGCTGAGGGGGCTAAAATAGAGTTATCTGAGGACTTTTACTTATACTTATCAATTTCGGAAGACATTATAAAAGTAAAACTGAGTACAAAGTATGGATGGCAGTTTGAACGAAAATATAAAGACTTTTCTGTGTTCGAGTTTATTCATGACTTGATGTCTTAATGTTCGATTGCTACAATAAAAAGCAGAAAACAGCATATAGTCTTTAATTGCGCAGACAAGAAATAATTGAAAATAAAGAGTGATGTGGATTTTCAATTTCAGGATGGCATTTATATAGCACAATTGTATAATTGTACGATAAGGAGATAGAAGATGGTATTTATCAGTTATAGCAGTAAAGATACAGATGCAGCAAATGCAGTCCGTATGATGCTTCAGAACAACGGAATCGATTGTTGGATGGCTCCCGAATCAATCGCAATGGGTGAGGACTATTCCAATGCCATTCCCAAAGCAATAGAAGTGTGCGATCTGTTTTTGCTCATCCTGTCTGCAAACTCGCAGGGCTCAAAATGGGTTCCGAAAGAACTGGACAGTGCTATTTCACACAACAAGCCTATTATTCCTTTTCAAATCGATAGCGAAGCTCTTACAACATCATTCAATTTTATGCTTTCAAACATACAAAGAATCGAAGCGTTTTATGATTTGGAAACATCTTACGCAAAGTTATTAGCACACATAAAAATAGAATTAGATCCGCATAATCGGCGTAAAAGCAACGAACGCACACATATAGTTTCTTCTCAGATAGACAAGTCAATTAGTTTTCTGCGTTTAACAGATGTCCTTAAGAAATTGTATTTTAGTATGGTTGCATATAGAGATGCAGTTCGTGATGGTAATATCGAAGAGATCAATAAAATATCAGGAGTAATGCAGAATAGTGCTCAGAAGGTCTTTGCTTTTTACGAATACAATCAGTTTTCCGATAGAAATAATGCATTGATAGCAAAGAGTATCGTTGACCAGTATAACTTATTCATTGAGAATTATGGGGAATTCATATCTTTCCCACCTGGAGAGAGCAGAAGCTCGGATGCTGCACAACAATATGCTAAAAAGGCTGAAGGTATATTCAATTCACTGATGAAAGAAATTATAGAAATGTGTACTGCAAACGGTAATTGAATAATTCTTCCTTTATTGAACGAAAATGGGTGATGTAAATGGTATTTATCAGTTATAGCAGTAAAGATTTTGATTCTGCTTACGCAGTAAAAATGATGTTACAGCAAAATGGTATCGAATGCTGGATGGCTCCCGAATCCATCTCTATGGGAGATGACTATTCTAACGCAATTCCGCAAGCAATTGAAGCCTGTGAGCTGTTCTTGTTAATTCTATCCGAGCATTCTCAGAATTCAAATTGGGTGCCTAAAGAGTTAGATAGAGCTATTTCATTTAATAAACCTATTGTACCATTTCAAATTGATAATGTTGCATTAACCACTTCATTTAATTTTATGCTTTCAAATATCCAAAGAATAGAGGCTTTTCATGACCTAGAAACATCATACTCAAAATTATTAGCGCACATTAAAATTGAAATGAGTACAAAGCAGAGTAATGACACACGAAACTCAATCCGTTCAAATGGAATTTATGACGAGGATAATAGTACATTTCAAGATTTGGTAACTAATTATCCGAGTGCGCTTTCTTATTCATTAGTTGGAAAAATGGCTGGGTCTGATGTTCACTTTCCCAATTTGTTGTCCTACTACCAATTATTAGGCATATCTGATATTTCGCAATTGTCAGTTGAAAGAATAAGAAAACAGAATGATGTAACGATTTCTTTGTCAGTACCTATAGGAAAAAATATGAATCAAGATGTCGTCTACCTGGATTTACATCAAAAGGGAGATGGCCCCAATGGCGTTATTACAGGTTTGCCTGGAACTGGAAAAAGTGAATTCTTATCGACATTATGTTTATCGCTTTGCTTGTTTTTTTCATCAGAGGAGATCCGTTTACATATCATTGATAATTTTCTTCCTCAAAAGTTTAACGGATTACCGCATCTTGGGAAATGCGCTCATTTTGAACAAACAGAGATCGAAGATATTATTCAAACAATTGATGTTGAACTGCAGAGAAGACTCCGTATTCTTAGGGATAATTCTGTATCCAATGTGTATCAGTACCTAAAGAAAAGAAGAAAAGCAGATACGAGCAAAGAACCAATGCCACACTTAATCCTGATTATTGATGATCTTAATTGGCTATCGCAATGCCATACTACTGCATTGGACAAGCTTAATGAATGGGGAAATAGTATCGACGTCTCGTGTTTAGGCTTACATATTATTTTTACAAATCAAGTTCATCACTCCATTGATCATAGATTGCTTAGAAAATTTGGCGACTTCAAAATCAGTTCTTGGATATCAAAGGATGAACACTCTGAAAATCTAAAAAACTATCCAGGACGTATCTATTTGCAATCACATGCAAGAACAAAAACTAGCACAATACAACTTGCATATTGCGGAGAAGTATTCATTGATGAATATATTGATTGCTTTAAAGGCTTTTTTCTCCTAAAAGAGAGGATACTGAGATTATTGATTCAATAAAACGGTTTGAACTAGATTAGTGTGAAGTACTGCCTATTTTGTCAGAATGGACACCTTGCTCCCTCTCAGCAATGTTCAAAATCATTGTGTTCCTATCTCTCCCCAAGCCCGTGGATACTTTAGTTTACTTATCACTTATTCACAAGCAACAAATTTCACGATATATAAGTTCTCTGTCTCCCTACACTTTTAAACGTTAGCTCACCCTCAAACGAAAGCTCTGCACTTTCAAATAATAGCCCCACCTTTCATTTGCATAGTGTTGTTTGTGAAAAACTTTGAGTTAACTCTGTAAGGAAACTAACAGTTCATTTTCCTCATATCTACGGTATTTTCTGCACAAACAACACTAAGAAAATGATTGGTGGTTGCACCCTCAAATAAAAGCCCCACACTTTCAAACGAAAGCCTAACCTTTCATTTGCATAGTGTTGTTTGTGGAAAACC
>CAVKBM010000234.1:0-4216 GCA_963654355.1 Bacteroidaceae bacterium | reverse complement strand
GTTTTTATCATGCACTATTCCTTGGTACTGGATAAGGCGCATTTGGTATTCTCGTCATGTCAGACAGTTTGCCCTTATACTCATGCTGTGCTCTTGGGCTTTGTCTTTCGGATTGACACTTTTCTTGGCAAGGGACAATGTTTGTTTACAGGAAGTTCTGAATGAGTATAGAATTTCAAGGTCACATATTGAATATCCGAAAAAGTGAAAAAGAATAGGTATGGAAAGATACTTAATCTCCCCATACCTATTTCTGTATATATAAATTATTCGTTATTCCGTTACGAAGACTTTTTTTCCACCTACAATATATATACCAGGTATATGCGTATTCTGTCTCTTAATACCATTTATATCAAAAATTTTAATTTCTTTTTGCCCATTAAAATATGGAACTGAAATACCTGTATTTGTATCAAATTCCTCTATGGAAGCAAACATCATCCAAGGGTATGTATGTGCGAAACCCGAACGCTTTCCATATTCCACATATAATACGGCATTTTGAATATTAGAATAGTTGCCAAATGCATAAGTAGAACAGACGATGTTCTCTGCAGCACTTAAAACTGTTACTTTTTTAAGAGACTGCATATCCAAGCATTTATCTGCAAGTCTGATTAAACTTTTGGGTAATATTATACTTTCAAGTTGGCAACCATAGAACACTGCATCTGGCAAAGATGTTATGCCATTTGGCAACTCTATCTTTTTCAAGTTGCTGCAGCCCCCGAATGCCCATGCTGATATGGTTGTTAGTCTTTCTGGCAGTTGGATGTCAGAAAGTGATGAGCAGTAAGCGAAACTGCCCCAACCAATATCTTTCAATGTACTTGGCAAAACAACTTTCTTCAAGTTCTTGCAGCTGATAAAAGCACAACTACTAATGGAAGTGATTGTGTTTGGTAGGGCTATTGATGTTATTGCACAACCTTGGAATGCTGCGCCTTCTGCTGATATAGAAGAAAGTCCACCATAAGAAGCAGTGCTTTTAGGATAAGCTATACTTGTTACTTTATATTCATTTCCGCCAACAGCCAGTTCCTCTGGAATAACAATATCCCCTGTCAATTCGTCTTTGTCTTGCTGTATTATTGTGGCTGTTCCGTCTTCATATAATGCATAGCGTATTCCATCTATCTTCTTTATTATCTCTTTTGGTGTTACAATTTCTCCGCTATGTCCATCATCAAATTCCTCAATATTCCCAAAGCCTCTCCAAGGATAATATTCCTCATAGATGAACTTTGTGCCTATGGGAATATACAAACTCATTTGTTCAACATTAGCAAAGCAACTCTCTTCATAGTTCACTCTTGTAATATCTCGTATAAACGCTCTTACACTTTTTAGCGAAGACATACTGAGACTTTGAGAGGAAATTCTTGTTATGTTTGCAGGTATCGAAAATTCCTCGAATCCGCAGTTCTTAAACACAGCCTCTGGTAAAGATGTTATGCCATTTGGCAACTCTATCTTTTTCAAGTTGCTGCAACCCCCGAATGCCCATGCTGATATGGTTGTTAGTCCTTCTGGCAGTTGGATGTCAGAAAGTGATGAGCAGTAAGCGAAACTGCCCCAACCAATATCTTTCAATGTACTTGGCAAAACAACTTTCTTCAAGTTCTTGCAGCTGATAAAAGCACAACTACTAATGGAAGTAATTGTGTTTGGTAGGGTTATTGATGTTATTGCACAATCTTGAAACGCAGCATTGTCTGCGGATATTGAAGTATGACCACCATAAGAATGAGTTTGAGTTGGTTCTACTAAGCTGTTTACTATGTACGTTGTATTGTTATATATTACTTTTTCAGGAATAACAATATCACCACTTAATTTTTCATCTTGTACACCTACTTTTGCATAGCCAGAATTTAGAATGTACATAATTCCGTCTATTTTAGCAGAAAAAGAAGCTGCTTGTAATGTATAAGCTACTATAAACAGAACTGCTATGCTGCAAATACGTTTTATATTCATAATTTTCCCTTTATTATAGTTTATTATAGTATTGTTTGCTTGAGATAAAAGACGATGTTATTAATAGAGAGTCATCATAAAATCTCAAAAGGCGTGTAACCGTTCGTTGCTTGTTTTCCGTTTGGGTTACCGCCAAGTGACCTGCATATCAACAAGCGACAGAACAGTTCACGCCTATGAGCGTGAACTCTCAGTCTGCTTGTCCTCGATATGCGAATATTGGCGGTATTCAAACGAAAGAGAACAAGAGCTAAAAGCTCAATATCCAAAAGTTAAGAACGGAAACGCTTGTTTGGTATTATAAGGCATACACCTCAATATAAGTCTATTATAACAAGGACGGCAATTCTTGGAATTACACGACCGTTAGCGTTTCATTCTTGTGTATATCTATCTGTTTCTTTTTTATTACTTTTAAGTTTGACAATCAGTTATATGCAATCCCATGAGTGAATTTGAATCGAAACATTGTACATTGCCTTGCAAAAGTAACAAAAAGTCCTATTATTAAAGAATAAACTTGGGTAATTTAACGCAAAACCAACGCAAAAAAGGTATTTGCGAACAAAAATCTGTCTTTTGTTAGAAATTTACCTGTAAGTTTTATGTTTGTATTCTCATTTTGGGAACATTTCAAGAAAAGACCAAACAACAAGCATTGGGTATCAATGCAATAGCATCGCCCTTATACAATTCTACCAAGATTGCACATGATTATTCTCTGCCCTCACTATCTGCTCAAGATACAACTGTCCCCATTCTATAGCATCGCAGCATTGTAAGCCCACGAAGAAAATGACAGAGAGTCCTCACGATACACTCTCTGCCGTCAGTCTCGCTTTCTTTTCTTCTTTGGACAAGGTATCATTATTTTTTTCTCGTTTCGTTGTTTTACTAATTCTATGGCTTCCTTGCCTGTGATATGCTCAATAGCAAGCTCTATCACAGCCACATGGTTTCCGCCTTTCTTAATTTCTGCTTCCAAGACTTCTTCGTCATCAGGGTTATATTGCTTGCCCAAACGATATAAAGCTTGATATTTCTCGGTTTCATCCTCTATCAAGCGCACACGTCCGAAGCAAATCACACTGCGGAAGTAAGTGGTGAAAGTCTCTGGATGTATCTCGTCCTTGCAGATAATCGTGAATGTTGCCTTGTCGGCATGGCGTATGGCATCTATCTTATGGCCATTCAGTGCCGAGTGGAAATACAATTTATTGTTGTCGTAAACGTAGCTGATTGGCACTCCGTAAGGATAGCCCTTCTCGTCGAGTACAGACAACACACCCGATGTGGCATGGCGAAGAAGCTCTATAGCCTCTTCGTCTGATAGTTGCTGGCGTTTGCGGCGCATTTTTGTAAACATACAATTATTATTGTCTTTTGTAGCCGACTTTATCCTTTTCTGTAATCTTACGCAACACACGGCAAGGATTTCCCACAGCCACCACTCCAGAAGGAATGTCGTGGGTCACGATGCTACCAGCTCCAATCACCGTGTCATCGCCTATGGTAATATTTGGTAGTAAAATGGTATTGCCACCAATCCAAACACGGTTGCCAATATGTACATTGCCAGGTTTCAGGCCACCAGCAATGCGTTCCTCGGCATCGAGTACATGGTTGGCATCATAGATACCGACATTCGGACCAATAAGAGTGTTGTTGCCAATCGTTACTTGACCACAGTCGAGTATAACACAGCCAAAATTGATATATACATCACTGCCAATCGTGATATTCTTGCCGAACTCACAACGGAAATCAGGTTCTATCCATATATTTTTACCGACAGACTTGAAGAGTTTCTGCATAATTTCCTTACGCTTTTCTACCTCATTGTCTTCCGTGCGGTTATAAGCGCGGAACAGTTGTTTCGCCTCAACTCTGCGGTTAAACAAATCCTGATCGAAATCATTGTAGATATCACCATCTTGCATCTTTTGCCATTCTGTCATATTAGAAAATTTATTATAGTTCAAATTCAGAAAATTACCATAATGCAATTTTTCCTGCGATACCCAAATCAAGGGTAGCCGTTGCTATACCCAATGCTTGAAACACACGGCTCATTGTTGGCAATGTGATAACACTTGTACCTTTCTCCAACTTTGAAATCTGAGCACGCTGCACACCGATACGCTCACCAAGTTGTTCTTGTGTGAGGTTTTGTGCCAATCGAGCCTTGCGTATGGCTTCGCCTACAATATAGGCGTTCACATCTTCTTTGAGT
>CAVKBM010000233.1:0-4226 GCA_963654355.1 Bacteroidaceae bacterium | reverse complement strand
AACTACTTTTGCTTTTGAAGTTCCGATGGAGTAAACTCTATGGTAATTTCTTTTTCATCCTGTTCAAAGATGTATTTGATCCCAATAGCGTTTTTAGCTAATGTGCTGGTCAATTTGTGCATCTTTTGAGAGGAAAGGTCTGCCGCTATACTACTTTTCAAAGAATCACCGTCCACATTGCTAAAACGATGGTCTGGAACTTTAACATGAAACACAAAGACACTGTCACCCTGTTTGTATTCACATTTTTCTAAAATTGTTCCATTATCAAAAGTTTTATCTGTTTGAGTGTTTATTTCCTCAACAAGATGTTCAAGGTACCCAAAACCTGTTGCCTTTTTTTCTTTACAGCCACAAAATATGGTTGCTCCCAAAAGGTATATAAATATAAAAGTTCGTATATTTCTCATACATTACAAAATGTTGTAGGTGGTGGTATAAATCACATCTCCAGATTCCAATACTTCAACTTTATATTCTCCCGCTTTCCAAAAACCTTGTTTCGTAGAACCGAATTGGTCTAATTCCACGAGTTGAGCTTTCTTCGTCTTTTTAAGTGTAACCTTTGATTCCACAGAAACTTTTTTACCTGGCAAATAGATAACTTGTCCATTAGGTCTTGTAACCTTCAATTGGAGTTTAAACTCAGTTTCAGGCTCAGTCCACGATGCAAACTCTAAACGAGCTTGAATGTATTTTGCATTGAAACTTCTCAAAGGCTTGTCATAAGCAGTTTTTTCTGTGCCGTTATCATCTACCAAACGGAAAGACATATTGGTAATCAACCCACGAAGAACACTTGGTGGTAGATTTTTTCTTGCTTCCTGTTCCGCTTTGTCTCTTGCTTCTTGCTCTGCATTCTTGGCTATTTGGTATTCTTTTTTGAAATCAACATCAACATTGCCAAACTGAGAAAAGTACTTTGAGAATACTGCGGTAAAATCTTCTGTCTTTGCTGCATAAACCTGTATGGCAATATCTACTTTCTTCTCTTCTACAGTCAACTTTAGGTTCTTGTGTTTGCGATTAACCTCATTGGCAGCAATTATGGATGGTTTACGCTTATAAGAAGTTTCATCCTCGCCAACTTTGAAAGCTTTACGATGAAAAGTGTAAAGAATAGGAGAATCCTCATCGAAAGTAATCCAGTAAAGCACACCATTACGGCGGAAGCATACACTATTGTCCGATGTATCAACAGTAGGGTCATACTTCTCTTTCTGCAAATAGGCATAAAGACTACGCTGTGCTTTTTCCTGCGCAGGAGTCAAATCCCCGGCATATGCTGATGCAGAATAAGCAATCAGCAAGCCAACAATCAATTTCAATGTTTTCATTGTTTTTTATTTTTATTGTTATTATAATCTTTATAATGTTGTTATTTTTTCTCGATATTGGTCATAGACATTTACTCTCAGTGTTGCGTTACTTGGCATTTTTGATGTCTTTTTCAACATTTCTTTCACTTTAATTAAAGCCTCAACCATTTCATCTGTTACTTGGTCTGCACTATAGTTAGTAAGAATCAAATCAAGTATGACGACATTACCAGCAACTGTTATTTTCTCAACACTGACTCCATCTGCCAACTTCAACGGACATTGTGCTGCGCCTTGTCGCCAGAATGATTTCCAATCAATTCCTTGAGACAAGTTGTTTTGTCCCATCCCTTGAACATTCCACTTACCATTTGTACGAATAGCCGTTGCAACTTTTTTGCCTGAAACATCATACAGATCACACTTGTACTCTGTGCCATCACGAAATGTATAAACTTCACGACAGAATCCGGATGCATTATTTGTACGAGCACCGTTTGTACCATAATAACTTCTTTCCACACATTGATTTTGAGAATTGTACTTGAATTTTATAGTACTATAGCCTCCTGTTACAATAATGGGTTTGCCATTTGCTCCTAAATAAGTCATACTGCTTGGAAGACGCATGGGGTTGTAAGTATATAGCAATTTATGATATTTCATTTCTTTGTCTATAGCTGGATTTCCCGATATAGAATAGAAAGATTCAGATGTTTTGAGACCAGCCTCGTCATAAGTCAATCTTTGTTCTGACCAACCATGTAAACCTGTCGTTTTCTTTCCGTATCCATCATAACAAATCAATTTGGTCATATAACCTCGTTTGTCATATTCCACTCTTCCTTCAGCAGCAATATCATTGGCTGCCACAGGTTTACCATCACTGCCAAATGATAATTGATGCTTAATTTTATTTACAACCCTGTCATATTGATTGTAATATTTGTGAACTTTTGCATGATCATTTCCTCTTGTTCCTGTTTGAGTAAAAAACATTTCCGATGTTTTGTTTCCTCGTTCATCAAATTCTCTCTTTATGACTGCATAATTTTCATTCTTTACATTGGTTAGCAAATTATTTGAACCATAATACTCCTCTTGTACGCATTGATTATTGGAATTATATTTCATCAACACCTTATGATAACCACCTTCGCACAATGCAGCAGCCCCACTTGCATTAAAATATGAACGTTCTATTACATTGTCACGTTCATCATATTTTAATCGTTCATCATATTTGCCTAAAGCTAAGCTACCATTAAGTCCAACTGGATAAACTTTTTGCTTGTTTCCTCTTGCGTCAAATGACCAGTTATAACCAGCGATACCGTTTACCAACATCAACTTACCATCTGTGTTTTTATATCTATAAGAAATACAATTACCTTGTTCGTCATACACAAATTCCCATCGTGCACAGAATCCATTCAACACACATGGTTTTCCTTGGGTATTATAAAAAGAGCGTGTTATCTCATTGCCATTTTCATCATATTCATAACAAGCCATTGCAATACCTTCGTTGGACATTGTTGGCTGGTCTTTATCATCATAATAAGCTTCCTTTGTCTTGTTTCCACGAGCATCATATTCTCTCTGCAAATAACAGATATGGGTATTCGGTAATGTCATACGTTTTTTATTTGCATCCATATATGTAACCCGACTAATGCGTCCTTGTGGATTGTAGGTTATTTCTATTCCTGCATA
Organism: Bacteroidaceae bacterium; assembly: GCA_963654355.1. Taxonomy (GTDB): domain Bacteria; phylum Bacteroidota; class Bacteroidia; order Bacteroidales; family Paludibacteraceae; genus UBA1181. The sequence goes on along the minus strand of CAVKBM010000233.1, from coordinate 1,191 downwards.
ACCATATTGTGCAGGAGTATAAATCTTACCATTGCTATCAAGATAATACTCTGTCAACTGATTTCCTAAAGAATCATAAGTACAGGTCTTATGTGCGTAAACAACACTTTCTGAAAGTTTTCCTGTCGCATTCAAAAATTTCACGTCCAAAGGATTTCCATGTTCATCATTGACAAATTCCATTTTGGAATAGGATGGTTTAAGAATATCATCCGTTTCTTCCGTGAAATAAGCTGCATTTCCTTTTACATCTACATACGAGCGACTTTTGAGATAGCCATTGTCATCATACCTATTTACATATCCATTTATTCCTTGTACATAGGTTAATCCTCCATCTACTCCTAAGAAACGCTGCTTCACACAAAATCCATCCTCATTATAATCATAGACAACTCCTGCAAAAGGGTTGTCTTTACGAATCATGGGATTATCTTTCATGTCATAATATTTCTCACTGATTCTATTTCCCCATTCATCATAGGTCAACTTAACTATTGGACAGTTATTTCCATCGCTGCTTGGTTTGCCGTCCACAGTAAGATATGTTAGCTGCGCTATATTGTCTTCTTCGTCATAAGTGAACTTTTTGATTCCAAGTCCAAACTGGGTAGCCTTAGGCTTACCATCTTTCCCAAGGTAGTGCTCTTCGATGATACGCCCTTCTTTGTCAAGAACAAAACTCTTCCCGAATATACCTTGTCCGTCAGGAACTCTTGCGTTACCGAAACCTGCGTACTCAACTTTGGTAAGATAACCATCCTCGTTGTATTCCAAAATATATTTTGAAATTTTTCCTTTACCTTCCAAAGAATTGTCAAATGCACTTTGAAAAAGTTCAACTTGGGCATTTAAAACCATTTCTGTACCCAATTCATCATCAAGTTTGAACGTACAAGTTTTGAAATTGCTGTCATAATCTTTTACATAGAGAACTTTTCCACTACGATTCTTAAATTTTTCAGTATCCACTTTCCCCGAACCTTCAGTATAAGTAAGCGTCATGTCAACGATACGGTCTTTATCTTCAGAATCATGATGATCAACTAAATTCCCTAAACTATTTACATAGGACACCCTACGTAATTTGTGACGTGAATATTCAAAGCGGTACGAGGCTTCTCTATGTGACATATCGCTCTTACTAAGAGAGCCTATGCCATGTGGTACACCAAATACCTCCACATAATC
>CAVKBM010000232.1:0-4247 GCA_963654355.1 Bacteroidaceae bacterium | reverse complement strand
AAGCAGATTTTATGCGACGTTTTAAGGCTTCCAGAGAGCGCAAGGCAGAGTATATTGCACAAATGGAAAAGCGAATGCGAGAGGGCTAGTTTTACGATGGTTAGTGATGATTAAAAAACAACTTGGTACATCTTTATCTCATTTTCTTTTTTCAAGAATTAGAGAATTTAAGAATTTCCAGTTTCCTCTGAAGAATGAGAATTACGGGAAAGGCTTGACTCGTCAAGCTGCCACGTCCTGAAATTCTTGCCAATTCAAAGCCAACAGGAATGGAAAAATTCTCTAATTCTCTAATTCTTGATAAGAAAAACTCTACCAACTTATTTTTTTGCGATTACTTACTTCTACATTGTTAGACGAATATGGCATCGATAATGTCGCAGCAATAATTATCAGAAATAACAATCCTAACTTAGGAAAAGTTCTTGCTGAATTTGGTGAGACTATAGAAATGTTTAACCATAAGCCAAGTTTATGAAATCAAACGGATATCCTTGCCCACAAGAAAGGACAAGGATTACCATCTCTGTGAAATATGGCAGAAAAGTTTGTTGTTTGCCTTTACCTACTTTTTATTACTTATAGATTATGAATGAACTTCAAGTAACGATAGGCATACCTGTCTATCATGTAGAAAAATATGTACGCAAGTCGCTGCTATCCGCTTTGGACCAGGACTTCCCTTATCCATATGAGATTCTTGTCGTCGATGACAGAGGAACTGACAAAAGCATGGATATCGTCAAGGAGGTCGTAGCGCAGCATCCGTCAGGCAACAAGGTCAGGATAGTCCAGCATGACAGGAACATGGGATTAGGAGAGGCCCGCAACACCATTATCCGCAATGCCAAAGGGAAGTATCTCTTTTATCTGGACAGCGATGACAGGATGTACCCCAACGCCCTCTCCGTCTTGTACGCTAAGGCCGAGGAGACGCAGGCTGAGATAACGTGTGGCTCTTCTATCTCGCAAAGGGAAGATACGGGGGGGCAGTCAATACATTTCCAATATAAAGACGATACTTATGAACATGAGGCTGTTGGCGCTTGGATGTTGTTGCAGAACATTGATATGGGACTCATTGTATGGAATAATTTGTATCGTATGGATTTTTTGCGCAAGAACGATATCCATGCTATACATCGTATATGTGAAGATCATTGGTTTAGTTATTCAGCATGGCTTTACGCCAAGAAGTTAAGCATGGTATCAACCGTAACATTGTGCTATAACATCAGGGAAGGCTCCATCATGACTTCTATGATAGGTAAGAAAGGAACAGATGAGGCTGCAGAAGAATTGTGTGATGATATTATCCAGTTATGTAAACTGATAGAAAATAAATTTCAGCATGTTGATGGTGCATATGATTTATATTATGCAAATCTTAGGTGCTGCGTTAGTCATCTTGCGTCTTTTGTCTTTACTCAAGAACAGGTGAGATATATAAAGTCTTCTCTGAAAAATGCAGCCAGAAAAGTACCGTCAGTCAAGTGCCTACATGGCACAAGAAATCGCTTTGTTTACTTGTGCTCTTGTCTGTTCGACAATGGTTATAGTTGCATTCATTATGACACTTTGTACACCAAGTTGCAAAAACTTTTCCCGAAACTCCTAAAAGGGTAACGAAGGCAGATATGTTATCAGAGAATCGATTTCTCTGCAAAGGTTGCTGAGGCTCGTGCCATCTTGCGAAAAGCGGGCTTTTAGACTCATATTATATGTAATGTCAATAAATAGCACGAAAAAGACCAAAAACACTTCACACTACACTAAAACGGTGTATGTTGTTAAAACATAATAAGTTAGACGGGTGTAGTGTCGTTGTTCACACTTCACCCACATTACACCACACTTCACCACGTTTGCAGTATCCGAAAAGGTATAAACGCGGGGCCGCTTACCGCTCATGTTGGGGTGTAATGATGTGTAGTGTGGGTGTAGTGTGGGCTTGCACACTACACACCAGTAAACCATTTGTTTCACAATATATTAGGTGTATTTTGTGTAGTCTAAAAGTAAAACGGGAAGTCTACGCACCCTACAGAATCTTTCGCTTAGAACTTTTTTGGAAGTTGCCTCTACTACAGCAGTAAACTGCCTCAAGATGGGCAGTAGGCAGTTCCTGTTGGGCAGCAAAACAAAACAGCATCTGCAAATTCCCGAAACAACTATATGGGCTGAGCCGGAAACAGCAACAGCTTATTTTTATGGCAAAGCTATCGGTGATTTCTACCATACAGGTCGAGCCTTTTCTATAAATAAAAAAATGAAACAGCAAAGACTATTATATCTTGACAATATCAGTGCGCTATTGATTATCAACATGATATTCTTTTGCCATCAAATTGTTTTTTGTGACTACACCAATTCGGCAATATCATTCGTCGGGGAACTCCTGTCCTTCTTTATGGCATGGTTTTTCTTTAAAGCAGGTATGATGTTCAAGTTGCGCCCAGTCAAGGCCGTGGCGTACATCTCTGCCAGGAGATTGTTGGTCCCCTATGTGTCTTTCACGTTTGTGGGATTGGTGATACTGGCATGTCAGGAGTTTTTTGTGAATGGCAATCCTCTAACATTTGGCTTCTTCAAAGATCAGTTTTGGTGGCTAGTAAATTGGTCGACCTTGTTCCCGTCGATGGCTTGTTGGTTCTTGCTTTCGCTCTTCGTGGTGAGGGTATCTTATGCTGTTATGGCAAAACGAAAAATGCCCCCCCAGATTTTGATAGGGATTGGCATCCTTGTGGCATGGTTGGTTTATGAACTGTCAGTGAAGGCGCAGTGGTATTATCCGTTATCTGTAGGTTCTCATCATTTTCAGCTACATTTGCCTTTTTACGTGGGTAATATTTTTCATGGACTTGCCTTTTATGCTTTGGGAGCATGGTTGAGGGAAAAACAGTTTTCGCGGATCCTTTTTGCTTTGGCTACAGTGGTATTTGTCGCGAAGTTCTTCTTTCCTGCCGTTATAGATTTCCGTGCCAATGATGTTAGTGGGGACAACTATTTTCTGGGTGTAGCATATGAGTTGAGTGGCTGCATCGTTATCAATAATATCTTCAAGTATGTGGCGAACAGACCTATAGGATGGTTGTCATATATTGGGCGCAATAGTATGGTATATTATCTGGTACATTATCCTTTCATGAAGGTTATCTGCTATTTCTTCTACGCTCCGTTTGCAGCGATGTCAGGTGAGGTGCGTTATCTGTTGCTTTCTGGGATATTGGTCGTGTTCTTATTTTTGTCTGACTTCTTGTTCCGCAACAAGGCGGCAGGCAGATTAGTTGGAAATTGAAAATCATAGTAAATGACTACACCTCGTAACACCAACATTGAACTTTTGCGTTTTGTCCTGATGTGTTTCATCTTCTTTTGGCATATTCTGGTTCATGGATATGACTTGAAGATGCTGGGGGCGGACGGATATCAGGTGCATGGTCGCTTCTTCCTTATGGCTATTGGACTGACGTTGTTTGCGCCCGCAACTTATTGCTTTGTGTTCATTTCAGGATATTATGGAATCAGATTCAAGATGAAAAAGCTGATAACCTTGCTGCTCTGGTGCGTGATGGTGAGTGTCGGGGCAAAGGTCTATCAATACGTATATCAAGGTGAGGCCTTCCATGTTGTGGATTTTATGGAAAGTCTGCTTCCCATCACGGCCAACAAATGGTGGTTTATGACCGATTTCATCATGTTGTATGTGCTTTCGCCAATACTGAATGAAGGGTTTGACAGGTTGCAGTCCAAGGAAAAGGCAAGAATTCTGTTACTGCTGTGTCTGTTCTCTTTCATAGGCGTAGCCTTGCTGTATCCGAACCAGGGCAGCAGTCTCGTAGGGCTGACCATGGTTTATTTGCTTGGCAGATACTGGCGCACGTCAAAATTGGGGGGGCGAATGTCAATGTTCAAGTCATGCGGGACTTTTCTTGTGTCATTTGCTCTGCTCTTGACGAGTTTGCTGGTCATGTATTATGCCTCACAGCTTTTGCACAAAGGAAGTATCGCAAAGCTCATCTTCCCATTTCTGGGATATGCCAATCCGTTGATTGTGGCGATGGCGGTTTCCCTCTTTCTCATGGTCAAGAGCCTACCGGCCCATGTCTACAACTTTTTGAACAAGTTCCTGTCTGCTAATATTTTCATCTACTTATTGACGGAGGTAGGTGTATTCGTCTCGTACAAGCAGTTGGCAAGTGAGTTCGGACAGAATTTGGGCTTTGCGCTCATACATAGTTTTATAG
>CAVKBM010000231.1:0-4273 GCA_963654355.1 Bacteroidaceae bacterium | reverse complement strand
TCTTTTCTGTCTCTTCATCTGATGTGGCTGAAACTTCCTTCCAAAGGTTGTCGAGGTCAGTGCGGTTTAATTCTTTTTCCATATTGCTTTTGTTTTGTAGTGAGAGGGTACATCTTTGGGGCTTAAGTCAATTTTATGATGGCTTGAATCTAATGATATATAATTCAAATATGTAACCTTACTTAACTTAAAATGTTTTTGTTATAAAAGTAATGTTCACAGACCATGTCTGATGACATAGGATAACAATATCTTAAGGTCAGAGTTTGTGTCACTTTTAATTGATATCATAACTTTGTTTATCCAATTGTTGAGTTCTGACTTATGTTTGATCCAAAATGTTTCCGTCGCACCAAAGCAGCATGCGGCAACGATTTTGAGCTCATTCTTGTTTATATCAATGTTTTCATTCCGTAATTCGTTTAAAACGATTTTAAGTGAATTTTCTTTTTGTTCCTTTGTGTTACTTGCAGAACAACTGGTTCTATGAATGCGGTATTCTGTAACACAATCTGGCAGATTATGCATCTCGCATTGCTTTGCTAGTCGCATCCAAAGGTCATAATCTTCGCAATAAGGATACTTCTCTTCGTATTTGTTTATTTCAAATAAACTATGACGCATTGTGACTGTAGGGTGCGAAATTGGGTTCATGAAAAAACGTGAAAGTTTTATCTCATTATCAGTTTCTGGATAAGCCACCAAACATACAGGATAACCATTGGCATTAATAACAAGGTGACAGCCTCCCACCACACCACAGTTTGGATGTGTTTCTAGATACGCAACTTGTTTAGTTAATCTCTCGGGTAGCATTCGGTCATCAGCGTCGATTCTGACTATGTATTTTCCTTTTGCAGAAGAAATTCCTTTGTTTAAGCTATACACAATGCCTCTATTGTGCTGATTTTGTATAACTTTTAATCTATGGTCATTCATTTGTTCGGCAATCTCACAACAATTGTTGACACCGTCGTCCACTATAATGATTTCAAAATTTGTGTAAGACTGGTTGAGAATACTGTGGAGGCATTCTTTTAAATACTCGGAATTATAGCAGGGGATAATGATGCTTACCAATGGGCGATTTTCCCAATTATAAATTGGGTCTTTCAACGGAGTCTTGTAAAATTCTAAGGTGTCATTTACCATTCTGTTTACAGATGTTATAGTTTGTATATATGACATGCATTTTTTAGCTCGTAATAGTCGCTTCGAAGCATCATTGAGAAGTTGTGTTGCAGTTGTTTCTAATTTATAAATATCTGCTTGATACCCGTTTGAGTCAAAGGCGATTGGAAAATCGTTGCGATATTCAGCTGGTAACAGTTCTGTAACGCCTGATATACTACTGACGATAAGCGGTACTTGTGCGTTGATGAGTTCAAGCGCGACATAACTGCATTGTTCAACAATAGAAGGCATGATTGCCAAGTCGCATAAGTTGTAAAGATCTTCCAATACTTTCTTTCCTGTATATCCCATGATAGTAACGGAAGTCTTTAGTCTTGGTGGGATGGTTGCTAACAACCATTCCAAATCACCATTTCCGCATATCACTAAGTGGTGTTTTCTATTCGTATTACTAAGGTGTACAAGTAGTTCTGATAAGTATTGTAAACCTTTCAGTTCACTTATTCTGCCTACGTAAAGAATTATCTTTACATTATTCGGGTAACCATATTGATTTCGTAGTTGTTCTTTTGTTTTGTTATTATCTTTTGAAAGTACTTGTGCGGCATTGTATATCATACGTACGCAATTTTTGTCTATGCCATAATATTGTGTTAAAAGGCAATTAGCGTCGTGTGTCAGTGTAATGATTCCGTCAATACCATGGAAAACCGTGTACTCGGGATTTAATATTCTCCAAAGAAGAAAATTGCCCTTTTTATTTTTTTGCAGGAACGAATGAATTATGTAGAATAGTTCGTAATTATCCCTTATGCGGTCTCTCCATGCCACGCAATGCTTTGTCAATATTGTGCGAACTTTCATTTTTTTCTTGAGCAACAGAGCGAAAGAAGCGTGGTTCATCCAATTTAAATGTAATATAACATCTTCGTCGTGTTGTTGCTTTGCCATGAAACTTGCAAACACATCGTCATTAGCGTTGCAAACCCCTTCTTCTGCAAGATCGAATGGAATATAAATGTAATTTATTTCGTTCTTCTTTTCGGATAGAATCCGTTTGCTTTTTGCTAATGCAGCAACATAGACAACATACAACGTCATGTGTTGAACTTTTGAGAAACTCTGGGTAAGAATTTCGATATATGTCGTGATGCCGTTCACATAGCCTGGTCGATAATAGTCGATAAAATAAACGGTCATGGTTTTATTAGTGTTTTATAGTCATGTAGTCTTCTATTAGCCAACCGAATTTGTTGACAGTTACACGGTAATATCGTCCTGTCAAGATTCGAAAATCTGTGGTGTATAAAGGACGAAATGTACCGTACGGCATTGTAGACACGAAACGTCGCATATTACCGAAGTCCGTTTGGATTTGCCAGTCAGGATCTTTTGGTGAAAGTAATTCAATCTTGTAGATTTCGTCGCTATTGGTTTCACATTTTGGTTTCTCGTACAAGAGAACAGAGAAAGTGCGTTCTTCTCGTTCGTAATCAGGGTAGGTGTCCATGCCGATTAATGTTCCCAGTAATTTTGCCCCACCTTTGACCCGGTTTCCCCATGCGCAATCCTGAGCAAGGAACGAAGGTGACATGTAACTGAAGAAATCGGCGCAGTGAGCGAAAGCGTTACCCTCGTCCACTTTTAGGTATCCTGCTTTGCGCGTTTCCAAAATGGGGTTGGGACTTACGGTGTATCCCATGTAGCGCATGGGGGATTGCAGAAATACAATGTCTCCAGTGAGCAGTTTTGCTTTTTTCTTATTGACGTGTTGCATCATCCATACATCTTTAATAGGTGTGCCTTTTAGTGGGGAGATTAAAACAAGCAATTTTCCATAATAGGTGCTGATAGAGTCGTAGCCGGCATAGGGTGAAACTTTGAACTCGCTGTCTTTATAGTCCTCAAAGGCTGTTTTCATTTCCTCCAACGATATCGTGTCTCGGAAGTAATTTAGTCTTAGTATGGATAGGTCTGCTTTTGTGTCATATAAGTAGCTCGTCCATGCTTTCGGAAAGTTTAATCTTGCCCATACCTCATCTCCTTCATCTATCCATTGAGCGTGGGCAATCATTAACGGCAAGCATGCCAATGTAAGAAGTGCCTTTTTCATTTTTTAATTTATATAGTCTTCCACCATCCACCCGTACTTGTTGACAGTTACACGGTAATATCGCCCTATTAGGAGGCGTAGGTCGCTGGTATAATAAGCTTTAAAAGCGTTGTAATGGAGTTTCTCAATGTATGCTTTCATCACGAGAAAATCTTCAATAATCTGCTGATTTGGATTTTGGGGTTCCAACAGCTCAATGGTGTATTCTTCCTTTGTGGGATGCTCTTGCTCAGGTTTCCTGTGCAGCAAAACGGTAAATTTCTGTTCTTTTCTGTCTTGTTGTATGCCCTCGCTAAGTTCAATCATAGTGCCCAAAAGCCTTGCGCCGCTCATAATGCTGTCGTTCCATTCGCCATGAAGTGTGGTGGTTGCTTGCTGCGCATAGCAGAAGAAATCAGCTCCGCCATCGTGATATTTCCCTTCTTGGCCAATTAGCTTCCCGGCTTGGTAAACTTCATAAAAGGCGTAGGGTGATACGATGAAGCCCATGTACTGATGTGGTTGGACAAGATACACAATGTCGCCAGTCAACTTATTCCTCAATTTTTGTTTGGTGAACACGTTTTTTAATGGTGTATCTTTTAGGGGTGACTTTAGTATGATGGCCTTTCCTTTTGATGTACCGAGTGTGTCGAAACCAATGTAAGGAGATATGTGTCGTGGCACGTCTTTGTTTTTCCAAAATGCAGCTTTCATTTCTTTCACTGATACAGTGTCGCGGAAAAATCTCCATTTCAATCCTCCGGGTGCAAACCTGGCATGATACCTGTATTCATTCCAAGCCTTGTCAAGGTTCAAGTACGGCCATTCATGGCCATGTTGGGCGCAGCAATAGAAATTTGCCCATTGTGTTAAAACTAAGATTAAAGTTGCCGTTTTTTTCATGACAGTCAATTGAACTCAAAGTTTCCGGCTCCAAAGATTTTCTTTGCCAATTCAATGTCTTGAATGGTGGATTCTTCATTGTAATTGTAATACCTTCCGTCGCTTTCATTAAATATTTCAGCATGTTTAAAGCCATATTTC
>CAVKBM010000230.1:0-4283 GCA_963654355.1 Bacteroidaceae bacterium | reverse complement strand
GCTGTAATGGCTGCAAGGTCATGTCTATTTGTCTGTATTGTGGCACCAACCTTTAGCTATATCGTTTTGAGTCGATACTACAGATTGAAGAGTGAAAAAGTATGGTTGATGGTATTAGCGTTGGGTATATTTTTCTTTGCTCAAACTCATGCAGGAGTATGGCGTATGGGGATGCTTGCTGTCTGTCTTGTTTGTATCGTTTATGTGTGCAGCAGTTTTTACAAGCAGAAGAGAATGTTGGCATTAGCATTGTTGTCATCATTATATTTTGGGGTGTTGCTTCCAAGCTTGGCTATTGGCAATAACCAATATACCAATTTCAATGTTGGACGAACTGCATATTACAGTTTGGACACATACGATGGCATCTTCTATGTTGAGGATAAAAATACAGAAAAGATTGGCCTTCGTGATAGGTATGGAATGTTGGTAAATCCTGAATATGACGGAATCGTATATCATACTACTCGCCATTGGTTTGGCGAATTGGAATTGAGAAGAAACGGATATGTCACCTTGTATGACATCTGCAACAACACATTCAGAAAGGGAGATGACATCAAACATGAATTACAAGACAGCATTTGTGGATTAGTGGAAAAGCATTTGACAGAGAACGATTATCAGTATGAAGACCGAGTAGAAGTAAAAGTGACAGACTGCACAACCGATAAGATAATTTCTTGGGTAAAGGCTGAGAAGAATGGTTCTGTCATCTATGACTACAAGAACGAGCCTTATATTCCTACTGATTCCGTAGTATTGCAAGCAGGTGAAGTGTATTGCGACTCTCTTGTTCAACTGAAATATTGCCAAAGACAGGCTCTTTGCTACCCTTATGATGTAATCAAAGAAGGTAAGCCTGTTTATAACATCCTCATCAAGGCTGCAAGGGAAAAGATGCCTAAACGTAAGGAAGTTATAACATTGGCAGAAAAGATTTCCTCATTGTTGGAATAATATTGCCAGAAAAGCTACGTTACAGATAGGTAAGAGGCTAACATTTGCCTCTATATAATCATAAACTCAAAAGAATTGTAGTATGGAGATAAGATATGCAACAATAAGCAAGACTGGTAGAAGGCATAACAACGAGGATGCCTTCAAGGTCATTGATATGTCCAATAGTAATCGGTTTATGGGAATAGTCTGTGACGGCATGGGTGGTCATTCCTTTGGAGAGACTGCTAGCGAAACGGTATGCAATGCCATATCCGATTTTTGGAAGAAACATGTTGATACGCCCGATTGCGACTCAAAGGTGAAACTCGCTTGCAAAAAAGCAAGTTGTGCTATTGACCAAAAGGCATACGAACACCATCATGCAGAGATGGGGACAACAATGGTCATGGTAAGCATTGAGAATGACATGGCTACCATTGCGCATATTGGCGATAGCCGTTGCTATGTACAAAGACCTAATGATGGAGTGCTTTATCAAACAAAAGACCATATTCGCCTTGACTTTGGATGGGAAGTTGTAGCCAAGTGCTTCTTCTCCTATCGCACCGAAGTCGCAGTACCAGACATTCGGCAAATCAAACTACAGACAGGTGATAGGATTTTACTTTGTTCGGACGGACTATACAAGAGTATAGCTCCTGACATTTTGCAAACACGAATGATGGACGACAAACTATTGGAAGATATTCTTGACGTGTATGATTTCCTTTGCGAGAAACAAGGAGATGACAACTATACGGCAATATTGATAGAATGTGTCTAATTTAAGGGAAAAGGATTGTGAGGAGTCGCTATACATTATTTATATTAGGTTTGGTACTGCTATTAGTTGCATCTTGCAATAACGAAGAAATAAGCATTACCTACTTCAAGCAACAGCAAAGTATGCCCGACAATACCAACAAGGAAGATTCCTTGATTAAATATTGTGGATTGATAGAATATGACTCCGTTCGATTCTCTGACGGTTCGTATGCCGTGCATCGCTTGCAATATGCTCCACAGAACAGTCTGACAGAGTTCTTTGACAACAAGGGACGCACGATAGCAACAGTAGCAAGGGCATCTGAATGTTATGCACAAACTCTTGTGTACAATTACGATGATGAAGGACGGTTGGCACATCTCCTCAAATACAAAAGTGAAATATTTGAAGGATTGGATTCAGATAGTGCAAGTTACGAAAGAACCAGAGAAGGGTATCTTGGCTTTCGACAGATGATTGCGAATATGGATTATGAGCATCCAGACACTGCAAAATACCAACAGACCAACATTGAATATGACAAAGAGGGTGATGCGGTAAAAGCATACATCGTATATGGAAAAGACAGCATCGTGGCTCCCAATGGATATAAGCTGACAATTTCCGTAAAGCCATGCCTTAGTTTTTGGCAAAGCGACTTGAATGGTGGATTTTATATCTTCCATGTCAAGAGGGAGCCTAAAAGAAAGGATTTGTTCAATTACAAAGTATGTCGATATGCTGACTTTATGCCTTCAATGGAATCATACTATCGGGATGGGTACATCATTAAAACCGTATGGCATCATGATCCATGTATAGAGTCTGACGATAAAGACCTTGTCTTCATCCCTGTGAGAACAGGTGATTTGAATGTGTATTCTGTTACATGGGAAGATGGCAGCAAACATCAACGTGTATATAGGAATGGACAGTTAGCGTATAAGCAAGAAATCAGCAAGTATGGCACGGTGTTGAAAAAGGAAACGTATTCTTTCACACCCAACAACAAGGTAAAGGTCACATTTGAAACTATTGATTATCAAACAAAAACATTGAAGCCACAATCAACTTCTGTCATGGATGTTACTAACATTGATATGTATCATGAGGATATGAATGTTGACAGCGGTGATTATAGATGGGAAAATTATTACAACAAATAAATATACGGCTATGGATAAGACTAATTTCAAAGATGCCTATGATATAGGTGAGAATATGGCAGTGCTTAGTGGTGAAGGTAGAAGTTACACCATCATCAATAAGGAAACTGGAAAGACAAGACAACTTGTTAGTGAAGACGGTACCCTTCTTGTGGCAGACAACGAGATTGATTTTGATGCGACTAATAAGGGTTGTCCTGATTTCAATGGTTGTAAATGGGTTCGATATTGGTTCGGTAGATATGACAATTTTAGAAATGGTGTTTGTGCAATCTGTTGGACAGTATATCCCGATGGACGCTATTTTGCAGATGAGGATGGTTTCGGAATGGAAGATAATGACGAAGAAAAGGTCTATTGCATCATCAATAAAGACTTGGAAATCATCGTGCCATTCCAACCTATGGACGATGTAAAAGAAATGTTGAAGAAATACGAGAAGTAAATATGTTGGTTATTCATCCCAAAGACAGAACAACTTCGGTACTCTCTATACTATATGAGGGGATGGGGGTAAATGTGATTAGTGGCAATTGTTCCAACAAAGAAATGGAACATTTGCTGCATCATGTTTCTACGCAAGAACGTATCATGCTACTTGGACATGGCTCAGATAAGGGATTGTTTTATCGGGAGGATGACACAAAAGATGGGTTTGACAAAATTATAGTAGGACATCCACATACATTCCATTTGCGCAAGCATGGTGGTAATCTGATTGGTATATGGTGTCATGCAGATAAGTTCGCAAGAGCGGAAGGTCTGCATGGGTTGTTCTCTGGCATGATAATATCTGAGGAGCAAGAAGCGGAGGAATATGGAATAACTGCTACAAAACAGGAGATTCTAAAATCCAATAGAATCATGTTTGAACACTTACGTTGTCTGCTTGATAAGGATATTCCTCTATGCGAAATGCCACAGCGTATAAAAGACATGGATGATGAGAAAACTTCACTATCTGTGTTTAACTATCACAATTTCCATTACATATAAGTAAAAAAGTTATGCAAGTAATAAAACTTAATGGTGAGCACTTGACATTCAAGGGCAGAGTTTATGGCTCTGTCGGTATCGAATATCATATAGAATATGATGAAACAGCCTTTCACAAGGAATACAATTGCGAATATGCGTATTCCAAAGAAGATAGGGACATGTTAGATGGTGCAGACGATTCTACAGTGACATACGAACTTATCCCATTAAAGAAAGGACAGTTTGAAATTTATGAAGTAGAAGGCTTTCGTGGTCAAGAAGCCGCAAGAAAAAAACATACGATAGTAGTCATATAACACCAACCATAAGACTTCATCAAGAAATTTATAACCGATGGATGTATGTAAAATAAGTTTTAACCTGAATAATTCATAGAGAACCATTGGTCTCCGTATTTAGCCTCGGTTCTT
>CAVKBM010000229.1:0-4305 GCA_963654355.1 Bacteroidaceae bacterium | reverse complement strand
AATCACTTAGCGCAAAAAAACAGCAAAAAGTGGGTACAACAAATTGGACACCCTACTTTTAAATTGGTAATCTTATTTTTTTTGTCATTTCCGACAAGGCTGCTTAATGTTCCCGCATCTTTTACATTAACCGTAACTTGCTCAGTGATGATGTCATCATCAGCCGCAAATGTAGGCATCACGCAGCTGAGTAGCATGAATGCCAAAAGTAAAAAATGCTTTTTTCCAAAGTGAGTAAAAAATCCATAATTTTTAAACGATTAAGTTAGTGACTAAAGACCATACTTCTCTTTTACGGCTTCCGTAATATCCTTACCAATTTCATCTTTCTTGATAGCAGATACATTGATGATGTCTCTACCTTTACCTTTGAAAGCCAATTGCTCAGCCTCAGCGTTGGTAAGTTCCTTGACAAGCTTAAAAGTGCCGTCTTCATTATAGAGGACAACTACGAGATAGTCAAAATCCCAGGAATGGATGTCTGACAGACCACCAGATATCTTCCCATTCTTAGCCATTCTTGCTTTCACTTGGTATTTTTTTTGAATCTACCGTGAAATCATATCCTTTGCAGGATGCTTTGGCAAGCTCGCCACCATAGAATTTGGCCATCAACTCTTCCGTAATTTCGCCTTCGATGTTGTTGGTGCGGAACTTCTTGGCTATCACTTTCTTGATAGCACAATACATTTGCCACAATTCAATTTTATTCTCCATATTCTTCTGTATTTTAGTAATTTGATAATCAGTTATCGGTCTTCACAAAGTGAATGTAAAAACAGACAGGGCAAAAGTACAAAAAAAGAAATGGGGGGGGCAATTTTGAGTATGTTTTTTTAAGCTTTTTTATACGAAAGGCGTTAAAGAAGAAAAACATAAGCCAAAAGTTTGGTGGTTTCAGTGAAAATGCTTAATTTTGCCCATGTGAAATAGCAAATACCATAGGCAGTATGAAATATCCGATAGGAATGCAGTCTTTCGACCAAATCATCAATGGTGGTTTCGTCTATGTAGATAAAACGGACTTGGTGTATAAGTTGGCGCAAGGTCACGTTTGTCTTCTGGGGCGTCCGAGGCGATTCGGAAAGAGTCTTCTTGTCTCTACATTGGAGAATTATTTCCTTGGAAAGAAAGAACTTTTCAAGGGGCTTGCCATGGAGCATTTGGAGACGGAATGGAAACGACATCCTGTGTTCCATATTGACTTCAGCGTGGGAAACTATCTGAACGATGGAGCACTGGAGGAGGCATTGGGGGCTGCCCTATCAAATTGGGAAACTCAATACGGAGTCCAAGCTGTAAACAAAGACCTTGGGTTGCGTTTCCTGAGAATACTCCGTGCCGCCCATGAGAAGACAGGGTTGGGGTGCGTTGTGCTGATAGACGAATACGACAAGCCTATCTTGGATGTGCTCGACCTGGATTATGAGGTGGAGCATCTTGGAAAGACTGTGACTTTGGAGGAGAAGCACCGCAACATCATGAAGTCTTTCTATACGACCTTCAAGGGCGCTGACGAAGACCTGCGCTTTGTTTTCTTGACAGGAGTTACCAAGTTCTCGCAAATCAGCATGTTCAGCGGTTTCAATCAACCAGATGACATCAGCTTGAATCAAAAGTATGAGTCAATTTGTGGCATCACGAAGGAAGAGCTGATGAAGTATTTCGCTGAGCCAATCAAGGAGTTTGCCGAGGTGGAGGATTGCAGTTGCGAGGAAATGTTGGAGATCCTCAAGCGCAAATACGATGGTTATCATTTCGGTAAAAAACTCGTTGATGTATTCAATCCTTTCAGCATTCTGAATGCTTTTAACCAAATGGACTTGGGTAGTTTTTGGTTTAAGAGTGGCACGCCTACTTATCTGGTGCGCTTACTTTCTCATTTCAACCAAAATTTGGATGAGATGATAGGCAAGTACTATGCCGCCAGCCAGTTTGATGACTACAAGGCCAACGTAGAGATGCCCTTGCCGATGATTTATCAGAGTGGTTACCTCACCATCAAGGATTACGACAGGTTCACTCATTCTTATCTCCTTGACATTCCCAACAACGAGGTGCGAGAGGGGCTGCTCACCATCTTGGCAAACAACTATCTCAAGACAAAGGAAGACTCCTCCTCTTGGCTCATCCGTTCTGTGCATCTCTTGCTCCGTGGCAAATTGCAGGAGTTTATGGATGGCATGACGGCATTCTTGTCTGCCATTCCGTATAGTGTGCGCCGCAGAAACGATGAGCGTGAGTACGAACGCTACTTCGGCTACACCTTCTTCCTCCTCTTGAAGATGTTGAGTTGCTACTTGGTGTATCGCGAGAAGGAAACGAGCCAAGGGAGGGCAGACTGCGTGTATGAGACCCCGAACGATGTCTATATCTTCGAATTCAAACTGGATGGTTCTGTTGATGCAGCCTTGAGACAGATAGAGGAAAAGGGCTACGCGAGGGAGTATGCAGATGATTCTCGCAAGATACATTTGGTGGGTGTCAACTTCTCGTCGGAGAAAGGAACGATAGATGACTGGAAGGAACTATAGTATCTTTTCATCTTGCGCTTATCCTCTTGCCTTTGCAGTTCTACGCTGAATCCTCCCCTTGAAAGAGGTCTTGTTGGGATGATAGTTCTCTGATAAGTTGAGCAAGATGCAATCGCCTTCAAACTGGATGCTAAGCTCTATGGATGTAATCCAATCCACATAGTGGGTCTTGATGACAAGCGCATCCTTCTGCCAAGCGTAGCAGGAACTGGCAAGGAGAGGAAATGCGATGGTGCTGAAGCAATTCAAGGTAGAGCCACGTGGATTCTGGGGATAGAAGTTGATGGAACTTGTCTTCCACTGCTTGTATCCCATTTCGATGACACCTTTCCTTCCTACAGAGTCGGTAACCTCCAATTGCTGAGGAGTGATGAAGGTTATTTCCTTCCAACCCAATGGATTGTCTTCTAATTGATAAGTTTTGCGCAAAGGTATGCTTATCTGCTTGTTAAACTTTTTGCCATCCAGGAACGGAAGAGCGTAAGAAGATTGTTTCTTCTTTAGCAAAAGGTAACCTTTCCCGGCTTTGACAGACTTCTTTTCGAATGCAAGATGACCATCTTGTTTCAGAATGCCCGGGAACAGAACGTTTTTGATGAGTCGCAGTTCCTTGCCGCCATCTCCTGTTAGACATTGTGTGATGACAACCACCATGTCTTGCTCGGGATTTACGATGATGTATTGCCCGTACGCACCATCGGCTCTCGCCGACTTGGGCCATTCACACATCCACATCTGGTACCCATAGTAATTGTCCACGTGTGGCGACATCATCGTCTTTACCCATTCGGCAGGAATCAGTTGCTTGCCATTCCAACTGCCTTGTTGGAGCAAGAGCTGACCGAATTTGGCGAGCGATTCACTTTGCAGGTAGAGTCCCCAGCCACCCGTGTTGATGCCTTCCGGACTTACTTCCCATTTCACCTTATTAATGTGCAAGGGTTCGAAGAGGCGAGGCTTCAGATAGTCTAACAAGGTCATGCCGGTCACCTTCTGGATGATGGCGGAGAGCAAGTAGGTGTCGAGAGAGTCATACTGGAATTTTGTGCCAGGTTTGCAGTTCATCGGATGGTTCAGATAGGTCTTGACCCAATCCAGATGTTTACTTCTCACCTCGTCATAAAAGACGAAGCCCGAACGCATGGTGAGCAAATCCTCGATTGTGATGTCGGCGAGCTGTTCACTCACTTCCTTTGGCATTCGTTCAGGGAAGAAAGAAGCGAGACGGTCGGTTAGCTTCAACCGATTTTCGCCGATGGCGATACCGATGGCTGCAGAGGTGAAAGTCTTGGAGCATGAGAAGAGCGTGTGGCTATATTCTGCCTTGAAAGGGGCGGGATGGATTTCGCCAATCACCTTGCCATGACGCATCACGATGGCACTGTGGATTTCTGTTTTGGGGAAAGCCATCAATGAGTCGAAAAATGCCATAACTTGCTCGCTCTTGACTCCCGTTTCCTCTGGAGCCACACGAGGCAAATCGCCTGTTTGGGCTTCCACTGAGAGAAGCCCAAAGGCGAATAATGATAGGGTTAGAAAAAATTGTTTCATCTGTCTCATAAAACTCATGTCCTTTTTGTTGGGGCAAAGATAAAGATTCTTTTCGATATATGCAAGCTATTGCAAAAAATCTTCAGAAATTGTGTTTGTATATAAGGAAGAAGGTGTCCACATTCTCTTAATTATTCTTATATTTCGAGGGAAGTTCATCGCTATCCTGTGGAATTGTATTAATTTTGCAGCATGAAACGTTCGCTCAACATACTGATGG
>CAVKBM010000228.1:0-4321 GCA_963654355.1 Bacteroidaceae bacterium | reverse complement strand
CCTACAATCAGTCCGATTGCAATCAGACAAAATCGTTTGCGATGCCTTTTTGTGTAGCCGAACAACACGTGTAGACTGCTTTGAGGCTTTGTGCCTTTTCCGTTTGATGACTTTTGAGAATATAACTGTGGCGTGGTTTCCAAGAACATAGCGACTCCCTTCGCGGACTTATCTCCTGGTACAGTAACCCAATGGTTTTCAAATTCTTCTTTTTTGTAACAAACCAATCCTCTTCCTGGGTCTGCAACATAAAACTTCTTGCCGTCCTTTATTTTACGAAGAACCACAAAGTGGTTCTGATCCCAGTGAAGAATACAAGGCTTCTGAGCTTTTTCCAATACAGAAATGGAAATTCTAGCGCAAAGCGTGCGAAACCCCAATTTATTGGCGGCTTTGCTCAATCCGAGTAAAGACACCCCTTCTTTGGTCACAGGACACAGTTTCTGTAGTACGGTTGTTGAGTTTTTTTCTCCGTAATGTCTGCAAACGTAATTCAAACAAGCAAGTCCACATGATTGTGAATCATGTTGCAGAATTAAGGTTGTTAAATACTTGAAAATCATAAGAATCTTTGTAGTGGTTATTTTTCTATCTATTGCTATTTGCTATCTTTGCGTCATTATTATTTACCCCAAAAACTCTTCGTTTATGTCTCAAATCAAATTTGAAAAACGCACTCGAATTCGAAATACAATTTATTATCCTGAATACTGCATTTGTTCAACTTCTGTCAAGAAAGGATTATTTCACGTTTCTCCAATAAGAGACATTTTCAGAACGTGGCCCGAATGTGAGCAAGACCACTATATGCATGTGCATAATTTCTACCAAATTATATGGACAAAGAACGGGACGGGATTGCATTACGTAGATTCCGAAAAACATGAGGTTTCTAGCGACTCTATATTCTTATTGTCCCCGCACAATGCGCACCATTACTTTCCAAGGTCTCCTCAAGATGGTTATTCCATAGCGTTTACGCCTGATTTCTTGGAACATATAGACCAAACGATTGTTGAAAACATGCGCAATGTACTGTTTAAAAGGAACGGAGCGAGCATCTGCCAAGTACCAGAGACAACGAGTCGAAAACTCTATACTATCGTTTCCCAAATGGAAGCGGAACAAAACAACAATAGACAATGCCATTTGTCCAATACATTTCAGAGTTCACTGCTTATGTTGTTTATGACCATTATACAAAGAGAGTGTACTTGGCCTCTTGCCAAAGACAAAGTGAGACATTCGCATTCGTATAAAATTTACCATTCATTCTTGAATGAAGTAGAACGAAATTTTATGGAGCTACACTCCGCTAAAGATTATGCCGATTTACTAGGGGTCTCAATAAGCCTATTGGGAAGATATACAAAGGAACATGGTCAGTGTACTCCGTTGGATATAATAACAGATCGCATCGTAACGGAAGCAAAACGGATGTTACGTTACACGCCACTTCACGTGAAAGAAGTAGCCCATATATTAGGTTTTAAAGACCCCTCGTATTTCCATAAATTCTTCAAGAGAAACGTAGGAACCTTACCTTCATACTTTAGGGAATAAGTCAAACATCTGTAGCGTATATGGGGCCCCAGACAAACTTCACTTTGCACTAGAGCCCCATTGTCATGCGTTATTTTACAATTCCTGAATCCATATCAATTTGTACATCTTTAATTTGCGATTTCTTTTGGGAAGTGCCTTTAAATAAGTTCCACGATAATGTGATATACAACATATTCCCAAAGGTCTTGTTCCCTTGCACAGTCTGTCCTCTAAGTGCTTCTGAGAGATTTTCCGTAGCTGACGTTTTGCCTTTCTTGTTAAAGACATTACGAAGTCCCGTCTTTAGTTGTAAGCTCCGATAACGAAAACCTATATTGATGTCTGAAGTTGAATAGTTCCGTGTAAGGATGTTTCCATACAACGCTTCTGTTTCAGTACGATAATATGCATTCAAACTCCATTGTCTGTAATACGCATTTGCTCCGGCTTGTAAACTAAGATCGGTATTTGTTCGGTTAAATATTCCGCCAGATTTGTCAAAGGCAAATTTGGGCTCTACATAAAAGCGAAGTTTTCTGTTGAAAAGAGAATGGCTAAGATTTATTGCAGTCTCAAAATGGCGATAATCAAGTTCGTTACTTTTCCTATGAACAAACACACCGTCTTCCTCTGCTACAGTTTCGCCGATAGCCTTACGGGCATACTCGTATAATCCGTAGAATTGAATAGACAGCTGCTTCTTGTTCCAATTTGCCAACAGCAAATGAGAATCCATATTAAACGAGCTCAAAAAGGGATTGCCCATAGTTACCTGCAAATTGTCGTCACGACGGGAATATGCCGTCAAATCTGCTATTGAAGGAGAAGAAGCCTTACGGTTGTATCTGTACATAAAACTCCAAAAGTTTCCGGCATTGTACTGAAGAACAAACTGGGGAAGCAGTGCATAGGATGTAAAACCGCTGCTTTTCTGATCTGTTTGGATTCTGTTTCCACCCATTCCTACAGAAAGATACCATTTCCGAGAAGAATACTGATATTCTGCAAAGAGATATTCTGAATTTTCACGGCAATTAATTTTCAAGTCGTTTGTTCCCGTATAGCCATTCTGGGCATAAGATACTTTTTGCTGATATCCAACAGACAGAGTGCTTTGGCGAGAGAATGAGTGGTTGTAATTAATATCCATACTGGACGCCCACTTCTTACCATCAACATCGTAGATTTCTGTTGTATAAGGAGAAGAGAAGCCACGGCTGTAAGAGTTATCAAGATAGGCGAAAGCTCCTTTGACTTCCAATGCGTCCGAGTTGTTGAACCTTTCCTCATAATAGTATTTTAGAGTATAGGCATTCTCGTTATTTTGCGTATTGGTCAGCATAGAATAACGTTCTGAATCGAAGGCTACATTTTGAACCAGATTACGTTTGGGGAACCGATGGCTGCTATATGCTGCTTTAACATCAAAGACCCGTTTGTTCGGAAGGTTGTAATTGTAGTTCAGCACAAGAGCATCTCCCCTATAATTATTCCCTTCAAAAATTCCGTCTTTTGAATACGTTTTGAGTGAGCCATCAGAAAAGTTTAAAGTTTCCATACTTTGAACATAAGCCTTGTCAACACTGTTGAGCTTAAAATTGTATTGAATTCCAAATTCCGACTTTCCACTCCAAGCTTTAAACCAAACACCATCGTCGTTGTAGTTACTGGAAAGAGCATTCATTGCATTTACTCCGCCAGCAAAACCAGAATCGACACGCTTTGTCTTGACATCAATGACCGTTCCTACTTCTGAGACGTATTTCAGACTAGGAACGTTGACCATTTTTATGCTTTTAATTTGAGCCGGCAAAATGGTCTGCAGTTGTTCAAGACTGGCTTCTACATTGTTAATCTTAACAACTACAACACCAGTCCCCATTGCGTTTGAAATGGTTTTCTGAACTTGGTCCACATAAATACCCGGCAAGCCTATTTGCGAAAGCAAATCCAAGCCATTTGAGGAATGAGTGCGCAACTCTTGCGACGGCACAAACAAATCGTAGCCATTGCGGTGCAGAACTTGTGCGCCTTCAATTGATACCTCTTGTAATTGCACACTTGATATGGAGTCTTTAGTTGCATCTTGCTGGCCAAACGTTTGAACGGAAGTTACTGCCATCAAGAAAATTATAGATAGGATAAATCGAATCATGATCAATAGGTTAGGCATTGTACATTACACTTTGACATTACTTCGGGAAGGTCATCAAACAGTCTTTTCTGAATATGAATAATGAGTTGACGGATGCTTTCACAATATACTGATGGATTGTCAAATCCATTTTTTTGGGAAAACCTATGAGGAAATTTTCCACCGCCACAAATTTTACGTACTTCACAAATTCTGCATTTTGCGCAAAGCACAGAATCAAAATGTGAAAAATAGTAGCTCCGTAGCACCTCGTTTGAAAACGATTCATCAAAAGAGTGCTGCATGACATTAAGACCTGTATGTGTGAAGCCGTTCCCACAAATTTTCAGACTGTCAACCAAATCTATGTTTCCATTCGTCTTTATGCATAAAGTTCGGTTTTCATGCCTACCCAAAGCCTCAAATCCTAAGTCGAGACCTAACAACATCTTTATTATGAGTTCAAAATAGCGAATGGTGGGTTTCTTCTCCTTGTCATTGTACCAACAATCAAACAGTTCTATAATCCAAGCAGACAAGTTTGTGTCGGCTTTCGCATCATAGGTTACATCGGGATACAAGAAATCTGTATAGTCTACTTCCAACTCCTTTAAATACGTATAAATTCGAGAAGCCGGAACC
>CAVKBM010000227.1:0-4334 GCA_963654355.1 Bacteroidaceae bacterium | reverse complement strand
ATTGTGGTGGTATAGACAGTTGATAGTATTGGTTTGCTTATTTATATCGTTGCTGTCCTCATTTTCTCCTGAAGGTACGCCAACAATAGTATGTGCTATACCTAAATCTTGCAGGACATCTGAAGGAACGCCGTATAGATGCCAACCGTCAATTTCTATATCAAGCCTTACATCATTAGAGATACGGGAAAGTATGATAGGACTCCCTCCATGATTGTCGAGATACATGTAGAACTTTTCCCGTGAAAGCAATTCCACCAACCGGTTTAACATCTTCCAGGCCACGTTTGTTGCTGAAAAATATCCACTTTGTAGAATGCACACGTCCAGACAAGAGGCATTTGGGTCAAAACAGTTTTGTTCTTCAGCTCTTTGAAAATAGAGATAGCCATAATCCGTAGAACGGTAGGCTACCGTTATTTCATTCGGATATTTTACAGCATAATAACGCCAATTTTCAGGACACATGGACTGTGTGCAACAAACCATTGCACTTACAGGAACCGACGTATCTATCAAGTCAAAGACCTCCATGATACGGTTACGGCTTCCGAATTTATGATAGCCGGTGAAATTTTGCCAGGAACTGTTGATAACGCCATAGTACCGATATCCCTCATGATTCAAGCGACACATGGAATAATCGCCTAAAGAGAGAAGGGCTGATCGCTTCTGTGCCTCTGTCAACTTTTCATTCGCCGATGACACAAAGAAATGTTTGGCTTTCTCCAAACGATTTTTCAAACTATGTACAAATGAATTGTTCTTAAGATCTAATTTGCCATCGTCATTCAATCCAATGGTGAAAGCCTGCAGCGTTCCATTGATTTCTGAGACATCCTCGTATTGGTACAAGCTCTTCCACACATCTCTTGAACTTTCTTTTTGCTGTTCCTCGTTCCATGAAAGAGAATTGAACCCTTTTGCTTTACTAAACTTCAATAGTTGCCCGTGCATCAGACGCGAAGTGTCATTCAATAAATCCGTCAATCTTTCTTCACGAGTCTGGTCTGCACTGTTGGCGATAAGATTCCGCAGATGGCGTTCGCGTATAACAAACTCCTCCTTGTCGAGGTTAAGGTATAGACCGAGAAAATAAGAATACAGACGGATATAGTCACCAGCATGCATGTCTCCCTTTATGGCAGAAGATAAGCTTTCGTTGAAATCGGCTTTAAGTTCGTCTGGGATATTCTGGTGGCAAGCAGACAATGTGTCCAAAACAGTTTCCAAAGCTTTCACCCTAATAGCACTTGACAAATGGTGCAGTAAACACTCATCATCGATTTTCGAGTATTTTGGTTTGTCGTATCTAGAAATGTAGTCAAAGCATATGAAAATATTGCGAAGTAAATTCATATAGGAAGGATCTACCGTTTTTAGGTTCTGCGTGTAATCAAGAGCTTCCCATACAAATTGCATCCACGTGGTATCAAACTTGATTGCGATTTTATTTGCTTTATCAATGTTTATCTTTCGTATCAGTTTATGCATCTTCGCCTTGACAATCTCAAAAGAAGTCAGTGGCTTTCCCCGAGAGTTCATCTTGTTGTAAAGATCATCAGACAAGTCGAATCGTCCGAAATCAAGAATGTAGAAATTGATGGGGCAATCACATGACGTAAGTTTGTCCCACAAATTGGTCTGGTGACCAAATGTTGCATGGATTCTGTCCAGAACGACCAGCATAGACATGATAGATGGGTCAGCGTAGAAAGACCCTCTAAACTCATCCAAGTTTTCCAGATATTCGCTTATGACCTTTTTTTCGGTCCCATTCATACAGATTTCATTTGCCAACTCCTTGTGCTTGGCGAAAAGGAGCTGTTTGCAAAAGGCTATGGTGCAGTTTCTCGTTGCATAGCTGAAACGCCCCAATGTGGCAAAATCATCCTCTGTTGCGTTAGGGGAGACAAGTGCCGCGTAATAATGAAGCAAGAAAAGCGTTGTAAGGCGTTGCTGACCATCAAGTGGCATGAATTCCTTTGCAATGGAATCACTGCCATAGACGAAATCCAGCGTTTCCTCCTTCCTGTCATTCGGATTTTGTGTTAAGCTATCTAATGCGGTCTTGAATGTAGACAACATATTGGAAAGAACCGTTTCCGTCTTTTCAGTTCCTGCCCCATAGATGTAGTCACGTTGCAGAGTTGGTATGCTGATGGGCTGTTTGCTAACCAACTCCCAAAATGTAGTTTTATATCCTATTTGATTACCCATGATTGTCAAGTTTGAATTATAATGCCGAATCATCTATATATGGAGCCAGCTTTTTCTTAATATCATCATAATACAGAATTCTGTCCCGTTGTCCCCAAGAATGTATTTGGAGAACTTCTTGGTCATACATCTTCAAAAATACCTTTTGAGTGCAGATTGGATAATACTTGTTGGAGGAGATTTCATTGCATATCAGCTGACGCTTCACCTCGAATGGAGATTTGCCTACCATTGCATTTTGTCCTAAATCCAACAATGTCATATTTGACAATTGGTGTACGGCAACCGCTTTGTCGGCTTTTGCATCCAGCAAATCATAAAACCTTGCTACATCGTCAAACAGGGCTTTAATCTTGTCATAACCATATGTTTTTGATCGGCATATAGGTTCGTCGCGTTCCAAAGCCTCGATGATGGATTCCTGCTCTTTGGCAAGTTCGGGACTTCCTAAGGACATCTTTTTCAAAGCATCCTTGTTGCAGACAATCCATTCGTACCAAGAATCTTTTTTCTTTTCTGGGAGACAATCCGAGTTCTGCGCATGGATATGTTCCAAGGTCCAGGTCTTGTCGGTTCTTTCTTCCTTTCCGTTGACCGATTTGTAGTTGTATCTGAACCTGTCGAATGAGAAAAAGTTACCTTCTTTCTGTAGTCTTGTGGTTTCTACATTGTAAAGAAGCAGAAGTTTTTTGATGTATTTGTAATGCGTACTTACGTCATAGCGCAACTGTTCCAAACTCACGACAGGTTGATTGGTCCCTTTGTCTTTAGGAAGCGTCATGGCATCCTTGATGAGGTTTACCATGTGCTGCTCCTTCAGAACGCTTCGTTTGATTTTTGAGTTCAGAAGGCTACAAATCACATCATCTTCTGCTCCTGGCGATGCAATGGCATTAAGAAAACCAATCCTGTGATACAAGTCTCTGTCATGTTTCCAGTATTGCAACTTGTCAAAAACACTAAGCACATGCTCCCATGTTTTCCAAGCATCATTGTCCTTGTCAATGAGTTTCTTGAAATAAAGGTAAGTGTACAGTTCGTCGTCCTTGCGCAATTGCGGAAAGTCGCACTTGGCAGCTTTGTCGGAAGCATATTTTCCGCTGATCAAATCAAAAAGAAGACCTATGCTGTTTCGCCCAGTATCTGACCGTCTGGTGAGGAAAGACTGAAAATCCTTGTCTTTCATCTGTTGCTCCAGTTCATCCCATTTCTCGTTGATGCTTGTCTGCTTGTTTGTAAAGCGTTCTTTTTGAATCTCATCCCTAAGAGAATTGGAGAAACCGTCCAACAATCCCAAATCAAATTTTGTGGTTTTACTGAGAAACAATGAGCGTATAAGCTCCGAACACGACAATTCCACTTTCAACGAATTCATCCTGTTGAATATATCGTGTGGTTCCTTTTCTTCATTTGTTTCATACCATACGACTTGTACTGACTTTGTACCGCTATCAGCGGTCTGGTAGAAATATTGGGAGAATACACCAACTCTTGATGAATCTTCCATAAACCATTTGAGAATAGTCTTGGCTGCATGGTAGATGTATACAGAATCTATCATACGGCTCCATTTGTTGGGAGCTTCATCTATAGTGGCCGGAGATGATGCTGTAGGTGGAACAATTTTGATTGACTCAAAGATATCCACCATGTCAGGACGTGTGGCATACATGATGGTGTATTTATGTGATACGGAGGTAAACATGTTACTGTTCAACTGGTCGTATATCTGCATGATAATGCGAATAGTGGTCAAGCGTTGTTGTCCATCTATCACCTCATACCACAGTTCATCGTTCATCTGTTTTTTCTTCACCACGATGGGTTGAAGACAATAGAACTGCCCTTTAGTGTCACCGATAAAGAAAGCATACAAGTCCTGCAAAAGATCCAGCACCTGTGTTTTTTCCCATCGATATCCTCGTTGGTATTCAGGTATGTAGTATTTCTTGTCGAGCAAGTCGGGTATAGCCCGTCTAACCATATAATTGTCAGTCATGAGTTTATCGCTTTTATTAAGTATATTAACGTAGATCTGATTTTTTCTTATGGGATATCTCTGTAGTACTCCCCATTTTTAGACAGGGTTTTACATTGTTTTGCCAGCCAGGAGA
>CAVKBM010000226.1:0-4372 GCA_963654355.1 Bacteroidaceae bacterium | reverse complement strand
CGACCACTCAGAGTTATGCCGATGTGGTAATGGATAGCAAGGTAAAAGCGGTTGGCAAGATGACAGGGATGTTCTACGAGTGAAGAAACTGTAAGGCTATAATCAGCGTGTTCGGACAAAACTATCCGAACACCTGTTGCCATAACGTTTTGTTGCTGACAATGATTCTGACATCGGCCTTCATGTACTTTTGCAGCACAGGGGAATTTTTTCCTTGTGTGCTCACTGTGGCTATAGCCACAAAATAGTTGCCATCTTCCCTATGAATGAGTTTGGTATTATGGCTTATGGCGTTGCAGTAATAAGATACGTTGTCGTTGTCCTCAAACGAAACGTGAGCAGTTCTTGGCTCGTTGAATAAGTACAAATACTTGTATGGCACAAACACCTGCACTGTTCTTTGATTAATGACCTTTCCGGTGGCCTCTATGGATATAGGATAAGGTATCTTATAGAAAGCAACAGCGAGGGCAAGGACTATTATTGTAACGACAATAGTCCCCAAGCTGACGAGGCGAGGAGGGACTTTGCCTATCACATTCCTCACCTTCTCACTTCTTAATTCTATATTATCTATATTTTCCACTTTTCTATTTTATTAAATGTCTCTTTTGTGCATTTTCTATGATAAATGACTGCAAAGAATACTGTACATTATCAAATACACATGGTATTGGTCTGCCAGACTTTCTTGCCTCAAAATTTCTAATGATGCAAGGCCCCATACAGATAGGTAAAGCCTTGCAGTTTAAACAACGCTCATTATCGAATGTAGAATGCGCAAACAACTCGCTGAGAAGACAGTTGTTCCATTTTATTATTCCATCATCATTTAATCTTCCAATAACCTTATCATCTCCATAATCTTGTGCCGTGCATTTAAACACACGTCCATCATAATTTATTGCATATTGGTGCAGTTTATCAGCATAACAGCGAGTGTAATGATGTGGCTTATATGCCCAATAGCCAGAATCTAATCCATTCTCATAGAAAATTCTCTTTACCTTTGCTAATTGTTGAATTTCTTTTTCTGTGCAATTTATTTGCCAAACTTTCTGAAAATCAATATGAATGTGCTTTTTGGTATTTTCACTCAAAAGCGGTATGATGTCAGTTATTCCAAATAAAGTTTTCTTATCATAATTGATTCTTAGTGTGATATGAGCGTTTGGGATAATCTTTGGCAAAAGGTTCAAATTTTGTACAACTATATCAAAAGTACCTTTATTTGTATTTGTAAATTTGATGGTATCATGATGTTCTGCATTTCCATCCAACGGAATTTGGAAACTTGTAAAATTCAAGTTTTGCATTTCAGACATCATACCTTCATTTAATAAAGTCGCATTTGTAGTTACATGCTGAGTTAACACAACTCCTTGAACTTTGGTGATTTCCTTTGCGTAAGAAGCTATTGGTCTTATCACTTCCTCATAATACATCAAAGGTTCACCTCCAAACCAATCAAGGTGTAATGCAGGAATGCGAATTTTGTTTACAAGATAATCAATATGCTTTTTCAATGAGTTTACTATACGTTGTGACATTCCACCATGATGTATAGCTTGGGCATATTCTGTCGAACAATACCAACATCTTAAATTACAATCCAATGTAGGATTTATAGTAAGGTGATATGAGTGATTTTCATACACACACAGTTTATAGTTGAACTTTACTAGTTCTTTCTCATCATAATCATCAATAATGAAGCCGGCTTTTTTCATCTCGGAATATAGTAAAGGATATTCCTCGTTAAAAGCAGCTAAATTGTCGAATAAGGACTTTATGACAGAATACTCTTCATTCGTAAAAGCGATTAAAGAGTCTGACATAGTATTATAAAGGAGGGAGTAACCTTCAAAGGGTACACTTATATTGTAAAAACTAATCTTATCCATATTCCTAGTATTAAAAGTAGGCTATGTGAATTACACACATAGCCTACAAGTTAAAGACTATGCCTGGCAAGTGTTGCAAGCATTTTGAGAAAGACAACCACAACCAGCCAAGCACTCGTCTATTGGCTGTTGAAACTTGTCGTTTTGACTTACACCTCCCAAAATATTGGAAAGTGCACCATTACTTAAACGAGAAAGAATGGCTTTTCATCTAACTTTTTTACCTGTTTCATAATTTTTTGTTTTATAATACACTATTCAACTCTTAGCAAAGAGCTGTTTATGTTTTTACTAACATCCTTATCCACTTTTTTCGTTTTCCGTCCAAAGTCCAGAGAATAAGCTATTTTGATATTGGCATACTGCGAATTAGTTTGGTCTTTGATTCTTTTGTGGTAGCTGTAGATTGGCAAATCTAACCAATAACGCTTCTCTTGCTTTTTGAATGGCGATACAACCTGAAGTTCTACATAAAGCTTGTCCTTACTGTAAGAACATAACATACCATAATCAATAGGAGTCTTGCTAACGACCAAGGATGCTTCATCCAATGATTTCTTGCCAAAATGTAAATATGGCTTGAAAGCAAAATCGCCCACGAACATATTCAAAGCAAGACTTCCTGTTACGTTGTTATTAAACTTTGCCCAAGTAGTCTTGACATTCGTATGATTATATCTGATGTCTCCCGACAAATTGGCAAACTGACAAAGTTTGTATTGCAAGGCTAAGATGGCAGAGTAATATTGTGAATTTCCATCATTCGAATAAGTCTTCACGAGCTTCTCATTTGCTTCATCCAAGTAATAATCGTCTGTCACAGGGTGATGGTTGTAACGGAATTGCCCGATGGCAGAAACACTTAACCTGTTGAAACGCCCCATATAATATAAATAGGTGTTAATGTCATGACATTTTCTTAGTTCTGGCATTCCCTTCTCCATCATGTGAGAGTTGACTTGAATCATGGCACGATTGATGACATCCATACCATTATTGGAATTCATAAAGTTGAATGACCATAGAAGCATGCCATTTTTCAACAGATATTGCACATTACTATTGATGCGAGGGGATAATTGGTTAAAACTGTTATCTCCATGCAGGTGATATTGAAGCCAATCCACTCCGATGCGAGTTTTCAAGCTCAACCGCTTGCTCGCCATAAAATTATAAGAGAAGAAAGCCAATGATTCCCCTTTCCATAGATGCTGCCAAAGTTCGCAATTTCCCGAATAATTGGCATTCCATACATCATGGTAATGGAACATCTCCACAGACAAAGAATGCTTTTGCCGGAAATAATTGTAGATGGCAGACAACTGGAACGACAGAGCATTCTCGTCCTCATCAGTTGTTGCCTCGAAAGGCAATTCTTGATAAAGACGACAATAGGAGTTGGCAGAATACTTGCCATGCACTCCTAATGTCAGTGTCTGGTTGTTGCTCAATGGCAAATTGGCATTCAAGTCAATCTTAGGGGATAGGCTTTTCTTCTGAATATTAGAAAACATATCTGTCTCTGTGCTTTCTTTCGCAAAACCAGAAGCGGCATTTCGTGGAGTGGAGAGGTTGACAAGCGTAAATTTGCCCACCCAATATCGCTTTCCTTTTTGGTTTTGATAGCGGAGTTGTAGGTATTCCTGATGATTTCGGAAAGAATTCTTACTGTAAGTCTCTCTATCAAATACGGCTTGTGAAAACAGATAGCTTTCATTGTTCCAAGTTTCGGTATTACTTATATGGTTGTAGTTTGCCCCTGCAAACATGGTGTACGAATTATTGCCTTTGACATAATTCGTGGCAACATTATAGTCGCCATGGTCATAGCCTATCGTTTGCAATCCGTCCGCTTGCACATATCCACCATACCGATATTGCTTTGTGATAAAGTTGATGGCTAGTTTATCCTTGGCATATTTTCCCGACGGAACATCATGATACTCTATTTTTTCGATGTCACGAGGGCGGAGCATCTGTATTTCCTTGATGTCACATTCTTGTCCGTTCAGATACAAAGTGGCTTGAAGTCCCATTACATCTACATTGTTTGACTTCATGTCGATGATGAGTCCTGGAATATTCAAGTTCTCTAATACTCCGAATCCATTTATTGCATGTTTTCGTTGCAGACTATTGGGATAGATAACCAGATGGTCACCAACGCGATTGATATTAGAGGCTGTTATCATCACCTCGTCCAAAGTTTTGGTTGAGGACATAGAGTCTTTTCCAACACTCTGTGCGAATGTTGGTGATGTAACCATAAGTAGCTCTAAAGAAAAAACAACGGTCCTCATATTTCAATATGTTTTTGTATTGGCAATTACTATTTCAAATATACACAATATTTCTCAAAATAATGACAGATGCAACGTTAAATAAATGTAATTGAATCAATTTCCCAATTCCAACTGATTCTTCACAAGGTTATAGTATGCCCCTCGCTTGGCGGTCAAAGACTCATG
>CAVKBM010000225.1:0-4413 GCA_963654355.1 Bacteroidaceae bacterium | reverse complement strand
CACAAAGGGTGTGTGGAACACCTAAAAAAGACAAAACCGATGAACGGATAGACCGAAGAGCAGTGGCGTTTCTTGTTGGATGTATCTGTGGATACCTCCGATAAGAAAACACCCTTTACGCACAGAAAAGTCAACCTTACATCGGACAAAGTAAAACCCGAGTCAAGCCACCTCAGTACTAAGTTCCAAAATAGTCAACCCCAAACGGGACATAACACTTATAGACCGAACATACTTACCACCATTTTCCTCCCAGCCATATCCATACAAAAAACAGGATACCACCGGTAAGTACTCCAATGCTCTTTTGTGGAACGCCTATTAGGTAGAAAATAAGAATCAACAGAGTGCCTATGCCAATCATAGCAAGTATACGCTTCGGGGTGGAATGGATTTGCATAGTGTGTTGAGTTAGTCTAACTAGGGAATATTCTATCTAATATCTCATTGATTTTATGCGAGCATTTGCTAAATAGCCAAAATCCAAGTACCATTCCTGCAAGCAATCCAACTCCTTCTGCCCAATAGGCGATTTGGTGACCAAGTAAATATAAAATACTGGCACAAGTTCCCACAAAAACAAATTATTACTGTCCGGGAAACTTTTTTTACAATCGGTCAGTATGAGAAAAAAAACGGCTGGTTCTATTTGGTAGAATCAGCCGCTCGTTGTAATTTTGTGCCGCAAAACTAAAAACCTACAACGATGGGCAAAATTACAACTTTTTCCGGACAGCCGCAATACCTCCAGATACTTAATCTGACAAACCGTTCCAAAATTCAATCACTCAGCAGACAAAAGGGCTACGACCGTTATGTGAAGAAATTAGACGGTTACACCCACTTTGTCGCCCTGCTGTTTGCTGTCCTCATGCGGTATGATTCTCTGCGTGAAACGGTTATTGGTCTTATGGCAGAGGCACAAAAACTGCAGCACTTGGGTATCAACTATTTGGTACGACGCAGTACGCTGTCCGAAGCCAATAACCGCAGAAAAAGTTCTTTCTTCGGTGATATATACCAGAGCCTATACAACCAATACAAGGATGTTTTAGCGGACAGCCGCAGTGAAGAATGGGTAAAACGCCTGTATATCATGGATTCGACAACCATTACTCTCTTCTCGGACATTCTCAAAGGCGCAGGGCGTAATCCCAAAACGGGGAAAAAGAAAGGCGGTATCAAAGCCCACACGGTAATCAAAGCAGACGAGAATATGCCGTGTTTGGTGCGATTTACCTCCGCAGCCACGCACGACCAAATAATGCTCCGATACTTGACATTGCCTGCCGGCTCTATCATTGCTATCGACAGAGCCTACATAGACTACTCTGTGTTTCAGCGTTTTACGGAGCAGGGCATTACCTATGTAACGAAGATGAAGAAAAACCTGACTTATACAACCCTACATAGCGAAGATGTTGTTACTCCCGATGGGCAGCAATATCATATTAGCAAGGTGCAGTTTACGAAAGGAGAGACCATTCACGAAGCACGCATTATTGAGTATTGTAAACCGGGGAAAACGGACTCGATCCGCCTACTGACCAACGATTTGGAATCGGAGGCAAAACAGATAGTCGCCATTTACGACCGCCGATGGCAGATAGAGATACTTTTCAAACAACTGAAGCAGAACTTTCCGCTGAAATACTTTTACGGAGATAGCGTGAATGCCATAGAGTCGCAAATATGGGTTACAATGATTGCCAACTTGCTGCTGACAGTCGTTCATAAGCGTATAAAACGGAAATGGGCTTTCTCGAATATGGTAACGATGATACGCCAAATGCTGATGTATTATGTGGATTTGTATGCGTTCTTGGAAGACCCCGAGGGAGTATGGAGGAGGATAATAGAAGAAGAGAATTTAGCACCTCCATCACCCACCCCGCAACTCGCACTTTTTGTGTAAGGGGGCTCGTAAAAGAAAAATTACAACGCCAACCTCATTTTTACGGACATTCAAAGCACTTTTTGGGGATAACTCTACTTTTGCCGGACAGCAATAAATTTTATTTAGGCGATTATCAAGAGGCTCGAAAAACGGCATTAGCAGTCGTTTTGCATGGAGATGATGATGAGCGAAAGAAATTCTCAACCTACGATGATACCTTTGCTAAGGAACAATTTCCTACTCTTGACTATGTACACCGAAAGGCATTAATGGTAGTGGATGAGTACACCGAGTTGGGGCAAAAGCAAGTTCAAGTCTTGTCCAAAGAGGTAGCAGCCAAATACTTGAAGTTCCCAATGGGACATCCGCACTCCAATCAACTCTACATTGCTCATCCGCTCATCAATAACTACTATGTACCCTTTGAGGACTATCAGTTGGTATTCATCGAAGACCAAGTGCGTGAGTATTGCGAGTTGGCGCAAGCGTTAGGAGCAACGGAAATCACCATAGAGTGCCTCAATGAGAAACAGGACGACAGCCAAAATACGGACAATAAACACCTCAACGCCAATGCAGGTAGGAAGGGCGGAAGCATAAATGCTGATTACAAAGGAAATAGCAGCCATCATTTGATTGATTCGATCCGTCATTCTTTGGAAATGCACCAAACCTATCAACCCGTAGAGGCACCGCATATACCCGAAAACTTGGTTTGGTATCAACAAATGCCGAGTTGGCAACATTTAGCCAAGCAGCGTCTAAATGGCAGACTCAATTCGCACGAAGAGAAAATACAGACGCAGAAATCACAGGTAGTGGACGGCAACGAGTTGAAGCAGATAAAAGGCGAAGTACATACGCTCTTGACCAGTGCAGGTGTTGATTCCTCAAAAGAATTAAGCAGCAAATACCAACTGCAAGAGAATGCCGTTCTGTGTATAAAGATTACTTTTGCACCTATTGACCAGCTGCAATCCGAAGTTTTGCCAAATGCCCAAAGTGTACTTGCTTTATCCGCAAACGAGCAGAAGTTTATGGACGAAGTGAAGTTCTGTTTGGAGGAAGATAATAATCTCTCCGAGAGCGACAAAAAGTACTTGGAACGCAAACAAGTAAAGTTGGGTATATCAGCAGAAAGAGCCACCGAAATTATACAGACGTGCATGCCTTCTTTGTCTGCTGAGGAGCAAGAATATATCGACACTTTCCACGAGTTGGTTGAATCGGGCGAAGAAATATCACCGAAGATACGCCGTATTTTAGACCGAGAAGCCGAAAGTCTCGGTATCTCCGAAACACACAAAGCCGAACTTGAAAAGATGTGATATAGATCATACCACTGGTATAGCGGTCTCGACAACTTCCGCCAGTATTTCACCCAACTATTGTAACAGCAACAACCCGTTCTCCGTAGAAGACACAAAACATAAAACATAAAAGATTATGCCACAGATGATTAACACGGGCAAGGAGTTGATACGCATCAATCCTGCCAAGAATACCATTGAGTATTCTACCACACAAGGTCGCAGTTGGGTAACCCGTTATACGGGCGCGAATTGCGGCACCTTTCGTGATTTGTTGCCTTATGGTGGAGAGATTATCGCCGCCACCGACAAGGGCATTTACTATTCCACCAATGAGGGGCGAGGATGGGTAAGCCGCTATACCGGAACAAGTTGCGGCAACTTCCTAACGCTCATGGACGGCGGAAGAGAACTATTAGCGCAGACCTCAAACGGACTGTACTATTCCACTAATTCCGGTCGTGGCTGGGTAAAACGAAACTAAGCCATACACAAAGACAAAAACTAAACGCACACAGACATGAAAGACAAAGAAAAACAAAGCCTGATTGACAAATGGGTAAACCTATTATCCAACACTGATTTCTACTCAGAAAAAATGCAGTCTGAAGGGGGCGATATAGTCACCCCAAATAATATGCGTACTATGGCGAAATCATTTTTGGGCGAATTAATTGAGGAATCAGTGGTAGCTAGTTCTATTGCAACAATCGCATTGGGTTCTAAAATGCAAAACAAATTTTCCTCTTCATATAGCATAGAACAAGTGCGTAAGAACATCCATTGGTTAAAAGAAGCCGACTACGATTTTGCAGAGGCTTAC
This sequence comes from Bacteroidaceae bacterium, assembly GCA_963654355.1. GTDB lineage: Bacteria > Bacteroidota > Bacteroidia > Bacteroidales > Paludibacteraceae > UBA1181. The sequence goes on along the minus strand of CAVKBM010000225.1, from coordinate 383 downwards.
AAAAAGATGCATAGTGCGCTACAGTTGTCGGATTTCTATGTCCAAATGGTGCTTTTGTTCCCATCGCGATGGTTAGAAGGTGTTGAAGTACCGGATAGCGCTGTCAATATGGCTGTGCGTACGGATATTGACAAAAGTACTTATCGCCAAAACTTTCATATTCCCTATGAGGAACAAATTTTCTATGTGCGGGATACATCTAGATGGAGCACTGACAATCAAGGGCTTGTCATTACCGATACATCTTTCTATTGTATTCCCGACAATGATAATCCGGATGAGATGATATCCTTTGCTTGGACTGATATTGAGCGTGTTACATACATGGAGGAAAAGCTATTCTTTTGGGGTAGCGGCACGAAGAACATAGACGATGCTTGTCC
>CAVKBM010000224.1:0-4446 GCA_963654355.1 Bacteroidaceae bacterium | reverse complement strand
GAAAAAATGGTCTGTTTAGTATATCAGTCCACACACTTTTGCAGGTGACCCGATAGACTCTTCAAGGTCATCAACACAATCCAGTCTATTAAATCTAATGCTCTTGTTTTTTAATATAAGAGCAAGTGTTTTTATTGATGTATAATGATATACCTTCATTTTGTTGCGTTTAAAGGATTCGTAATTTATTTAGAAACATTTGACATTAATTGTTCTATTGTCGTATCTGTAAAAGCTTGCCAAATATCCAGATGTATTGGCTGATATTCATCGAACATCTGCTTCACGAACTGAATTTCAAAGACAAGGCGGAAATCGTTGTCATCACATTCTGGATGCACTTCCTTCTTTGTTCCAACGCGTGCAATATTTATCAAGTACAGGTCTCTCACTCCCTTTCGTTTCATGTATGGCATGAAATAATAGAGCTTATTCAAAGCCACTGTGGAAGGAAATTTCTTTCCTGTATAATAGACCTTTGCTGAACGGTCAAGATATTGCTCCATATTGTCAGCTTTGACCAAACTTACAAGAAGGTGCTTTTTGTTGTCAACAACCACATCTTTTTCATCGTTTTCCAATGAGGCATTGTCAACAATACATTTTGGAAATTCTGCCTTAACTTCTTTAAAGTCAACCATATGTACAGCAAAAACCTTCTTTAATGATTGAATAACATGCCACATCATTACGGGGGGAACAGCATTTCCAATCGCTTTGTATTGGCGTATTTGTGAAACTGAATCTAACTTGAACGTGTCGGGAAAAGACTGTATACGAGCAGCTTCCCGAGTAGAAAAACGTCTGTATCTTTCACCTACCATAAATACAGGGTCAGTACTGTTTAGACTGACCTTTGCCAAATGTGCGCTCACGGTATTGCATGGCTCATCGAGAGACATGGCTCGTCCCTTGTTCATCTTCTCACGAACTGCCATCATTCCTGCAACCGCTTTTGCGCTGAAGAACAATCCTTCATCATGATTGGCTTCCTCTATGATAACGTCACCAAGCACTTTGCGCTCTGACGTTTTTACCTTTGTAGGGTACTTGAATTTAGCTAAGTCGGTCTCATCTCTAAAACCAACGATTATAACACGCTCACGCTTTTGAGGAACCCCATACTCGGAAGCGTTCAGCAGTTTGTGTACCACTTTATATCCTGCGTTTTCAAACTCTTTTATTATCATAGGGAAGGCTTTTCCCTTGTTGGCGGATAGCAATCCCTTAACATTCTCCGCTATGAAGAAACGTGGCTGGCGTTCTTTGAGAATTTTCACCATCTCAAAGAACAACATACCTCTTTCGTCCTTATATCCGAGTCGAGGAGGGTTTTGGGCTGAAATTGAAAATGACTGACAAGGGAAGCCACCTATCAACATATCGAATTCAGGCATCTTGTCAATTTCAATTTGACGAACATCCTTGACTATGCATTTATGAGAAAAATTTTCATTGTATATTTTCGTGCAATACTCATCGTTGTCAACAGAATACACGATGTCAAACGGATTCTCTGCATAATCTTTTCCAAGATAAGAAAATCCGCCTACAACTCCTAAATCCATACCACCGCATCCGCAAAACAAGGATGCAACTTTTATTCTTTCCATGTCAGCAATTCTGTCGGTTTGAACAATTCTGTAGAGAATGAGATTTCCATGCCATTACGTGGCTCAGCCTCTATCTTGTCAGTTTTGTATAAAGAAACAGGGTTCCTGAGAACATACAATATCTTGTCTTGTTCACTAAGCATCAAGCGATAAATACAATAATGCTCTTTTATCGTTCCTGCAACACGCCATTCATTGGGTGACATGTGAAAACCAAACATTTGTATTTTCTTCTTGCTTATAGTTGTCTTGACTTCAATGTATCTATGGTCTTCTGTGCCGTCTGCTTCATAGCTATCTATGTCAAATCCAGGATGATAAGAAGGGCTGTCGACAATTTGAACAAGACGTACAAACTCTTCGTAGCCATTTACCTTTAGACGCATCTTCTCATGTCCGCAAATCATGGCTTCACCTAAGTTTCCGATGTCTTTCATTGTTCTGTCTTCAGACGAAACGACCTCCTTGATACGGTCGTCAATAACCACATCTATTGTTCCTGTTTGACCAAACATAGCTTGCACATCCGTCTTGAACGAATCTGGCTTCATAGAATTGTTGACATAATCAAACCATTCAGGCTCTATCTTTGTCAGTTCTATGGTTTCTATGTCTTTCTTGCCGTAAAACGAATCGTATCCTTTAAACCACGTCTTGTCATCTCGGAATTTTTGGATTGCAGCAACCTCGTTACCTTTGAGGTAGTAATATCCATTTGTTGTTGTCAACAAATTGGCTATTTCCATATAGTCCAAAATATCTTTTGCATAGCGTGTAACATCACCTTTTGTACGTGGACTACCTGTCAAAGAACGTATCTTTTTGTCTTTCGGATTGTAATACTTAATCTTGTTCTTCCTGTTGTTGAGGATTGTTTGTGCAATTTCGTTTGCAGAAACAGCTCCACTTGTAACACGAATGTCGTTAAAGATACAATACGTAGCTTCTTCTGCGGACATGGACATTTCCTTAGAGCTGTCCTGTTCGCTAAGAATTGTATTTCCTGCAAGTAGAACTTGAATAATAGTACGTGCAGGTTTGAATTTTATGTTATTGTATATAATGTCTTTTACATCAACTGCCTTCATGTGTCCACCAGGGAATTGGAATGAATACAAGAAAAGGCGCAAGAACTGTGTTAAGTCTTGATTCTCATGCAAGAAAACTGCCATTTGTGACGTTTCGGTAATATCAGCATCTTTGTCCTCTTTATAGAATCCAAAAAGAGCTGGTATTTCTGTTCGCCAGTTGTCAAGAGTCTTTTTTGTCATACCAATGTTCCCGGGGAACATCTTTATTGCATTGAGATACCGTTGGTTGTATTCGGAGCATGAACACTGAGGTATTCGGCAACATTCATTAGCCATATACAACAACACATTTTCAATGTTGCTTTTGAAACGAGGTCTAACGAAATGAATTCTAAACCAATATTTATCAGGTATCTGATAGTAATTTATTTTGTCTGGCATAATTGTTTCTTTAAATGTTCTGCAATAGCCTGTGCCATAATTGGCGGTACAGCATTACCTACTTGTTTGTATTGGCTTGTCTTGCTACACAAGAAAACGAAATCATCAGGAAACGATTGGATTCTTGCACTTTCACGAACCGTCGGAACTCTATTCCATTTGTAATGGAAATGATGCCTATGTCCTGTATCAATGGTGATGCTCGGTTTTTGACTATTCAAGCGAGTCCACGCTATATGAACCTTTCTGGTTTCTTGTAAGTCCTTGGGCAAATCTTTATAGTTTCCACCATCAGGAACCATAGCAATAATGCGTTTGGTCTGTTCATTATGTATCGTAATGTCATGATTCCATACCACATTGCTGCTTGCTCGCATCAGTCGTTGATAGTCACAGCTTGGGGCGATAGGATAAGGAGTTTCGTCTGCAATGGAGTCTTCTGTCAAATCGCCAAGTGCTTCCTCGGTTGTAACCCGATGCTCTACAGTCGGAATATCGAAGTCGAAAACTCCGTTGCGCAAACCTACAAAAACCGCTCGTCGGCGATTTTGCGGAACGCCATAATCAGAGGCAAGAAGTACTTTTGTTTCTACATGATAGCCCAACTCTTGGAAATCGTCGAGTATAGATTGCTTAACAACTCCCTCGCCTATAGATAATATATTGGGCACATTTTCCATCACAAATGCACTTGGCTTGAAATACGCAACCATACGTACAAAGCCCTTATACAACTTGTTCCTTTCGTCATCGACGATACGCTTGCCTGCGACAGAAAAACCCTGACATGGCGGACCGCCTATTATTACATCAACGTTTTTTGTCCCAAGGTGAGTGCTAACCTCGTCGCCCGTCAAAGTCGACATGTCTGCACATAGAACATTACTATTATGGTGATTGAACTTGTATGTTTCAAGTGCATCTTTCCAAATATCAATGCCAAGCAGTACATCATAGCCAGCTTTTTCAAAGCCGAGCGACAAACCGCCACATCCACAAAATAAGTCCAATACAGTATATTTTTTCTCTGCCATTATATTCTTATTCAATTATTTAGTCCACATTACGCAAAAGTTCATTAACATCAACTTCAAGAAGTTTTGCCATTTTCATGAGGTTTTCCAAGTCGGGTTGACATGTATTTGTGCACCATTTAGAAATGGTAGTTTTGTCTTTTCCCAACTGTTCACTAAGCCATTTGTTTGTACGTTTCTTTTCTGCCAGTACTACTTTTAGCCTATTTAATTCCTTATTTGCCATATGCGTTTCTTGATTTATTACAAAAGTACAAAATATATTTCAGACACAATTATAAACAACCGATAATTTATGCTTATTTAGCAACTTGGTGAGTATTCCCC
>CAVKBM010000223.1:0-4457 GCA_963654355.1 Bacteroidaceae bacterium | reverse complement strand
GCGCAGGAAGGCCAACGAGCGGTATAAGGAGTACGATGGTGTCTATCTCGGTCGCTTCGCCCAATGGTTCGTCGGAGTCTTCTTCTGCATCGGTTTCTTCGGCTTCTGTGGAGTCATTGCCCTGTTGATAGCAAAGCACTATGGGGCGTGATGAATGAGCAACCGCCTGACCTTAGGCTTTGGGCTTAAAGTCAGGCGGTTAGTTGTTGATTTTATTTTTGGTATAATTTGTATAGGACTTTGTCTAAAAGTTCGATATAAGAAACAATTTCAGCAAAATAACAAAGTCCATATTGACGAATAAACTCTCGTCTCGCACTAAGAAGAATATTAGGATTTCCCGTTACAGACACCTTGCATTCCTCTATCTTTTCAGACCCTAAATGTCCTTTATATAAATCTGTCGTTGCAGAACTAACGTATTGGTTATTAGAGCCATGTGAATAAGGATTTCTAAATTGGTTCTTTAAGAAAAGAAGCCTGTCGTGTCCTTCTGACGTTATGATGCCCTTTTGGTAAAGTGCTTTGATATTTTCACCAAGATTCTTTGTTCCATATTCATTCAGCTCTTTCTCGTAGATGTTTTCAAATTCGAACCCATCATCCAATGTTCTGCCATTTGCTTCATGATAAACCAATGTTAATTTAACCATCGTTTCAAATACATGATTGGTCAAAGTCATAGCTGCCATGTATTTTCGAATAAACAGGCAGTCACATATTTCTTGAATATCAGGCAATAACGACTTGAGAACTTTTAATTTGACGTTACTCAATTTCATAATCAACAAACGGATATCATTGTTGCTTTCCACGGAAATACCAACATTTATCCTTTGTAATATTTCTTCGTTGGAATATTTTTTTGCCTTTAATACTAAACGTAAATGTCATATTGTTAATATAGAAAGACAATCTTGTCAATAAATAATCTGTTTCCCAAAACTTCAGATGTCATAAACTACCGATTCTGGGAACAGCAAAGGCATACCTTTTTTCTTAATCTTAAACGAGTAGGTGTCTCCATGCCCGCTTGGGCGGCAAAGCAGCAAATCGACAGTGATGATGTTCTGTTCAAGTAGTACATCGAATTGCCCGACATTGGGATTCTTTGTATGCTCTATCTGTTTGTAACGGAAATATTCCTTGCCATCATTCAACTCATTTTCTACTTCAATCCAAAATGTTTCATGATGCTTTGTCTGCAAGCGTTGGTGCAATTTCACGAGTCGCCAAGCGGCAACGTCTTCTATTTTCGTTCGGTCAGCTTGCAGTTCAAGCAATTCGTTTAAGTGGTTGACGTTCAGGAACAACATCTGGCTATTGGGAGGTGTACACTGGACCGTGTTCTGATATGTTTTGAATCCATCTTCGTTTAGGTAGCCGTATTTCTCAACGATTTCTCTGCCTGACTTCAATTTGCTGATTTCCCATTCGGGAGTCTGCGTAAACAGAACGTTCTTCTTGCTGCTTCTTTTATCGCGATGACTCTTCAATTCGATGCCCTTGTAGTCTGGTGTCTTGTCACTGTTCATACTGATGCCGAGGAAAGACTCTATGGTTCTACCAATACCCGTATCAGCAGTTACTTCAGATTCAAACCATTGTCCTCTAACTGAGCGGAATCGACCAAGGAGTTCTTCAGAAACAGTATTTCCCTCATTGTTAATAGTTTTCAGTACATCCTGCATGGGTGTGATAATAGGAGATTCGTAACAATTCTCTATATCAATGCGAGTAATGTTGATGCTATACAATATTTCCTCATGCCAAAACAGAACATGTATGTCGTTACCTTCAGTGTAAGAGCCAAAGCCATAAATCCACATACGAGGGTCGCCCTTCTTCGTGTTTGGTCGATAGAAGGATGCTTTTGTCATAAATTGGGCAGTATCGGTAAGGATACAAGCCACCTTTATTTGCTTATGCTCTTGACCTTGAAGCTGCTCCTCATAGTTGTGAATTTTATTTTCAAGAAAATAAGCTCTCATGGGCGCAGTAGAGTCGAGAATACCTTTACCTAAGCCTGTAGGGGTAATCTCAACTTGTGTAAACTTAACATTGTGGTTCACCAAGAACTTTAAGTTTTTCTGCTCAAAAGCAGTAAACGAACGCATATTAACCATTTTAGGTTCCTTTCTACTTTATGTGTTTCAACAATGTGTTAGCGATAGCTCTTGCCATCAATGGTGGCACCGCATTTCCAACCAGTGTGTATTGTGGTATCTCTTTTTGGCGATTGTTGCCACCAGTCTGTCGCTTCCCTTGAAATACGAAAGAATCGTCAAAGCTCTGCAGACGAGCCATTTCCCTCACTGTCGTGGGACGATAGGCGGAATAATGGATGAAGTCATCGGGCATCGTGCATACTGTCGGGCTTTGTCCGAGCGGATTCAGTACCACATAGTTGCGTTTCTGTGAATCCAACCCCTTTTCTTTCAGTTCAGCCTTTGCCTCGTCATAGTCGCCATGCTCTGCAATAATCTTCAACCGTTCCCTTACAGTTTCGTTCTGCTGGCTGGTCTGATGATTGAAGAGTTCCATGTGCTGATATTTTTTAGGAGCGTTCAATTCGCCCATGTTCAACACATAGAATGGTTCTTCATCGAATATGAACCGATGCCCTAATCGACCAATCTTCGACCACTCCGAGAATAACAAACCTCGGCTGTCAGGTTCACCCTGTATTGCCCTTTGTATTTTGGTATGTTCAAATTCCGGAATCAATTTTGGCTTCTTATATGATGTTGCAGTCTCGCCATTGCTGACCATATTCAAGTCCCAAATAGCCTCATATACTTTGACTTTGTCTGTTTCTGCAACGGTAGCAGGGATTTCTTTGATTATTTCTTGGTCGTTACGGCATCCGATGAAGACAACTCTTTCCCTATTCTGCGGAACACCATAGTTTGACGAAAGCAGAACAAGAGGTTCTTCGATGTTATAAAGTCGAATTTCGCTCATTAACCCATTTAGATGGTCGAGAAGTTTAGCGTCATCTTTAAGTTGCTCTTGGATATACTCTATGCACTCATCGAACGTGGAGGTAAGTAACTCTAGCGACTTTTTCAAAACGTTGGCTTCTGCTTTGCAATCACCCATTTTGACAACCTCATCCACGGCATTAAGCGTTTTTTCCAATATCTGCTCATCGGAAATAGTCTCTATGATGGCATTATATCCATCCATGAACGTGTCATTGTCGATGTGTGCATTGGTTTTTAACTGAATAACCTGCTTTCTGATGGCCTCACGTTGTTGTTTCATTTTCAGCAGCAGAAGTCCATGGCGAATCGTGTTTACACTTTCGTCGCTCTTGCTTACGCTGTAAGGCAGATGCTTGGTGACATCCTTCAATTGTTGGTCGAGGTTGTTGAAGAATGTCTCGTTCTGTTTGTCCCTGTCGCCTGACGATGTTTCCATGCACAGACGGATGTAAAGGGCGTAATAAAGCGAGCCGTCCATTTTGGGTTTGAGAACGTCATCCATAAACGCAAATAACAACCCCATCTTGGCATCGTCCACGATAGACCTTATTTCACGCAGAATGCGCTCTTTTATTCTGCCTTCGTCCTTCGTGAGAATTCCCTTCACATTCTCCATGACAAAGTACTTGGGCCGCAGAGCCTTGATAACCTTTAGGTAATGATAAAACAAATCGTCACGCTTATCAAGTTTTTTCCTGCGTCCTGCGAGGCTGAATGACTGGCAGCTTGGTCCACCTGTTACGACATCTATTTCCTGATTGCCTATTTCTTTCAAAAGATTGGGCAAAAAGGAATCCTCCATAATGTCCTGGCACATGAATTTCGTGTCAAGGCCTAACATCTTGTTATAACGCACACGATGTGTCAGCTCGCAGTTCTCGTTGATGTCGCTTGCCAGTCGGAAGTCATAATACTTGCTGTCCGTATAGGCTTGCATAAAACCCTCGCTGAAGCCTCCAGCTCCAGCGAACAAATCCAAATATGTTATACCCTTTCGGGTAGAGATAAAATCTTTTTTTTCAGACATAACTAAATTTTGTCATTCATTCCGTAATTCAACCCGAACCAGCTCTGTATAATTTACTTCGAGAAGTTCTGCTATTTTGAGAAGTATTTCCAAAGTAGGCTGAGACTGATTGGTACACCATTTTGAAACAGTCGTTGGGTCTTTTCCTAATTGCTCAGACAGCCATTTGCTGGTACGATGTTTTTCAACCAGCACTATTTTTATTCTGTTCAAATCCTTTTTTCCATAATTCGGGTATTTGTGTGGACAAAGGTAGTAATTTTATGTGACACTCTCGTTGTTTTGCCTATAATATTATATGTTTTTAAGCAAATGTGTTTGAATATTTTCATATATACCAGGGAAAAGTCAAATTAGTTGGCTCTTTTAAATAATACGAGTTTTCTTCCAAGAAAGGTTCTTCGTCTTCTCCATCAAATCCCAAAATCGGAAAATTGCCGTTC
>CAVKBM010000222.1:0-4597 GCA_963654355.1 Bacteroidaceae bacterium | reverse complement strand
AAGCATTCCAACGAAGATGTTCACATATTGAAATATTATAAAGACGTATGAGCCATGGAGTAATCTGTTCTTCGTCAATGCCCAATATAGATTTGCTCTCTGTCCAATTTGGGAGAGACACACCCAAACCTCCCTCTAGCAGATTTAAAAGTTTCCACTTCGTATAGCAATGCTGACAGTTTGCTTTATCTTGTCCTTCCTTGCGTCTGAGACTTCGCCGTCCGTAAACTTTCAACTCATATTTATTCATTTCCTTGTCATGTCGTTGTGTCCAAGTCGTTGTATCATTTGTCGCTTTACAATAGGACTCGTAGAATGAAATAGCTTGCTTTTCGTAATTATTATTGATGACAATCTTATAATTATATATCGCCTTGGTATTACCAAAATATTCCAAAGGTTTATATTCTCTATCAGGAATAAAGTTCTGATAAATATCTACGGCAGTATCAAACTTTATTAGATTCTCATCATTATACATTCTCACAAACACTTTAAAATGAGACATCTTCTTTGCAGGAGAAAGAAGTGCTTTATCCATAATCTTTGAGGCTATATCAAGATTAACCTCATCATTGCCTACAGCTACCACTACATAATTCAAATCATTGATATGATGATTGAGGAAATCATCAAATTCTGTAGAGCCAACATTTAGGTCACTGAAGAACACCTCTTGACCCTCCAACATTCTTACCGCAGGAACTTCTTGATAGAAAGAACCTTTCACGGATGCCATGTTACAATCGATTATATGTATCTCAACTGGTGACTTTTTGCCTTTTTCGTTAGGAAAAGCAGAAAATTCATACAAGAATCGCAGAGCATCTTGTCCTGTCGTACCAAATCCTACAATCAGAGCCTTAAACTTTGATGTCACAACTCCCCTCTCTTGGTCTATATCCACATAGTCTATAGGATGGCGCATATTCGCCGAATCCATCTTCAATTGGGTTACAGAAGCTCGAGAATCATCTATCAGACTAAGATTGTCTTCCCATTTTTCTTCTATAAGCCTATTAAGCATATTCTTTCTAGCAGAGCAATAAATTTTCAAACAGTTTTCTTCAACAACATTTGCTAGCAACATATTAATCGCAGCCTTCAAGTTTGCTTTCTCATCCTCTGTCATTATAAAGAAACGAACAACCTCAGACTTTCCTAGTATCTGCTTTAGCCTATAAAGGTTCATTGTATCAAAGAAAGAATCAGCATCTGTATTTTGAATGTTTGAAGGTCGCAAGGAACTCCGCATGAGAATACAATTGTGTAATCCTGCCAACTTTTTCAAGGCATTCATCTTATAGGAAAACAGCCCAAGAATGCCACTAAAGCTCTGCCCCTTTGATGGAGATTCTTCCTGTAATGGGAAATCGACAAATATGAACCGTTCTTTACTTTCGCTATTTTTCTCTATGTCATGTGCCAACACAAAACTACGCTCATTGAGTCCCCAAAAAACATTTGTTACAGACTTTGACTTCAAAAATCTCCACTTTATACCTCTAAACCAATACTGTATGCGCCTACCAAAACACAAAACAGCGAACAAAGTACTTACAGCCAAGGCTGAAGCATGTATCACCGCAAAGCACAACATGTAGTTTAAGTCAGCTTTGCAATTGTCTGCAATTCCTATCAAGTTGGATTTTGACAGGAACATCTCAAATGAAGACAAGACTGAACGAAGCAACAATGTTATGACATTTTCATCAGTTCCAGCATAGTCATAACCTATATAATAAAGTAAAACACCTGATGCAAAGACCCAAATGGCAAGGCACATAAATGTCGAGTTCGTTCTTGAAATCCTATTTTTTGCCTTTTTACAAAAGAGCAAAAAAGAACTTCGACCCAATGCAACCAAAGCAAGAAACCATAGAAAAAGAAGGGCATACAAAAAACTAGTAGCATCAAACCATGACGGAAACTCTCCAAGTGTCGGCAAAGACCACTTGTCGATTATATGCTCAAAAGTTTTACTATTATTTACGTCAAGCAACAGCTTGTTCATCATCATATTTTATTTTCTCCTTATTTCAAATCCTAGTTTCTTCACCAGTTTCAATGTCTGCATCGCCATTTCTCGATCATACAGTTTCTCGCTCTCTGGCAGATTGCAATATGGAACCATATCTGGAGTTTCTTTTTTGTCATCACTACGCTCTAGCCCATAAGTCCAACCTAGTTCGGTGCGAGTCTTTGCCCATACCTCATGGGCATTCTCGGCTATCGCTTCTTGAAGTTCCGTTAATTCTTCGTCAAGAGTGACATCATCAAGCCTGATAGGGTAAGGCTCGTACATAAACTTATCCGTTGTATTGACCACGACAAGATAATGATTGGATTTTTCCCAAGCACATACAAAAGAAGAAATGCTATAGGTTGTCAGTTCTTTCTCTGTATAAGGATTGAAAAGGTTAATTTCGTTGGTATTCAGAGATATAGAAACTATTGCCACTGCATGATTTGGTAAATTCTCCAAACATTCATTTCCACAAGAACAAGTTTCCTCATCACTACTCAGCAAAACATTATCAACAACAGCTATCAGTTGGTTGCCACTTTCCAACAGTCTTTCCACATCCTCTATCGTAGAATCATAGCGGCGACTAACCGAAAGGTTGTTTTTCTCCAAAAGCCTACCTATATTATATAATGGCATTCCCTTATCCTTCAACCAACAGTTGCGATAAGCCTCATCAAGCAAGGTCTTATGAGTAGTTTCTATCCCAAACTGATGCAGCACAAACTCCTCGCACTCTATATCACAAAGGTAGTTTTCCTTCTGTCGTGCAGCCATCGCCGTCATCGGTAAAGCACTCCCTTCCGTTCGAGATACCGACAAATCCTCATCCACTTTTGCTGACAGACGGATGATTTCTTGCAATTCCTCCTCTTGCCCTGCCGCCTTTAAAACTTGCAGAGTTTCTTCCGCAGATGTGTTGCCATCCAAAAAAGCAGACAACAGTTCATCTGATATAATAATATGATTATCGCTCATAATGCTTTTTGTCTTTAAGTGCAACTTCCGTAAGAGCCAAAATCGCCCTACGCTTGATATTATAGAGATTGGCAACAGAGACTGCCAATTGCCTAGCAACTTCCTCTGGAGATTGGTCTTCCACCATCAACAGACGAATAACCAAGGCATAACGTTGGTTTTTCATTTGGCGAAGCAAAACCTCCAAGTCCATCTTCGCTTGTGAACTTTCCACCGTCTCCACGTTCTTGCCACTATTATTAAGAGGTTCTTGGCTTGCATTATCTATCACCTTTGCCTGTCGCTTTAAAAGCATACAATGTCGTATCGCTGTCACCTTCAACCACTGATATAAGGAACTTTCAAAGTTGAACTGTCGCAGTCTCTTGGCATCATTCTCCATCAAAAGGACATATATCTCGCTGATTATCTCATCATAATCAACGATTTGATTTCCAAACACTCGTCTAATCACACTAATGAACAAAGGTCGGCAATCCTTGAAGAAGAATTGCGCCGTCACCTTAGGGTCGTGAGCTATTAGGGATATTATTATTTCAGAATCGGTCATACAAGGATATATCATTCATATTCATCTGCCAAAAACTTCTTTATCACTTTATCATTTTTTTCTAAGAATCTTTTTATATTATAGATAAAGCGCATTATCTGTAGTTTATTCATTTCATCGGTTGACATATTTATATTAACATAAACCGTTTCTGAAAATTTTGCAGCAATTCTCCAGCATAATTGTTTTTCATCTTTATCAACAAAATTTATAATCTCCCATTCAAACCTTCCCGTTTCAAACACTACAGGCTCTACACCATCTTGAAAACTCGGGTGCTGTTTTTTTATTGTTTCCTTTACGCTTTTTACATACTCCCTTACAGTAAACGACTTCAACACATTAATTCGACTCTCCAATTCTTCGTCCGTCAAGTCGTAATCGTCCGCATCAATTTCCTCAAAATCCTCTATATAGAAGAAAAGACCATATTTTTTATTTTCCAAAGAGCTACGGAAAGCTATCAACTCATCTTCATTTGGAAATTGAGATTCATAATCATCCACATCTTCATCTTTATCAAAGATTGCAGGAAGCTCTATAGGATAATCTTCATCCTCATCTATACAATATTTGATAGTTTTTGGTGGAAACCAAATATAAAGCACTAATCCTAACGCAACAATTAACATCCCTAAAATTAGGTACATCAAATATCTTAACTTCGAACTATGCGAGGTCAATCTTTTACGCAATAGTTTCAAAGAGCCATCAAACAGTTTAGGATGAATCGGTGTCCAATCTATTTTTCTCAAAAAATCCATACTTGCAGGAAGATTTGGCGGGCAATCTTTGAATCGTTCTGCATCTGTTGCCAATATAATATTCCTTTTGTGTTTTTTAGCATGTAAGACTTCATTTGCTACCCAATCATTTGGAAGAGCACATCTATCCAACGCCCCCTCTGTCAATACCAAAATAAAATCTTTTGAGTTCTCTATCGCCGTGTATATCTGTTCGTCAAACTCATTATTACGCATTGAGTCATAGTCAAAGAACACTTTATACCCCATACCTTGCAAACTTGTTGCAATGTTCTTTGC
>CAVKBM010000221.1:0-4608 GCA_963654355.1 Bacteroidaceae bacterium | reverse complement strand
GACGTTGCTGACCATCAATGACAAGGTCGCGTGGTGACTGCCAATCCTTATCATTGTTGCCAATCTGCTTTTTATTTGTAAAATCTGCAGGAGACTCCCAAAGCATCACGAAGCCTATAGGATAGCCTTTGAGCATAGAGTCTAAAAGTTCACGCACCTTGTTGTCTTTCCACACAAAGGGACGTTGAAGGTCAGGAAGACCGATGCGGCCATTTTTCACATCGGTGAGCAAGTCGCCCACTTTCCTATTTATTGGAGTAAACAGTTCGTTAGCCATGTTGATTCTTTTTATATAAACACATCATGTAGTCGGTTGTTCTATCCTTGTTTATTGAACGAAATTGTGTATAATATTCCGAGAGACTTTTGCTTTTGATTGTAGAGACGTAGGTCTGTCTCCCAGTCATATCTAAAGTCCTCATCTGTACACAATACATTGTCACGACCAAAGGGAGTCCAGCCATAAGCAATACCAGCATCTGGTCTAATGCACAACTCGGCATCTGTAGTCGTTAATGTCATACAACGTTCATGTTCGATGTAACCACCGTCATTAATAACGGGAACGATTCCTGCAATTTCAGAAATTGCGTCAGACAAAAACTGATTTCTTGCATCATTGCTTCGATAATCGTTGACTATCTTTACATCACGAATATCACTAATACTACTAGGAATTTGTTTAACGATGAGGTTAACAGACATAACATTGATATCCATTTCTTCTTTCAAGCATTTTATGAAATGAGCCAATAGAAGACACCCAAGTGGAGTGACTAAATATCTATCCGAATACGTTAATGACACATTCTTTCCTTTCATCAAAGGAATTATACGTCCCCATTTTTCTCGGTTTACATCAATGAGTTTGTTAAACACGCTACATAAGTTACTATCGACTTTGATACGCGATTCGAACATAATGGTGTCATCAGAACTAGTCATCTTTTGTAGCAGCTCAGACATGTTTACATCTGAATATTCCAAATGGAATTCGCCCATTGATGAGTACACGTCGCCATTACCCCATGAAGATGACAACGACAAATCTATGTTCTCACCAAAATATGTTTTAGCCGCACCATTATTCAAAACCACTACCATAAGTGGTTTTAAATGTGAAGACATACTATTCTTCAGATATTGAAATTTGTGCCTATATAGTGCAGCCATCAAAATGGACTTTGTTGTAGCAGAACACGTACTATAATCAATGTCTTTGTACATAACAAATGAAACATCAACTCCAGAAAGTGTTAGCTCGCTCATGAGTTTCTCGTATGGATAATCATCAAATTGCCAGTTAGCATAATCATTATCCGTAAACAACTTGATTATTTTTACATCTTTATTACGAGTAATCTGATATAGTTCAGTTGCGAAATCTGTAGTTACCGCAGAAGCATCTGGTACGAGATTGGCAATTTCTGTAGGTGCAATTCTTGACTTGCGTTCCGTTTCCAACCAATTCAATGCTTTTTGTCGATTCAAATAGTTCAAATACCATTGAGAGCGACGGTCAATAAGGCACTTGGTGCATGAACGTTCGCATGAACATTTTGACAAAGTCTCATACGCCTTGTTGAGTACTTTGTCTTTGTATTCACGGAAAAGGGTAGAATAACCAGCACCTCCCAACGCAGTATCATAGATGAATATTGAATGGTTAGTGCCATCATAACCGAAGTCTATTTCTCCATCATTGACACCTAATAATTCGGTTAATTTACGGCTCAGTATAACTCCTAACGAATATAGCGTTTCGGCATCAGTTTCAAGGGAATTATCACCTTTATAGAATTTTACTTCTACAAAATCCGTTTGATAACGACCAACGAGAAGAATATGTCTTCTGATGCTATTGCCATTATTTTCTCCGCCGGGGCATGGTACTCCTGTTGACAGATGCTTATGACCAGACAACAACGATTTTGAGTTGTCGGGCTTAGGCTCAGACTCCATTCTACCGCAGTATGGACAGAAAGCAAATCCAAATCCAGATTGTCCTTGATTAAAGAACAAAATTTCCGACTGAGTTGTAGAACAGCGTACCACCATTTTAGCAGAGGATGTTTTTTCCTGCCATTGTCCCATCTTTAGAAGCACCGGCTGAATAAAGCTGAACGAGCCTCGTGGATTGATTTTACGTGTTGGACGCGCCCCATAGGCTACACTAAACGCAGCAGGTTCAACGACCTCGGTAAATCGTTGCTCTAGTGATAGACTCATTCCTTTTATACCATGCATTGAATCTTTCGCACCACATACTGGGCAATCGTTCATCGCACTACCATGATTGATGGTTGTATAACCGCAGTGACCGCAATTCTGCAGAATGTATCTTGCAGAATTATCATCGTACATGGTTTTCATCAGAATTCCTTCTGGCTCGTAGATCCATTCATTCTTTACGACCTGTTTACCTGGAGCATAGGATGAAATTGCCTGACTCAAATGCATGGTAGGATTTTTTGAATCGTCTCCTTTGCCCAACATACATTGTACAAGCCCTGTTGGGATACCTGCACTTGGCAAGAATGAGTTTTCTGCCAAGTATGACAACAAAGAGGTTTTCAAGAAATTATCCTTTTGATGTTGTATTGATTTCAACGCCAAGTTACTACCATCGGCATCTTCTATTGCTTTAATAGATTTGTCCAAGCTATCTATATGAGCTTCAAAAGTCTCATGTACAGAAGCAATATCCTTCTTGGTGCCGAAGACTGCATCGCTCAAAGAGATATTGTTTAGAGCGGTATTTCTAACCAAAGCCATATATGAGTTTTCAATGCCATTTCTTTGTCCTCCTATAATAGCATCGATATGATTCAAGAATTTATCATAGAAGCATAACCCATCCGTAGAGGTGAAGAAATCTGAAAGTTGAGCGGTGACTCTAATACCACCTTGAACAGAAACAAAGTCTGCAAAAATCAATGCATTGACATGTCTTTGTATCAATTGACGACTTTCAAGCTTAAGCAGAGGCGTTTCCGTCACGTGAGTTATCGGATAGCTTGGATGCTGCCACGTGTTGGTACCTATAGGGTTAGGGGCACAGAATGTTAGAGCCATTGCCTTTGACTCACTTCTACGACCGGCACGGCCAGCGCGTTGCAGATAGTTCGCAGACTTTGGCGGCACATTGTTCATAACCACTTCACTAATACCGCCAATATCTACACCCATCTCCATTGTCGTTGAGCACGACAACACATTTATATGCCCTTCATTAAATTCAAGTTCATATTTATCCAAATCTTCACGAGATTGTTGAGCTGAATGCTCAGCAGAAATGAAAATAGGCTTTTGTACATAAACCCTTTCGTGAAGGTTCGTGTACACTCCGTGTTCTTTCTGCTTCTCCAAATGGGTATCTATCCATTGTAATACGTCCCCTGACTTGATGTCCCCTGACTTGTAAGGGAAATATGGATAATTAAAATCTGTGGAAATCTTGAATCGGTCAAAGTTTGCTTTCCCAATATACCCATTGATTCTTGGACTATAACCATGGAAGGACACATCTAGAACAACGTTGTCTACAGGGCACAAATATCCCTTGTCAATCAATTGGAGTTTTACTTTGTTGCCTATTAAGTCCAACATGTAACCCTTATCGTCTACATCAACCAGCTCAAGAACATTGGCCGTCAGAAATCCCCATGCCTTATCCAATAAGCTATTTACAATGGCTATTTTGGAATCGTCGATTTCTTCCGCACCGTTATATCCGAGAACTGCACAAAGGAGAAGAACCAATCTGTGTTGTTCTTCCATTACTTTTCCGTCAAGTCTTTGCTTTACAACGGGCCACTTGCTGACGGGAGTTCCTTTGACACGTTTGTCCGAATCTTTAGGGTAAATCTCAGACATATAGATATTCTGTGTAAGGAATGATTTGTATTCACTTGCCAACATATAGTGACGGCCACCACGAATCACATAATCTAAGCATATTTTCAGGAAGTTCTGCCAATCTTCATTTTTGCATCCAACGGCCAACAGATGTTCTGGGCATTTTGCCCTTTTCAAGTCTGGGTAGGTCAATCTTGCAAATCCCATTGTTTCCATGGAATTTGCTCGTTTAGGAATCCATCCGAACTGGTCTATCAGCAAAGCCTTCAGATAAGCTGTCGTATTTTCCGTTCCTCTAACACCACGGGCTTCATTTAGATGCTTGTAGAGTTTTCTGAAATCAGTATTGTTTTCTAATGTTCTACTAATTTCCTCCCATGAAACTTCTGGGGCTGCAGGTATTTCTGAGGTTCCTTTCTTCTTATCTTCTAATCGCTTCAAATCAGCAAGATAGAACGAAGGGAGTTCTGTTTCATGTTCCTTTAGGTATGTGTATTGTTCCTCCTCTTCTTTGGTCAACCCGGAAGGTTCAATTTTGTCAATGCGCATGTCTGCCAATTTGTGGAAAATGGAGGAACGAATCCACGCCCGTTCCACATCTTGGTTCAAACTCATGGCATTACGGGCTGAGCCTTGTCTGTTGTCTGTAAAGGTGATGTATTTTTTGCCGCCATATAAAACCTCTGCATCGTTTTTACCCGAACCTTCTGCATTGTCCAGTATAATTGTGGCCAATGCACGTCCCATTTG
>CAVKBM010000220.1:1996-4612 GCA_963654355.1 Bacteroidaceae bacterium | reverse complement strand
ACCATGGACATGGTGCCAAATTTCAGCGAGCTTTGTACTAGTCAAGTCGCTGTCCTTTTTTTGAGTTCGCTGTCTACTCTCGCTTGCTTACTGCCTACCATTACTGCGATGGCGATTCTATCTTCCAATCTTAAATGTTTGTATTCCGCAGCCTTCATGATGGTTCTGCCTCCTTGTTCTTTATATGTAGGCCGGCAATAAAAAATATAGCAGCCCCTGCGGATTGCAAAGTTAATTTCCCATAAATTGAAAAAACGGGAAGTAAGTTAAATAACTTACATTGATAACTAACAGCAGTTCACGATTGACAAAAAAGTACGGGGGGGGGGTACTATATTTTTGTTAAATAATACGGAGAAGTTAATGATGGCTGAAGCCTTTTTCTTTAAAAAGGCTTGGGGAAAGGAAACTGTAGGGATGAAAAAAATAAGTGTTGTAATAATAAGTGTTGTAATGATGATTATTGCAGTGTCGCTTTTTGGCTGTTCTAGCGCATCTTCAAGCGCATCTTCGCCTAGTTCGACAAGCAAACATGGTACATCATCTAGCTCTAGTGACAATCCGTATTTCGATTGGTAATTTTTTGAACTTAGAGCGTTGCTTTATTTAATACCTCGCTTTGTGTTGAGAAGCGGAAGAAGAAAGGGTTTTGGCAGATATGGAAAACGTATTTAAATTTTTGATAATCATAAATGGCATGTTCTCGACGTTGAGTACGATGAATGGTACTGATTTGGGCAATTCAATAGTGAAAGAAAATGCCAATGCGTATAATGAAGAGAGTAAACCAGAACGATATCTTGGATATGGATATGATGCCTTTGGCGGGCCTATCTATGAAACAACAAATGCTTTACACTTGAATTATCCTATTTTAAATCTTGATGCATTATCAAATAGAATAGCAATCATCGATTCTTCAAAAACAACTTATACAAACTCTACTTCCTCGTCGAAAAGTTCAATTTCAAAGTCTCTCGGCGAAGAAAGTGCTGGTGGCGTTAGTACTGCGGCACAGATTAGCGCATGGGCCGTCAAAGCAAATGTCAGTCTGAGTGCTGCATTTAATATGGCTGCTACTGAAAATTGGCAAAGCGTTCAGAATGAGGAGTTCAGCTATCATAATATATACGTTCAGAATAAGACTGTTGTCTTTCAATATGACTTTGACAATGAAGACTCAACGTCATATCTTTCTTCGAATTTCTTGAATGATGCTAAGAAAATTAATTCTGAAATGCAGGCCAAAAGTTTCTTTCAAAAATATGGAACTCATCTTTTGACTGGTTATAATTTAGGTGGAATATTTCAAATGACGAACTATTATGCAACAAATTCTAGTTCGTATGAAAAAGAACAGACAACATCATTTGAAACACAGGTTAGTGCTGGATTGGAAGCGACAAATAATGCTTCGGCATCAGCTGATTATTCTTTCTCACAGAAATATGGATATAAAGACAATAATTCTTATGCCACAAATCAATATAAATTGACGACATATGGCGGAGACGCTTTCCCTGGATTGACTATTGATCAAGCATTCTCTTACTATGAACCAGCTGTTGGAAAAGGCGGATATCTATATAATATTTGGACGGATTCTATTAACGAAGGAACAAACACAGTTATTGTCAGTATTCCAACTTATTCTCCTATGATTCCGCTCTATAAGGTGCTTCCGAATAATTCTACCTACGCCAAAGCCAAGAGTTACTTGCTGAATCAGTATCTGGAAGAGACGCAAGAAGCAATTGCCAATTATTCCAAGAACAATAAAGATGCTATATATACGGATATGAAATATGAATCTTCAACGACACCAAGTGTTTCCGTGGAAGGATATGATTCCTTTGTTGGTACAAAAGAAAATTCGTATTATTCAAATCATACGTTTGATACCGATACATCGGATTATCTGATTTCGATAAAGAAGGGAAACTATATCTCTTTGAACTATATGGCTTCCAATATCGATGGCTTAAACTGCAAATGGTACTTGAAATACAATGCACATGCTAAGTATTTTGAGCCACTAGGCTGTGATTCTGATGGACGAAAGACATCCTATAGTTCTTTTAAAGTCAGGGAAGATGTTACACCTGCAGATGGTACAAAAATAACGCTTTATTATGGAAATGGTACTATTTCTCCTCTGAAGCAAATCACTCTTGTTATGGATGATAATGACTTCTATGGTGGCAGCGGAATTGAAGAAGATCCTTATCTGATTTCTAATGCTGAACAGCTCCAGAATATATGGAAAGACAAGAATCCTGAAATGCTCGAGAAGCATTATAAATTGATCAACGATATTGATATGTCTGGAATAACATTTGTTCCGATTGGAAGTGTGGATTTAGGATTCAGCGGTTCATTTGACGGAAACGGATACGTTATTAAAAATCTAACGATAAATGATGATTCTGTCAATGATGTAAGCGCCCTTTCCTCCGATATTGAATCTAGTCCATTCAAAAAAGGAAATTATTACTTAGGGCTGTTTTCGAATATCAAGTCGAGCGGCGTAGTGAAGAATCTCACAATCAATTCATCAACGATTGAAGTCAAAAATGATGATTCAAGTAAGTTTTTAAGCTCTGCGGGCTTCATTGC
>CAVKBM010000220.1:0-1986 GCA_963654355.1 Bacteroidaceae bacterium | reverse complement strand
AATGAGGGCGACATCAGCAATTGTTATGCGAAAAAAAGCAATATCAAAATCATGTTTTCGAATCCTAAAAATCATTACGCTAAGAACAATGCATTTGTTGGTGGAATTTTTGGTGTATCAAGAGCCGGATTTATGACGTCGTGTGGAGTTTCTGACTGCATAATTTCTTTTAGAAATCATAAGATAAGAGGATCGTATGTTGGTGCTGTAGTCGGTTCGATTATTGGCCAAAAATGCTCGATCGAAAAATGTTATTCTAAGAATAATGAGTGTACAAATGAGTTCGTTGGTAGTGATGCTACAACAGCTAATAATGTTATGGCCTATGCAGGTGGATTTGTCGGAGCAATACAACAGATTACGACGTTCACAGATTGCCTAATAAAAAACAACAAGGTGAATGTCAGTTCAAATAACGACAACTCCTCCTTTGTGCTTGCTGGATATTTGTGTGGTGTTTTGCTCGTTAGTGATTCGGAAGATACAAAGCAAAACAAATTCTTAACCAATGTTTTAGTTTACGCAATGGGAAACGATAGTGAAATAATTGCTAAGATTAATGGCACTGAAAGTGATACTAACATAGGCTCTTTATATGGTAAATTTGATTATTCTGGCACGGATAAATTGGATGATTTTTTTGATAATGTATATGTATATGCTAAGACTGAAGTTCCACTCTTTGGTAACGGAAGGATATTCGAAGGCACAAATATTAAAACGACAACATCTATTACCGGTTTTTCAAAAGAGACTTGGTCAGGAAGTTCTTATGCCACAAAGGAACTGAAGGAGCATACTATCGGCGATGTCTCTTTTGATTTTGAAGATGTCAAAACAGAGTTTGTGATTGGCGATGCATTTTATGTTGGAACAATCCTAGGTACAAAAGAATACTCTGACGGCTCTGATCCGGAAAATTTCGATGACGTAAATGTTGATTATTCAGATTATAATTCAAATGTTGCTGGAAACTATACCATCAAAGTGTCCGCCTATGGATTTAAAGATGAATATACTGTCACTGTAAAAGAACCATCAGTAAGTTCTATATCTTTGACAGCTGACGAAAAAGTTTATTTTGCAGGCGACAAGTTTGATACTACAACCTTGACAGTTAAAGCGTTCATGGAAAATGGAACGTCTAAATCGATTGCCGTTAGCGATTGCATTATTGATATGCCGAAACAATTGGCTGAGGGTCAGAATAAAATAACAGTGTCATATGGTGGCGCTTCTAGTTATGTGATTGTCAATGCTGTTGCTAAGAATATCGAAAAAGTTGAATTGTCGAGTCTTCCCACGAAATCGGAATATAATGTCGATGATAAGACGTTGGATCTTTCTGGCTTGGAAATCACGGTCACATATGACAATGATAATGCCCCGACCGAAGTCGTCAGATACGATGATGATAAGGATGATTTCCAGACATATTATTCAGGGTTGAAAGAGGGGATTAATACAATCAGTTTGTCTTATGCAGACTGTAGTCCTATTTCATTTGAAGTCAAAGCGGTTGATAATCCAATCGTGATTGACCAGGAAATGCTATCCGATTTTACGAAAACGGTTTATTTGCTAGATAAAGCAACATCTTTAGAATCCTATAGAAACATTCTTATTGAAGCAAAGGAAAAGAAGAATGCTTTGTTAAAATCCTATTCTCAAGAGACATTGGAAAACAATTCTGCATATTGTGTGGCAAATGAAAAACTTGAGAACGGAATAATTAAATATCAAGAGATGGTCCAAACAATCAATTCTGATTTTGATAATGCTTTAAGTGTTTCGCATACACTGGTGTTTAATTCATTAGAGATTGGTCTCGGTTCAATCATGGTTGCTCTCAATATCATAATTGTTATGGTAGTTTTGCTATAAGGGGGATGAGACGATGAAAAAGGTTAATTTTCTCAGATGCATATGTCTGTTAAGTTCATTGTTTGTTGTTGCTTGTGGAAACAAGACTGATAATAACAAGAC
>CAVKBM010000219.1:0-4617 GCA_963654355.1 Bacteroidaceae bacterium | reverse complement strand
CTCTTGGCTGGAAAAACAATGTCGAACCCTGTCTAAAAATGGGGAGTACTATATTGAGAAACAACAATGGTGACAATGCTTATAAAAGAAGCACAGAAAAGACAAGTGTAATGCTATATACATCAAGTAGGTCTTCCGAAGTTTCATGGGAGCAGTCAAACATGTACAACTCTTTCTTTTATAAACGAATTTTGGAGGCCTTTCGTGGTGCTGCTGATAGAAACGGTGATAACAAAATCACAGCGCGAGAATTATTCAACTATGTGAATCCTAAGGTTATAAGTGACACTGATGGTTTGCAACACCCTCAAATGTGGGGTAAATTTGATGATAGCATGGTTGTTGTTTACGTAAAATAAAAACATAACTATATAAGATGATTATAAAATGTCCAAATTGCGGTCGTCGTTTTGACTTGCAACGACAACCACCTGCAACATTTCGTTGTCCGAAATGCTCGTTTACGGTACCATTTAGTATCGTCTTACATGAGCAAAAAATAGATACAAACACATCTACTACAAGTTCTGATAATATGGAAATTTCTGGCAATAACACTTTAGTAGATAGTCAAGAGACGCAAGTGATAAGCGAAAAGCCAACACGTGTGATTGATGATTTGCAAAATGCCAAGACTCGTATTGTGGATGGTTTGAATCAAGATGCCAAGACACGTTTTGTGCCAGGATTACAGGCTCAGCAGCCACAAAGAGCTGTATTTCAAATGTCATACAATGGAAGAAGTTATGGTGTCATTAATTTGCCACATGGAAATTTTTATAATTTAGGAAGACAAAGCTCTGACAGCAAAGCTCAAATCAAGCTAACTCCCGATGTCTCAATGAGTCGTATTCATGCTGGAATGCGAACAGTACAATCCCCACAAGGACAGGTCGTTTATCAAATTACTTCTGCAAAAAACAGTAATCCTGTTTATATCAATGGCAAACCAATTCCGCAAGGAAAATCTGCCAATCTAAAGAATGGCGATACTCTGAAAATGGGAGAAACCACATTGGTATTTCGTGTTCTATAAGTTTCAACAAGAATCCAAAGCATTATGTCACAAAATAAAACTATAGTACCAGGCGTAGATTATGACAACTTAGGTAAAACCGAGTTTGATGATTCTGTTTATGGAAATCTGTATAGTCGTTCGGAAGTTAGTGATAATCGCACTTATATCCCTGATATTTCAAAATCTGTAGGAAGTTCAAGTCAAGAAGTAATACCACAACGAGGCAATTCTTTAGGGGCAGACGAAAAGAACCGGCAAATTTTGTTACAGAACAGAGTGGTTGTTGGTGTACTGTTTTCTATATCACACGGACTGCTTGGTGAAATTTTCCCGCTATACTTGGGAAGAAATATAATAGGGCAAACAGCTAATTGTGACATTCTTCTAAAAGAAAAAACTGTTTCTTCGGAACACGCAATCTTGTATATTAGGAAAGAAGGAAATCCAAATTCTTTGAGTATTACAATTACAGACTATAACTCCATGTATGGTACAACGGTCAATGAAATGGACGCAAGATATGAGACCTTACCAGTTAAAGAAAATGACATTCTAAAAATTGGTAAGCATTATCAGTTCTTGGTTAAGGTATTTGATGTCGAACAGGCGAATTTAGCAGAAGACCTCGGTTTTGAAGATATAAATGAGGGTTCTATCAATATAGAAGGTGCTTATAACGGAGAAGTTAGTCAAAATGTTTCCAATGATTTTTACACTCCGACACCAAACAAGGACAACTCCTCACGAACAGTATTGTATTAAAAAACTATCAATAAACGATTATGGCAATCATAAAACTACAAGGGGATAAAGAAAAGCAGCAAGGTATATATTATGAATTTGATGACACTTCCACACCTTTAGGAGAAGGTGGCATGGGAAAAGTTTTCCGTGGAAGACGTATTAATGTTTATACTCATGAGACAAGAGATGTTGCCATCAAATTTATGTTTTCAGGATTACCACAAAATGTAATTCAGAGAGCAGAAGATGAAGCCAATATCAAACTTCAACATGAGAATCTTGTTGAGATGATGGGATTCTTGGCCGTTGAGACCAAACTTCCCAATGGTGTAAAGGCTATACGCTATCATGTGGTCAGTGAACTTTTGATAGGTGTGTCTTTGTCTGATTTGATACAAGGGGTTGTTACAGATCAAAATGGTGTTGCAATACCATATGCACAAACCTTGTACAAATTATATAACTCAAATCCTGAGCAGTTTGCTGTCACTGTTGTCAAAAAAGTACTGTCTGGTATCATGGCATTACATGACGCAGGCTATATCCATAGAGACATAGATCCATCAAATGTGATGGTAACTCGTGATGGAAGGATTAAGTTGATAGACTTTGGTATTGCCAAGAAAGTAGATGGTTTGAAAACACATGATAGAAACTTAACTACGGCTGGGCAATTTATGGGGAAACCTCAATATGCAGCTCCAGAGCTTATTATAGGTGACCTTAAAAATCAAAACAAGCCGACAGATATTTATGCCTTAGGTGTATTGTTATTTCAGTTGGCAGTTGGTCATCTTCCGTATGAAGGCCCATCAAATGTAGTACTTAATGCTCATTTAAGGAATAAAATGCCTTTACAACAGGTAAAAACTAAAGGATTAAGAAATATCATTGCACAGGCAACAGAAAAGGATTGTACCAAACGTTACCAAACCGCAGCAGAATTTAGAGCGGCTCTTGATAATTTTTCCATGGGGCGTTCAGACAATTCTTTAGATGTGAAAAAAATAGCAATAATTGGTGGAGTTGCTGCAACTATTATAATTGTAATAGTTTGCATTGCTCTTCTTATATTAAAAGGAGACAAAGAAGAACCAAATCCTCACCCAGATGTCACTGAGAATGTTGATACTTCTAATACAAAGCAACAGGTTGGTAATGAAAATACATTATCTATTCCTGCTATCCGCAAGCAATTACTTAATCCAAGTGAAGCCAAAGAAGGATTGGACGGTTTAAGAAGTATGGCTGACAATGGAAACGTGGAGGCTAAATTCATATTGAGCAGGTTATATGCAGTGTCTTCTGGTTCATTTACCCTCAATGATGAGTTTGTTACAATGCAAGCTAATCTTAAAAAAGAACTTAGTCAAAGTCCTTCAAAAGCGCATAGTTTATTGGGAGAGATTATAAAAGCTCAAGGTGATTATTATCCTGCTTTGTACGAATTAGCTTGCGATTACTATGAAGGACCATCATTGACTGGTGGTGAAGCTCGTAATTTGAGATATGCCAAAGAACTGTTGGATAAGGCTTACAAATATGCTTCAGAGGCAGAAGATCCAGTTTATGTAAATAAAATTTCTGCATTGCTTAGAAAATACTAACCCTATCAGAAAAGAATTTTATGAATGATAACATAAAAACATCAATTATAGGTTTGGATGAAGCTAAACGTTTAGCTATAATTGACTTATGTGATGCTTTCGGATGCACAGGAATTGGTGGACGAAAGGAAAATCAAGACAATTATGCAGGAACAAGCGTTGGTAACAATGCGATACTGACTGTTTGTGATGGCATGGGCGGTATGAATGGCGGTCAAACAGCTTCTCTCATTGCAGTAACAGAAATTGCCCAAACTTTAGCAGAAACCCCTGCTGAGAAATTAGGTGAAGAAGCAATTCGTAAATCTCTAGAAACAGCAAATTCTGCCATATATCGCCGTGCACTAAACGACCCTCCGCTACGAGGCATGGGAACAACTGCTACCGTTTTGGTTCTGACGCCAGAAGCTGCTTATTTGACACATGTTGGAGATAGCCGTATCTACCAATTAAGAAAAGGAAAGAAAGTATTCCGAACTTTCGATCATTCTAAAGTATTTGAAATGGTAGCTCAAAAAATGATGACTGAGGAGCAAGCCCGCCAATCAAGTTTCTCAAATATTATAACTCGTGCATTAGGTATTCGACAAAAGGTAGAAATGACAGTTGAAAAAATTCCTTATAAAAAAGGAGATAGATTCATTCTTTGTTGTGACGGAATATGGAACACATTGCCTGAGGTTGAAATTCTGAAACTATTTATGGCAAAGGATAAAACAAAGGACGAGGTTGAATATTTAACAGCAACGATTAATGGCATTGGAGAACAAAGAGGCGGAGAACATGATAATCTTACAGCGATAGTTGTTGATATGAAACAGAATTCAACTTATAAATATAGCTGTTTGAGAAAGGCTGGGTTGGTCATAAAAAGACAACTTGCCAGAATAAGAAAATCAAGTAAAACGAAAAGAAATTAGAAATGAAAAGGATAGTTATCGGTCGAGGAGTTGACTGTGACATTGTTATTCCTGATGAAAAGGACAATGTGAGCAGACATCATTTGGTTATTTCTTTTGGATTGTTCGGAAAAATGACAATCAGTGACACCAGTAGTAATGGAACTTTTGTCAATGATAGAAAACTCTTGAAAGGTACGTCTGTACCAGTGACACGAGAGGATAAAGTGCGTTTGGGAAACCAATGGACTTTGGACTGGTCACTTATAAAGGACCCTTATGTGGCAACTCGTAGAATCTTATTGGGGGTTGCTATCTTTTGTTTGTTGGCACTTATCGGTGGAGGTGC
>CAVKBM010000218.1:0-4626 GCA_963654355.1 Bacteroidaceae bacterium | reverse complement strand
CTCCCAAGGACGCTCTGGTTCTTACATGGCATTGACCCTTCGAATAAATGCATTTTATGGAGATATGCAGAATATGTATGGAATCCTCAAGGCTGCGTATGAAAAGATGTGTGTCGGACTTTGTGTGCAGGAGAGTAACAATGTTACAAGATACTTGATTGCAGATTTTCAGAATGTAGATGCACAGCTAAAGAATATAGAGTCGCATATTATCAACTACATTAGTGAATTCTCTATAGACGACGACATCGTCAGTCTTTCAGAATTTACGGTAAATTCTCAGAGCGCATCGCCTGATGTAAATCTTCATGAATGCAACAAGCGTGTGGCTTTGGATGCAATGAAGAAATATGGCAAACTTATGGTATCGCCATATTTCCTGCCAGCCACAGCAGCCAGTACGGTAGCGAAATACAAGGCTGAAATAGCAGCCACGAAACAAAAGGCACAGCAAGAAATACAGACACAGCAAAAGGCTTCTCAAGAAAAGATTGATTCTGTCGTGTCAGAAGCACAAGCAAAGATTTCTTCTGTAACACTGCAGTCTCAAGAAGAATTGAGGCAATGTAAAGAACAGGCTCGCCAACAAGTAGACCAGGCCAAAATAGAGAATGACCGCAAAATGTCTGAACTCAAACAAAGCTATGCTTCAGTAGATGAAAAGATAAGCAGGCTGAATCAGACCATTTCAGGGAGAGACAAAGAGATTTCTGAATTGAAGAAGCTACATCAGCAAACTGAAAAAGAGTTGAAATGGCGCAATTCTGATGTGAAGAAACTAGAAGAGAAAACAAACAAACTTCAAGATGACGTTTTCTCCTTACAGGGAAACAGCATTGGATATCCTGCTAAACAAACAAAAAAGAAATACGCATTTGCCAAGAACATTCTGATAGTTTTTTTCGTCCTCTTGCTCATTGCTGTACTTGTTTACTTGCTAATGGGCAAATTCAGAGGCAAAGAAGACAAAGAGAAAATACCACAAGAAAGGGTTGAAAGATTGACTGATGAGAACAATATACGCCAACAGCAAGTCAATAGAATGCATACAAGTAAGCAAACCGATTTGACCAAAGAATTTACTATTTCTATAATTCATGATGGTGAAGAAAAGAATGAGGTTTCAGGTGGAGATGTTTGCATTTTCTCGCTGAAAGGAAATGATACCGAAAATATACGGGATAAAGGCAAATGGACATGCACTGCATTTCGGAAATGTGAAAAGGATAAATACATTGCAATACGCGATAGTGCTGGTAAAACATACAAAATCGCATTTGTTGTTGATGGTAAGGAAATTGCTTCGAAAAACATAAAGATAAAAAAAGACTGAGGTATGAAATGTCAAATATTCTTTTTGTTGTTGGTGTGTTCTTTGTTGGTTTCATGCCAACAAAAGAAAAAGTCGCTTTCTTTCTATGAAGACAATGGTATAACAGAAGATACTACAAATGTAATAGAGACTCCTCAGACTGAAACTCAGATTGCTTATGATGCGGATTCTGAGGTTGCTGTTCCCTTTGAAGAACAAAGCGGAGTGAAGCTTATCGACGTGACAGTGAATGGTCAGTTTACTGTCAAGATGATACTTGACAGTGGATGTTCTGGTACACTTATTTCTATAGCCGAGGCCAAGTACCTTTATGAGAAAGGATGTTTTACCCGAGACGACATACTTGGCACTACGCAATCTCAAATTGCAGATGGAAGCATTGTAGAGAATATGGTCATCAATTTGCGTGAGTTGGTGATAGGAGGCCAAATAGCCTGCAACAATGTCACGGCTACGGTTTCTGCCAATGCACAGGCTCCGCTGTTGCTGGGCAACGAGGTATTGAACAGAGCACCGTCATATTCTGTAGACAATGAAAACAAACTAATCAAATTCAAACTCCAGTAATGAACATATCAGTATATCTGTTTGGCGATTTCAATGCAGGATATTCACAGTACCCCAATGATTACTCGCAAACAATCTTCAAGTCTTTTGCCAGTAATGCACAGGCAACTACACAAATCACTATTCATAGAGATGGAGAATTGATGTATTATGGATATATCCGCAAACTTGAAGGTGGTGAATATGTAGGGTTGTGCGTCGTGATTAACGGTAAGTATATCACCCGACTTGATGGTTTGTTTGCCGTTTTTGAACGGTCGATTGAAACAATGACCCGAAATGGTTATCTAATCCATTACGGTGATAAAGGTGAAATCTGTTCAAAGGTTGGACAACTCTATGAAAATCGTGAGGAGATTGATTTGATAACTTCAAATCTTCAGATCGCATTTGAGGGTCTTGAACGCACATCACAGAAGCTGCCGGCCGTTAGTTACGGAACTGCTAAGGATTCACTCAAGAACTATTCCATTCAGGATGACGAGCAGGAAATCATCAAATCCAGTTACACCAACGGCTACACGTTTATATATAAGTCAAAGGGTTACAATACTGCCCAAATGAACAGTTACAGGGGCATTATTGCAAGGAAAGACAAAGATATAGAAACCCTACGCAACGAGTGTTCTGAATTGAAATCAGAAGTATCATCCTTGAAATACCGGCAGAGAAACATCAAGTGGGTGTCAGTCCTTAGCGTTATTGCTGTCATACTGTTTGGGGTCGTTTATGTAAAGGTTATCAATCCCAGCGAAGTCACCAAAAAAGACATGGGATCTTACGTCTATTATGGTCCCATGGCAAATGGCGAGCCTAACGGAACGGGAGTAGCCATATACCATAGCAACGACAAAGATGGGAGATTGTACTATTATGGAAACTTCACTGATGGAAAAAGAATTGATAGCAATGCTATTATGTTCTATAAAGACGGCTCTTATTTCAAGGGGTCGATGAATGAAGACAAATGGTATAAAGGTCTTTTCTTTGACGTGGAGAAAGAACATTTCATTGGTGAATTCAAGAATAATATCCCATGGAACGGAGATTGGTACAAACATGTAAAGGAACAAACAATAGTAAATGGACAATGAAACAAATCACATACATTCTCTTTTTGCTCCTCTTCCTTCCGCAAATTGCCTCTGCTCAATCCAAACCTAAACGCGACACTTCCAAAGATAAAAGTGTAATCGTGGCGAAACAGAAGAAGGAACAGACCCAGAAAAGAACGGCCTTAATCGCTGAACGAAAAAAGAAACAGATAAAATCAAGGAAGTACCATCGCAAGCAACCGATTGTACACACTGCCACATATTTGAGAGTAAACCAATTTACTTCTCTATCAAAGGTGTTGGAACCAAAAGGCGGTGCTATTTCATTTGATGTTGCAACTGACGGAAATGAATGGTCCGTAAGTGATCTGCCATATTGGTGTAAGGTGACCAAATATTCCAATTGGTTTGTTGTTAACTATGACTCTAATCCTACGCATGAAGACAGACAAAGTTGGTTTGATGTGAGGAGTGATAATCAACAGGTTCGGATAAACGTTACTCAGCAAGGTGCTCCAATAAACATCCATGCCAAATTTAATTATGCATACTTGCTGCATAATCAATATGTAGCGTCGTTAGGAAACTGTTTGAAGATAACTTCTGAGGTTACAATATCTGGAACTGCTGGCCAAAAGTGTTGGGTAGAAGCATTTATTGTTGATGAAGATGGCTACAATGTCAATGCAAAAAACGGATATCAAAATTATGCACTGCCTTCTTCGAATAATTTATATGTAGCTAGTGAGATAGTACCGTCAACAGATAACGAGGAAACATTCAAGATTGTATCTTATATTCCCAACAACGCAATGAACCTATTGAGGAAGAACAACAAACTTCAATGCAAACTGGCAATATATTGCATTAATACCAATGAATATGTGAGTGGAGCAACCTATACGATGAAATTTAGAGCAAAATCCAAACACGGAGTCGTGACAACGAAATATTCTAAATGAACGGACAAGCACCGTCAAAAACGAAGAACATGAAGAAGGCATTAAAAGTTACAATAGCATTAGGGTGCATCCTTTTAGCCTTGGTGCTGAATGCCGTATTCTATCTCGCCAGCTATCAATACAAAACGGTGGCGAAGATAGACAGGAGTGAGCAGATTAACCTATATGAAAAGGTGAGCATCTTATCCTTGCATGCAGGAATATGCACAGTGGGATGCTTCTATTGTCTAGATGCCGCTTATGCCAACTTCAGAATGTTGACAACAAAGGAAGATACGATATACATGCATAGCGACAAATGGTTGACCCCAAAAGTCAAAGAGCGTTTCAGAACCGGCAGATTAGGAAAGGTGGCATGGGATGGGAATGTTGACTATGCATTCAAGTCGAAGGAAAAGAATGCTGCCATCTTGTTGAACTATTGCTATCTGAACATAGAAAACATCAAGGGCAAAGATTGCTACACGGCAACGTGCGAGTATACGTGGAGGCAGCCGTCAAAAACGACTTTCAACTTGGGCTTTGTAAAGATTATGGTCTTTGAACAATTGTTCTATGAGTTGGAGAAGTGTGGCATATTGCATCCATATACATTGGTATGTTATTCTGAACGATAATTTCTTGAAAGATAGAATGTAGTTGAAATAGGCTTCATTGTAAATTTTAATTGAAAAGTGCAGTGAGAAAATGATTGAAAAGTGCACCGGTC
>CAVKBM010000217.1:0-4675 GCA_963654355.1 Bacteroidaceae bacterium | reverse complement strand
ATATCCCAATCACCCAGGGCGTTGCCCTGGGCTATGTGCAGGTTGCCCTTTCAGGGCGCATTCCAACCGTACAGGTTGAATTATTTCCGATGTCTTTTGTCGAGTTCCCGAACTTTCCGTAGTAGTTTCCGTAGTTATCTCCGAACTTTCCCGCTGAGTTCCCGAACTTATCTCCGAACTTTCCGTAGTAATCTCGTTAGTTCCCTCCAAATACAAAGATATCTGTCCTTCCCGTTTCACCATTGGCCACCCCTCTTCTGCAACATGTTCTTCTACGAATTCCGCTTTCAAAGTAGCTTTCAATATAAAGGCATCCGTATGGAAAGAAGGGATGGCGACACCGCGACTTTCCAGTTCGTTGCAGATACGGTCAATGCCCTCACCAAACTCTTTCACATAATTGTATGCCTTCAAGAATTGCTCGCTTTTTTTGTGAAATGTCTTTTTATATTATAAATTCCTTGTTTTGAGTACAGCTTGCACGTCAAGTGAACAATTTATTTATTATTTCGATTTCTTTAGGATGCATTAAACCATCAGCTTTTGCCATTCCTTCAAATATTGGCATTACTTGTGCTTTTTTTTCATCAGCCATTTTGCGAACAACATGAGTAGCCTGTATTTCATCCATATTCGCAATGTCTTCTAATTCACTTATTGTAATAGCAAGGTTATTATACATATAATTCATGAATTCCTCCTCTTTGGGATGAATAATGCCATCTGCATTCATGATATATGACAGAATATTTATGATGGCATATTTCTCTATTTTTGTAAAATTGTTCATAACGCCTGATTATAGAAAAAGTTATGATAAGAATAGTTACCAATATTGATTATATACAAATTTTCTCTGGCACGAGTTATCGCCGTATATATAGCTTGAGGCGACATTGGGTCGAATTTGTTTTCTTTTGATATTAAATCATTTTCTAAAACAACAATGACCGAAGGAGACTCCCAACCTTTGAAACTTTGTATGGTAGAAATTTTCAAGCAATGTTTGTCTGTTGTAAACAATTGTTTTCTTGTGCGTTCTAATGCGTCAAAGTCTCGATGGAACTTCCAATTGGCTGTTCTCTCATCAGAAACCCCATGTATTCTCTTTAATTTGTCAAAGGTCTCCGATGAAATAAACGTTGTCTCAGTCTTTTCTTTTGTACGGCAACGATAATAAGAATCAATACTGCGTAGTAATTTGGTTGTAGATGCAAGCACAACAAAGTCTCTTGGTCCATTATTATCATTGGAAATAATATTAATTATGTTGTCGATTAAGAAATCAATCTGATATTTGGACCTCATATCGATATAATTCAATACCTGAAAATTAAGAGTGTTTTCTCGTTTTCTATCTGCAAAGATGGTGTCGGTGGGTTGATTAGGCATAAATTGAGTTTGAAATTCCAAAGCAAGTTTTGCCAAACAAGGATTAGTAAATCGTTGGCTTGATGTCAATTGCCGATTCCATTGTCCTCCTATGACACCTAGGCGTATGTCGCCATTTGTATCCAAAGAACGATGATAAACATTTTGCTTGGGATCTCCAAAGACAACCAATTCCCCATTTTGCTCAAGGAGAAAATTTTGCATGACAATTCGTAGCCATTCTGTCGTATAATCTTGAACTTCATCTATGAAAATGGCAGAATATCTTTTACGATTTCTTGCATTTTTGAAGAAATCACAATTATCATATGAGTTAAAATCAACGTGCAATTGACATTCTGCAGCACGGATTCTAAAAAATTTATGATAAGGATAAATATCTATCTTTTCCCACGAGAAATCCTCCCGAATTTCAGAAAGCCTTAACCTCAAGTAATTTGCTAAGGTGATATTAAAGGTCAGCACAAGGACATCGCCTCCTGTGCGTTTCATAGCATTTATAGCCCTGAATGCAAGTACTTGCGTCTTACCACCCCCTGCAACACCACTAATCTTTTGTTGTGTCATGCTACTTTCTGACAATTTCTTTTGTACTCCAATAGGTTGCATACCCATGCGCCCTTCTTGGTAGGAGTGCCAAGAGGGGGAAATGATTCCAGCCAATTTACGTTTGACTGCATCATCAAAAACAATATTCTCTTTTAGAAATCCGATGGAATGATAGAGGTTTAGTGCAACTGTTCTATCTTTAATAAACTCTTGTCCAAAAATATTGGTATAATTTACAAAATTAGAATCGAAATCAAAGAATGCTTTTATCTGACCAATAGAGTTTTCAGAGAAAATCAGCATCTTCTTTATAACGCTAAAGTTATGTGTATCTTCTATAGTGCCCATCAAAAGTTCCTCAATACCATCCTTAATACTTGTTTGACAAAGGCTAATGAGGTCTATTGGGTTCTGGTAAATACAGTCGGCATTTGTTATTTCTTTTCCGTCCTCGGAAAGTGTGCAATTGTCCAAGTTTTCCTCAAACATATTAATAAGTAAAATTCCTTTATTCGGACGTATGATGATAAAATCTACTACAACTTCACTGACAACAGCATCAATAT
The DNA here is from genome assembly GCA_963654355.1 of Bacteroidaceae bacterium. GTDB lineage: Bacteria > Bacteroidota > Bacteroidia > Bacteroidales > Paludibacteraceae > UBA1181. The sequence continues at coordinate 2,168 of CAVKBM010000217.1, read as the reverse complement.
ACATTACGTCATCTATTGATAATATGTTTTCTAACCTCCATGCAACTCTTGCTTTTTGAGGAGAAAGGACTTTATTCTGAATTTGCAACCTAAGGTCATATTCACCATAGGCTTCATCTTGATTTTCTGGTATTAAAGACAAACGTTTTATGTCTATAGAAGCTCCATTATAGCTAAAGCATCTTGCCATACAAGTAAATAAATGTCCTGTTCGTCTAGTCCTTCCATAGCATACATTATCTATTTGGCTAAAATACTCCTGATTACCAAACACAGAGCAAAACTGCTCAATTCTATACGCAGCACCATTCTTGGGACCAACACATATAATGAAATGTTTGCCATGTGCAGAAGCCACCATACGAGCAACAGTTCCCAAATCAATAGTTGGCACATCTAAAATGTTAGAAAAGACATGAATAACATTGGCACACTTATAGCCAATGGAGGCTAACACACTATCTTCTCCTATGTCTGTCGATGGCAGGTACTTATTCTTTGTATCAACCTCGACTAAATCATTAGTCAATTGTTTCACATTTAGGACAGCACGATTCAAAGCTTCTTTAGAAGGTTCTATTAAGGTGATTTTCCGTAACCACCGCAGCAAATCATGTTGCAAAAAAACATCTATAATCGTAGCAGAGCCTATGCCTTGTCCGCATCCCCAGTCCACAATCTCAATATTACCCTGCAATTTCTCAAAAGGGAAATTCATCATTGCTGCACGACATTTTATTACATGCATCTCTCCATACGCAGACATATAACAATTAAGGGCTTCGTCAGATGACAACAAGTTCACTCCGCGATTTAATTCGGGATGTTTCCAAGGCATAGCCTTATATTGATGTGGAATTGCCTCATGGCAAACATTTATGATGTCATCCACACTATGACAGTTGCATATTTGATTTGAATATGTCATAACTATCTACCTGTTATAGTTTCAGAATACTGGTTGTCTTGATGGCATCGCCAATTATTGAGTGCCAATTGTTTTGATGCATTTGCATAGCAATACTCACATAAATGTGGGCAGGTGTTGTATTCGCCTATATCCTTTGCTGCCATGCATTGGCAAAACTGCCGTTGTCCTGTATCTTTTTTATGTTTGCTGATAAAATAATGGTTATTTGGCAAAAGTATAGCATCTTGTGGCAACACCTCGTCTCCGAAAAGTGAAGGGGTAGGCACATTACCTATTTTCACTTTCATAAAACTCATAAGTTCTGAATCCCTCCAAGCAAGTCGTGTTATAAGGTCTCCGTCTATACAGCGATTGTGTTCAATACCATATTGGCTGATATCTATCTTCTCGCCACAAGTCGCAAGCAAATAGTTCCATCCTCTTTCCTTATTCATGGTTGATAGCTTCTCAGCAAACTCTTTCATTTGCTCCGTAGTCCATTCATGGTAAAGAATACCACTTTTCTCTAAATTAGATTTCACCTTTTTGTAAAGAGCTATATCGGCATAACTGAACACCAACTTTTCTGTATAGCCTTTCAGTTGATCTCCGATATTTTCCACTTTACACAATAAGTCATCGATTGTGATATTATCAGTGAGTATCATCGGGTCAAATCTCCATACGACAGAACCTTTACCCAATTGTTCCACTAACAGTTTGAAGGTCTCTATACGTTTCTCCAGAGAAGGTACTTTCTCCAATTTCTCAGCTTCGTAATCGTTAAGAGTATATTGTATGTAACACTTGATTTTTCGTTCTTCAAGAATATGTAGATAGTTCAAAAGCGGTCTTGGATTCTTTGACCAAAACACGACAAAACATGTTTTGTCGTAGGAAACATAAGACTTCACGCCATTGAAAGGATTTGTCCACGCAGAATAACCTATTTCAAGACGCTTAAAAAACCAATCAGCATAGAAAGCCGGAATATCTGTACTTCGACTTGCCGATATTATTATAGGGGCTTGTGCTTTGACAAGCCTTCCACCAATATTGATTTCTGTATGTGACCAAGTAGCCATTTTACTTATTTTTCTATTTTAATTCCCAATGTCCGTTCTTGTCAGCCCCACCCCATCGTATAAATCTCGTTCTTGCAACCAATTAAGTTCACGTTGGATGGTTTCTTAATGCTCTCTATTTTGCAAGAAATCGCTCATAAAGGTATACACCATCTATCTTTTAAGGCGTTTTC
>CAVKBM010000216.1:0-4781 GCA_963654355.1 Bacteroidaceae bacterium | reverse complement strand
CTCCATCACTATAGCCGTCGAACACACCTTTTTTGCCCGACCAATAAAAATCACGCAGTGGATAGATGTTCTGAAAGGCTGTTGTTCGGGACATATTGCCACTTGTAGCCCACTCATCAAGCCATCTATTGGGCTTAATGATTTCTGGGAACACCGTATCAAAACGATTCCAATGTGCAGAGAGCCTATCTTTGTTGGTTGCACAGTCTGTCTTCGTCCGTTCAAGGTCGATATTGAACTTCGTCGCGATGAAGAACAAAGGTGCAATGCCATTTGTGTTTGTCAGCATTTTGGCACGTTCCTCAGGCGTAGCTCCAATATTGTCTTCAATCCAATTGTTGATAGTATCACCAATAGTAGCTTCTGCTTTTTGGTCATTGTGATGGCAGAATAGAACACTACTTATCTTCAAAGAACGAGAGTATTTGTTGAACAAGTATGCCACCTTGCCTCTGCGCAACACTTTTGGTAAAACGGTATGAATGTCTGCCTCCTTGAACTTTTCGCGTGACCGCGCTCCGGGGAAGTCGAGGAGGTCTATCTTCTCCAAAAACTTTCTTTCACTAGCCAATGATGCAGGTAACTCAAAGGTAAGTTCTGCAATCAATGCAGACAGGTTGCCTTTGTTGAAGTCATGTGCAATGATGTTTCCCTTTACATCATACACATCCGTATAGATGACATCATTTCCTGTATCGGCCTTTATACCGCATACTGTATCTAGCCAATCTATTTTCAGCAATGTGCCTTTCTCTCTGAGTACAGCATCGAATGGCACATAAACATCTGTATTGAAGTCGAGTTTCTTGTACTCATTGATGAGAACACTGAACAAATGGCTAATTTCCGTATTCTTGTTCCAAAGTAAACTAAATACGTCCACCCATTTGTCGTATGCCACATACTGAATAATTGGAGCAACTATCTTACAAAAGTTGGATTGTATTACTCCTGTTGCAGCATTACCGATGATGTCACGGATATAGTCATTAATATCCTTGATGTCATCTTCTTCTATTTTGTCATGCTGAATGATATGAGCATTCCATAATCCGCTCAATTGTTCAAGATTTTTATTGATGTCATCATATTTTAGGACGTTGTCTGGGTTTATTTTGATGTCATTGTAATAGGAGTCGGTCAACAACAAAATGATGTCAACTACGGAAAGATTGTGTATCTTAACATAGTCTTTCATCGGATTGTTGTCTTTTTGCAACGTAAAACGGGTAATTACACCAGTCGATTCAACTTTAGCGTTGTTGCCGCCACTTGGGTTTATGTCATCAATGAAACTATAGGACTTTCCTGCATTTGTTATGACAAACGGAGTGTCGGGAGAAGACAACAAACTACTCATCAGATAGGATTTTCCCACCTGACTCTCACCATAGGCTGCTGCAGAACAGTTGTCGCTAAGAGCATTGTGTATTCGCTTCAATTGTCTGCGATAGTCCTTGAATACATCGTAAGGAAAGGAATCTTTGTTGAATTCCTTTGCCCACGAAATGCTCTTCTCAATCAAATCTATGTGTTGCTCAATATCTTGTAACATACTTTTTGTGTCTTTTTAGAAATCGAATTCACCGGAATCTAACCAATATTGTTCATCCACACCGAGACTCTGAATGTGGATTTCAAGGTTGCCGTCCATAACATCATTTCCATCCTTGTCTGTGATGGCAGTTATAGACAAATTCTCTTTATCATCTGCATCTCGTTCAATAGTCATTTTGAAAGGCATACGTTTTTTAAAGACATCAATAGTATCTTTTACCAACGCCATCACCTTTGCATCTGTCGGACATTCATAGCCTTCCAAAATTGCTCTTTTTCTAATTTTGTCAGCCATCTTATGACGGTTGAAGTCAATCGAATATAAGGCTCTGCAGGGATAAGAATCCATACCTATTTGCCTTACGTTGAGTGTCTCAGGAACGCTGCTGACCATCAAGTCACCACGGTTTTTGTCAGGGGTAATGAAATATTCTATCGGTTGCCCCTCGCGTGATGCTTCAATGAAGTTGACTGTTGACTTGAGATTTTTCTTCAACAAATCAAGATTGATAATGAACTTGTTGAGATTGGAAAATTCTGAAGCATAATGACCTATGACTCCACCCATAGCCACAATGGTCTTTGCATCCTTGATATAGCCTGTGTTTTCCCCAAATGGATACCAGTCGCCAACATAATAATCATTGAGCGCGATGAGTCTATTGGGGGATACAGCATAATACTTCAGGAAAATGTCTCTGATTACAGGCAATGATGATGGCCTGCCTAAAAGCAGTACCACATCGCAGGCATAAGAGTACATAATAGTAGCCACCTTCTTGAGAAGAGGCTCTATTTCTTTCCTTACAATAGCGCTGATGGCATCTCGCTTAAAACGCCAAGTCAGTCGAGTGATGTCAATTCCAAGCTTTTCCTTAACATCGGAAATGACGGACGCATTGGGCGGACAGTCCGCAAATACGTCATCATACCGTACATTGCAATCCTTGCTGTCTTGCTTGAGCAATTCAAGGAAATGGCACATCAACGGAATGGAGTACTGAATATTAAAATTCTTACGAAGTACCCGATCGGCAATAGTCTGACCATTGTAGTCCTTGCCAAAGAAGTTCTTTATTTTCTGACGATATTCCGCAAATGGCAAATTATTAAGTTCTTTTCTGAAAGCACTATCTTCATCAAGCAGCATGGCATTCTTTATCAGAGCATAAAGAATATCATCTCCGGCAAAATAGAAGCTATCATAGAACTTTGGTTCTGGGGTTATGGTCGTTACGTCACCTTTTATATAGGTATATTTGCTAACCATGAGGTCTGTGGTTCCTGCACCGATGTCTAATGAACCAACAGTTATAGAAGGCTGTTCGTCTCCGTCCTCAACCTTACCATAAAGATTGAAGAATTCATTGCAGCATCCTTTGTATTTGTGACCAACCTCACCATACATATAGACGAGTTGGGCGCACGTGGCTTCATCATAATACCAACAACCACCTTCGTCTTTTAATGAACGAACGGCAGGTATCACTTCTACTGACTTTCCTGGCTTTTCATTTTCAGAAGGATTATCATATTCCGAATTTTCAAGTAAGACGACTGCGTCTTTAGCACAATGAATCAGTGCCTCACGTTCAACTCTTGACATTGCCGTGGGGCAAGTCACAATGATACGCTTAATCTTGCGTGGCATATTGGGTTTGCCAAAGCCTAACTTATTAGAACGATGCTCTTCCGTGTTTACTTGCGTGCGAGCTTGAACCAACATTTCGAGAAAGGCGAATGTCATCAGAGAACGACGAGAATAATGGTAAGTATTACCACTCTCGCCATTCAAATCAACAGTGCCATCACTTTTCAGTTGATTGGTGATTCCACGCAAATTCAATATATGGTCATCTTTTTCTCCCTTTAATACAAGGAATTTCCATTCTTCTTTGCTTGGACGCCAATCCCATAGATATCGCTTTGGGCTTGAATATGTTGACAACGACTCAGTTTCATCATTATTGTTGGTAGCTAAATGCAAGAGGGTATTAGCTTCTTTTCCCAAGCGCACCAAACTCGGATAGACAAACTGCTTGCTATCCTTAATGCCAAAGTTGCCAAAGTCAACCTTTCTAAAAGCTAACCGCATGTCAAACGGGTCGGCATGCTTGTTTACCTTTAGTCCATCGTTGCCTTCTATGACCAAATCTGTATAGTCAACCAGTTCCAATTTCCTTACTTGGTTGAAGCTGGTGTTGTCTTCAATAAGCAAAGCGGTAGTTCTGGAATTACCAATGTCAATGACCATGTCAACGTCCTTTGTCTCAACATCAACATTTTTATATAGTTTGACAAGTGGCAGTACGTCCTTTTGGGCGAGATAGTTTACCAAAAACGTATATGTTGCAATATACGCTGTACGTCTAACGTTTGCTCCTCTGCTTTGTACTGTGGGGTGCACTAAGTGCAACAGATATTCGTCAATGTAGCTCCAGTTTTTGCCAGAAGTACAATAGTCCATCAAATAAAACTCGTTGTTGCACAAAGCAAAATCCATATCGCTACGATACTTATCCGGGAATACCGGGCATTCATCGTATTCATCTGTGACTTCAAATTTTGCCCTTGTGTCAAATGCTATAATTGCATCATAGTACTTGATTCCTTTGCTTTCTGATTTGGGAACAAGTTTTAATCTGGCCCAGTTGAGAGGACCAAACTTAAAACGTTTAGGAGTGCGTTTGAAAAAGTATGGCAACGGAAGCCAAACATTTTCAAATGCTTGGAGTTTACATTCTCTATCAGCAAACGTCATGTTGAAAATTTCACCTCTTACACCTGGACAATTCTCGTCATCGATACGTAAAGGGGTGATGCCGTCATTTTTTAGTTCATTGACATCAATTTCAATGGTGGGGTCTGCCAAATATCCACCTGTATATAACTTCTGCTTATTATAATAAACGCATTCGTCTTCTGTCCTCAATTCATAGACAGGATCCAACAACCATTCTCCATTCGTGGTATCATACCACTCATGATACCACATTTTGAATTTCTCTTGAGTGTTGATACTCAAGGGCATTGTTATTATCTGGATTCCAGAATTTGCTATAAATGAATGCTCGTTCGACATAAGCTTTAACTCAAATCATAGTCGAACGCTCTCCTTCATCGACAGTTAGCAGTTTAGAAATACGAGCACAAAAAAGCGTGGAGAACTTACCTGTTGTCCATTCCACGAACTGAGGCTCTCGCATTGCCTATCTAAGTCGAAC
>CAVKBM010000215.1:0-5046 GCA_963654355.1 Bacteroidaceae bacterium | reverse complement strand
ACTCAAAGAAGATGTGAACGCCTATATTGTAGGCGAAGCCATACGCAAGGCTCGACTGGCACAAAACCTCACACAAGAACAGCTTGGTGAGCGTATCGGTGTGCAGCGTGCTCAGATTTCCAAGTTGGAGAAGGGTACAAGTGTTATAACCTTGCCTACCATGAGCCGTGTATTTCAAGCATTGGGCATCGCAACAGCAACCCTCGATTTGGGTATTGCAGGAAAAATTGCGTTGTGGTAAATATGCACTAAACCGATTCCGTCAACGGTTAAAGTATAAATAAATGGCTTGTACAACAGATTATATTGATTTTGTCTGCTCGCAACTAAATGGTGTGGGTATAATCCGTTCTAAAAAGATGTTTGGCGATTGGCTTATCTATATAGACGAAAAACCTGTCATTCTCGCATGTGACAATATTTGCTATATCAAGAAGTTGCCTGTGATAGCCGAATTAATGACAGGCGCAGATACAGGCTTCCCATACGATGGTGCCAAAGAACACTATATTCTTGATATTGAACATCGTGACAAGGCTATCGAGATTATCAAAACTCTTTTGCCTATGATACCATATCCAAAGATAAGAAAGAAAATAGATTGACCAAACTATATGAAATACAATAACATAGACTATCAAAGAAGTGTACTTATATGTATGGTTGTAATGATACATATTGTGAATTTCAGTACACTTTACCCAGAAGTAAAGAACTTTATCAATTTCTTTTTCATGCAAGCGTTCTTGTTGATTACGGGATATTTGGTAAATATTCAAAAAACATACAAAGAATTTGCAATTTACATTGCAAAAATAGTGATACCATACATCATTATGGTGGTGAGCTATGCCTTTATGTCTACGCTTCTTCCTGTGAGAGACGGAATCGATGAATTTACAATGTCAACAATTTTGAATACGGTTTTTGTAACATCAATTGGTCCGTATTGGTTCTTGTACACGATGGCTATATGTGGAGTACTATATTATCTTTCATTCAATTTGATTGGTAAACTTGGTGTCACAGGGAAATTATGTATGTTTGCAACAATACTTATGCTTGTATCCCAACACACACCATTGCTAAATGCAACCAATGCTGCTTTTTATTTCGGAGGTGTCTGTTTACGTCTGTCTAAGAAACATCTTGATGAAATTATAAAGCCGTCCTTGTGGAGTATTCTGCCTTTCATTGCAATAGCAAGTTTTCCCAACTATAAAAATTGGAACTTTTTAGCGATTACAATATTAGCATTGTCATTCCTTTCTTTCGTTCCGAAACTCATACAAAACATAAATAACCAGAAAGTATTAAAAGGTATAGGATTTATCGGAAGAAACACACTTCCTATATACCTATTTCATCCAATATTCACGATGGGAGGCAAGTTAGCATTACCACTATTCCATTTTGACAATTCGGGGGGGGGTACATACGGTCTTCACTATAGCCATTAGCATAATCGGGAGTATTGCTATTGCTGCAGTCCTTGACAAATGTCACCTGTCTTACATATTTGCGAGAAAAAGGTTCTTACGTTAATCATATCTACGATGATAAAACAGATGGAGTTTAAGAAAGTACAATGATACAAGGTATATTCGCTATCATGTGCAATCTTGGTAGAATTATACAAATGCTTAGTTAAGGTATTGAGAGTCAATGCTTGCTATACTACGGCTGATTGAAATGTTCCCCAAATGAGAATACAAGGCATAATCTTAGCCATAAAATGATACAGGAATGCAGAGTTTAATGCGCAAATATCCTTTTTGCGTAAATTTTGCGTTAATTTATCCAAGTTCTTTCTTTAATGACAGGACTTTTTGCTATTTTTGCAAGGCGATGTATAATGTTTTGATTCGATTCAATTCATTTGAGTTGCAGGTTAACTGATTGTCGAACTTAAAATTGATTTAATAAGAAACAGATATTACACAAGAATGAAACGCTAAAGGTTGTACTATTCCAAGAATAGACTGCCTGCAAGAGACTTATATCGAGGTGTTATAGCCTCATAAAAATTAACTAAGCGTTTCCGTTCTATACTTTTTGGATATTGAGCTTTTAGCTCTTGTTCTCGCCTTTGAATACCGCCAATATTCGCACAATGAGAGCAAGCAGTATGAAAGTTCACGCTCATAGGCGTGGACTGTTCTATGCTTGTATTGTGCAGGTCACTTGGCGGTAACCTAAAGGCGCAAGCTACGAACGGTTGCACGCCTTTATTTTGCAGTATGAAAAGATATATTTTTTTATTACTCAGTTTTCTTGTACTAACTGTAGCAAACGCCGAAGTTACTACAAATTTAATCATTTGTGCTAAAGATGGTACAAAAACAGAATATGCATTAACGGAAAAACCTGTAATAACATTTTCTAAGACAAACTTAATTATTTCGACAAAATCTGTAAATGTTAGTTATCCGTTGGATGATTTTTCTCATTTTGCATATGAAAGTCGCAATATCACAAGTGTTGAAGATGTATTAGGGTCATCTTCATTTAACTTCAGTGGTGACAAATTGTTGTTTACGAATTTAAAAATAGACACCTATTTGTACTTATATAATTTAGATGGAGCCTTACTAATCTCTAAGCATCTTGTCAAAAATAATAACCATGCTGTTTCATTGTCTGAATTACAACCTGGAACATATGTTGTAAAAGTAAATAAATCCGCTTATAAAATTATAAAGAGATGAAATATCTATATACACTACTTTTCTCGTTTTTGTTCATTGTAGTATATGGACAAAATGAAACCTTTTTGCTGCAATGTAAAACAGGAGATTCAATTATAAATATTAAAACATCGGTAATAGACAGTATAACTTTTCAGGTTGAAGGTACTGATGTGTACCAGAACATTTGGTGTGGAAAACATTTGTATAAAACAGAGATAAAGGATAATGATGTTGTAGAAGTATCTCCATCTCTTAATGAATATAATTTCATATCAGATAACCAAAAAGGATATAGTGCTATATTGACAAGCAATGGCGATTATTGCTCATTTCTAAGTGATAGTACATGTAATGGCATGACACTTGCAATCATCGGGAATCTCCGTTCATCACAAAAGGATTATGCTATGGTTGATTCTGTCGGACTTATACAAAGTATCTCTTTGAATGATAGTGTTTACAGTTTTATATATGGCAAAGATAGCCTAATAGTGTATTTGAATGATAATTGGAAGTGCAATATTCCTTATAATGAGTTTTCTCATAGAGACTATATAACTAGAGCTTCTTGGTTAACAAGAAATCCTATTTTTAATCTGCTAAACAGAATCAGCCAAATATCTAATTACATCAAGAAGCCTGTTAATTCTGCAATTTCAGATATGCTAAAAGCTCAAATAGGAGACAATAACGATTGGCTGAATTTGTTAATCGACACTTTGGATGGTATCGATTTGTTAGATTTGTTAAGATTTTTAGATAAGGCATTGGATTGCAACTATTTTGGTGATGCATTTATTTCAACGTTAGATCCAAAACGAAATTCTATGTGTAATTACGATTTAGGCTGTTACACAACAATACCAATTATGGATACCCCATTTTATAAAGAAAACAAACATCGTGGGGTATCGTACACATTTAAAGTTGGAATGAACTTACATGAAGATATTATAGGTGGAAAAGATATGTATCAAGAAAAAGAGGCATTGGACTTTAATACATGGTTTAATTTCTCTGATTTAAGTGTGGGTACTTCATATACTTTTGAGCCAAGATTGGATGTCGAATATTCTATTTCAGATGAAGCTTATTGGCTTAGCATAGGAGAGGATCCTAAAAAGATAGGTCCTCAAAAAATAAGAAAATCGATATACGGAGAAGAAAAGAAATTTACTATAGGACTGATTGGGTGTAGTGTTAGCGAGCCACAAAATGTAAAAGATAAATCTGCCGATTTAGAATGTACATATTCAAATGTGCCAGAAGGAGCCATCTGTGGTGTAAAAGTAGTAAATACGTCTACCAAGCAAGAGATAAAAGTGTCCAATGGAACGACAGACGGAACTCGTACAGCAAAAGTAACAGGGCTTGACCCTAATACCGATTATGCCTATACTGGATATGTAACATACAAAGGCGTAGATTATCCCTCTTGGAATGGCGGTGGTTTCACTACGCTACCTCCAGATATATCTGGTACATGGAACTGTACAGAAGAATGGTATTATGCTTGGGATAAAAATTACGAGCATCCACAATATAAAACATATTCAATAGTATTAAATGAAGACGGCACTATAACAAAAGACGGAAAAAGTGATTATGTAAGTTCGGCGTGGAGTTATACAAAAGACGGAAACTTGAGAATAGCAGTTACGGAAATGGCAACAGGTTCTTATTATGGCGGTTTTGATTTATCCTGTACTGCGGATAATGCAAATAAGCCAAAGACATTTACAGGCGTATATAACAATTGGAGTTACAATGATGTTATTGGCTATGTAGGTCGAGGTGGAAATTCTGTTGTCTTGTCAAGATAAATTATAGACTTGTTACATTTGCAATACTGCATATGTAACAAGTTTATTTCATTATTCTCAGCTGACAATATCACAAATTACTTTGGCATCTTATAAATAGGAATTCTCTCTTATCAAAAATAGCATCAATCCAATAGACAAAGCCCAAGAACACAGTATGAGTATAAGGGCAAGCTGTCTGACATGACGAGAATACCAAATGCGCTTTGTCCAATACCAAGGAATAGCGCAGAGTATAAACGGCAAAACCTCTTTCAAGGTCTTAGGCATTGGAGGCTGCTCAACATTCGTACTCTTATGGACATTCAGATTGTTGCAGATAGAGTTCAAGGCCGTGTCAACAGCTTTCATTTGGACATCAGACTTTTTGTATCTGGCATCCAATGATTTTGCCAACTCACATTCCTGTTTGTATAGTTCCGCAAGAGCCACACATTTTGTAAGTACCAAATCATACCTTTGGGAAAGGGTATTGATATATTCGTCTTGGGTAATACCATACTTCTCCTTATCTTCCTTGTTCTGTTCGTCTC
>CAVKBM010000214.1:949-5105 GCA_963654355.1 Bacteroidaceae bacterium | reverse complement strand
CAGAAGAGCCTCTTGATGACCTTTACTTCGTGATTTGTTCGATATTAAATTCTACAGAAAACAAGTCCTATGATAAGCGTAGCCTTGGCCTACTTCTTGGATTTTCTGTAATAAATCAAGATCTTGGCGATTATCGTACTTATTACGATACTGCAGAACTAAAAATGTATGAGGATATCTTGGCTAAAGTAGAAGGAGAACATCTTATTCGAATTGTTGATCGCGATATTTACCTAACACGATTAGGTCAAGTTTCTTTAAAAGAAGGAAAACATTATCAGTTCTTTTCTGGTACTCAAGATGTATATGAGCACTCAATGATAAAGTCTAAGATGCCAATGGCTTTACTAATGTTTCCATTTTTCAAAGACATGGGAATTAGCACTTCCGTCAAGACGAATAAGCAAATATGGCCAGAAGATGAGGATATTAAGGACATTATTTACTTCAAAAATGATCAACTAAAGAAACGTCTTGAATTACATTCAAAAGAGAAGCTTAATATATATTATGCCGAACTAGAGGAATACTATGACATAGAAACTATCAAGGTTCCAATAAAGCTATTCAAGCATGAAGAGGAGTATATTCCTGCTGTTATGAATGGCAATAATATTGCTGTGCGTGCTACTGAAGTTCTCTATGAGGAACTTAATTCAATTAGAAGAGAAAATATCGTTCTAGAGTGCTTATTCCAGAAGTTATGGGATGATAGATCCTCTATTCTAAACTTTCACAGTCTTGAGCCTTATTTTGAATTAGTCGATTATGAAGAATTGACAAAAGATTCTCGTACTGTATGGGCTGATTCGAAGCTTTTCAAAGTAATAATAGAAAGAGCAACAGCTACATGTTGGAGAAATATATCAAGACATTGCGATATAGCAGTTCTTCGAGACGTTATTGACGAACATGTAGATACCCTTGACTGGCCAATCCTATCGGAGCGAATTGATGATTCGTACCTAATTGATACTTTCTTGATGTATCCATGGGATATAGAAGTATTGTCAGTCGATTTTAATAGAAAAGTAGAAGTCATAGAAAAACTCATCCTTCTACAAAAGCAAACTGTAGAAGACTGGAACTGGGAAGAGTTAGGGACAAGATTATCACGGGATTTTGTCCTTTCACATCTTGACTTGGTCAAGGTGAACCTTGCCTCGTACACAAATGATTCGGATGATGTACGAATGGCAATCTTACGCTATAGTGATAAAAGATGGGATTGGGATAAAATCGAGAGTGAATTCTGTTTAGAGTTTATCTATAATAATATTGCAGTTTTAGGTTCGCATTTGGGATTGACAAAACTTTTTGATAGAGTTTTTACAGATTCAGAATGGGGACCAAAGTTCGCATGTAATCCCCGATTCGAGACCATCATCAGTGAAGCTAGCAAGGATGATGGATCACTGTCTTCTGCTATCTTTAATGACAAAGATTACATATGGACAACTGATATTATTGAGCTTTTCTTGAACAATGGGCTATTATGTTGGAATTCATCTCCTTATATGAAGGGATTTGAATGTAATACCCATTTGGTCTGGACGAAAGATTTCTTTGATAATTATGCTTCGAATATACAAACTGCAGAAGGAAGGCAATATGTATCTTCTAAGATTTCTGATGTTGAAATATTAATAGATTCAGAAGATTATCCTTGGGACTGGGATGCAATATCTTCAAATAAGCACCTGCTTTCCGAGAGAGTTTTGTTTTCTAAGTTTGGCTCTAAGCTTAATTGGAAGTTAGTATTTGCAAATCAGACAGATGCTTCATTCATTCAGTCAATTGATGATATCAAGTCTATGATAGGAGAAGACAAGGAAGCGTGGACTGCATTCTCTTCTCTTGCAAGTATAGACTATGTTGTCAGCAAATACAAAGACTTGCAATTTCCTTGGGATTGGACCGTCTTGACTGAAAGAATGTTCCATAGACTAAAGCTGGAAAACTTAGGAAATGCTTTGTTCGTTGATAAGTGGGATTGGACATACCTGTCTGAACATGTATCTACTGAATTCTTGAGTGATAATCTTGAGAAATATAGTAAGTACTGGAATTGGGAGGTATTGTTACCTCGTATATTGAACACAGAAAATAGATTTGATTATAATTTCCTTGATGAACTTGCCGTTGTTCTAACAAATATACCAGGAAAAGAACAATGTCAAGCAGCATGGACAGCTTTGACAAAACAATATTCCTTCAAGGAACTTAAGAAAGTAATAAAAGACACTGTTAGAAAACGTACTTACTGGTGGGATGTTGATTATTTCTGTCAACACCGGGAGTTTCATGTTTTTCGAGATCTTGAAGAGTGTAGGAATATTGTAGACTGGAATACTCTATCAAGCTCAACTTCAGTTGACAATAGTTTCAAATATAACCCCAAGATGGGTATTAAGGAAAAGGCATGGCGCGATGAAGTGCGCAAGGTCCTTTCTGACGATAGAAATCGTTGGAATTACAAATTATTGTCACATTTTGAAAGCCTTCGTGATGAGCGCTGGTTTATTTCTCAATATAAGGACAAGATTGATTGGGATTATATTTCTCAATCAAGCAAAGTATTCTGTGTTGGGGATAAACAACAACTTAATGAGATTATTGAGGCTTTCAAAAAGTATATCAATTTTAAAGTAATGTCAGAAAGGAATGATGTTGATATTGAGCAAATCATCAAAATCGTTCCTAAGGCAGAATTTGATTATAATAAACTTATTGAAAATGGTGTAATTAAAGCCACTATTCAGCTCGTTGAAGAAAAGGCTGATTATTCATGGGACTGGAAACTCATTACATCTTCAACAAAGACATTTTATCCAACAGCTAAATTCCTTCGTTCTCACATAAAGTGTGAAGATATTAATTGGGAAATGTTGTCTGAACAAGATAACCCAAAAGCCTGGTCTGATGAACAGCTTATTATAGAAGTGGCATCAGATGATTCTATCTGTAACAGAATAGATTGGTATGCAATTTCGTCTCTAAAAGATTTTCCGTTAACTAATGAAGTCTTAGAAGTTATTCCGGTTAAAGAAATTAACTGGAAGGCTCTTTCTAGTCGTAAATCTATAGTCCCTTTCATTGATGTATATGCAAAATACATTGACTGGACTATATTATCAAATAATCGAAATGTTGATTTGTTGGACATAGAATTCCTTACAAAGTATAAGGAGTATATCGATTGGAGTATAATTTGCAAGAAGGAGAATTTTAAATACAACAATACTATTCTTGGCTTATTTGCAGAATATATCGATTGGGATCTCGCATCCGATTCTAAAGATATTAAATTCTCAAGAGAATTGGTTGACAGGTATAAGGACAAATGGAACTGGCCTGTGTTGGTACGAAATAAAGCTTTCAACAACACTGTTGACGTCTCTGATATGCCATATGTGAAGCAACTGAATATTGTAGAATTTATATCACAATTCCCAAGAAAGCCTAAAGCATATCACTTTACTCACATGGATAATGCTGTCAAGATTATTCGTGCAATGAAACTGCAAAGTCGCAATTATGCTGAAGGAAACTTCTCAAATAGCGCAGGAAGTAATGTACATAGAACAAGTAAAGCACATCGTTTTGCAAGATTTTATTTTGTGCCGAAATCTCCAACGCAATTTTACAACGAATGCTTGGGAAAAGACATAGAAGACAGAAAGTATTATGGAAGGGCCTTTAATTTAGGTCTTCCCAAGTGTCCACTTCCTGTATTCTTTGTTTTTGACATAGAGGAATTATTGTCTGTTTTCCCGAATTCTTGCTATTATAGCAATGGAAACATGCAGAAAGACTCATCCCGGTGTTTCAAAGTTGTTGAAGAGCCGAATAGGATTAAAGCTCGTGAAATATACATAAATAGCTTTGATACTTTCGATGAAAGGCAACAAGAATTTCTCATTGATGGTGAACTGGATTTTTCCAAATTAAAAAAAGTGCAAATATGTTGTTACGATGAGTTTCAAGCAGAAATGCTTCGCAAGGAGTTAAAAGGCACAAAATGGGAAAATATTGTTTCATGTGGGCAAGGTCTATACGAGAGAAGCAATAAGGAGCTATATTTTAGCGAAACAAGTGATACTATCTCGATTAGAACAGATTATAAATCTCCTTATGAACTTAAAGTATCATATAG
>CAVKBM010000214.1:0-939 GCA_963654355.1 Bacteroidaceae bacterium | reverse complement strand
ATATAGCGGGGAGCAAGCTCCATCGATCGTCAATAAATGTGATGTTATACGTCAACGAGGTAAAAACATCTATGTTGCTTCTTCTATAGAGATAAAGAAGGATGCACCATTTGAGGTCTATTTTGAAGTGAATAGTCCGAGGATTGGCAGTTGGTTAGTATATAAAAATAAGTAAAAATGGCAAACAATATAACAGTCATAAATGGCAATATATTTAATACAAAAGCACAAACTATAGTTAATACTGTGAACTGTGTTGGTGTTATGGGCAAGGGTATTGCTTTAGTATTTAAGTTAAGATACCCTTCTATGTTTGAACAATATCAAAAATACTGCAAGCAGAATTTGATTGCAGTTGGCAAACTGTGGATTTATAAGGGCGAGCCTACGAATCCCTGGGTGTTGAATTTTCCGACCAAGACACATTGGAAACTTCCTAGTGAGTATGAATACATAGAGAAAGGGCTTCAAAAGTTCGTTGACACATATAAAGAAAAGGGTATTACCTCCATAGCCTTTCCTTTATTGGGTGCCAACAACGGAGGACTGGATAAGGATAAGATCATGGAGACAATGCTTCATTACCTCTCAAAATGCGATATTCCTATTGAAATCTACCAATATGATTCTATGGCTCCAGATGATTTGTTTGAGACTTTCAAAAACAAGTGGAATGAGATATCAACCATTGATAAAAAGCAACTTGGTATAAGGCAACAAAAGCAAATAGATGCAATTGAAAAAGCTGTAAACGTAGATAATGTAAAGTCAATGATTGCTCTAATCAATTATCCAGGCATCGGCATAAAAACAATGGAACGCTGTTTTAAGATGGTAATGAGTTATAAAAGAGAAAACGTTCTTTTCGGCTAATCAAAATATTATTATGGCACTCGCAATAAACATAAACGACCTGCTTAACAAGCAGAAAATAGAATC
>CAVKBM010000213.1:0-5121 GCA_963654355.1 Bacteroidaceae bacterium | reverse complement strand
CTATCAAATGATGTTGTGGCTTCAGAGATGATTTTATTGATTCCAGACATTGTAAAATATTCATATGTTGATTTAATACTGGATATTAAATTTTGTTTTGGTTGATCTTTTCCGTGTTCTGATTCCATACGATTCATAGTTTCAATTTCTTGAACTCGTCTCATATTGTCTTGTTTGAATAAAGGATGATCTTTTACCCAAAGATAAAATTTCTTTTTATAAGGGATTACGATATTATTTGTAATGAAATTCTTTGGATGGGCTACAACGTCAGCGTTATTATAAACACCGTTGTATCCATATGTATGTGACGCAATACTTGTTGCGCCAACATCACTTCCAAATGAATAATCATCCTCATCAACAATATTTATTTTATATAATGTTTTCATTGCAGCAATATCCTTCATTCATTATTATACAACAAATAATTGATCATATAAAAAACCATATCTTTTGGATATGGTTTTATTGTTAAATCGATTAGTCTTCGACTTTGGTTGTGAAGTCCCAATAGGTGACTCCACCGAGTTCAGAATCAGAAGAGTTGTAAGGCATCTGAATGGCAGAAACCTGGCCAATGAAAGCAGAAGTGTAGGAGAATTTTTCGATGTTAGGAAGAGTGATGTAATGCTGCATTGGGTAAGGTAAGTCAAGTCTGACATATTCAGGATCTTTACGATAGGCAACGATACGGCCCTTGCCATCATTGAGCTTATCCAAATCTGGACGAGAAGCAATGGTAACTTTAAGCTTAGTACCTTCAGATTCATCAATGCCAAGGTTATGTTCCTTGAGGAAATCTCTGAGGGTGTCAGTATATAATGCTGAGAATCTTCCACTGAGGTCTTGTCCAACGAAGGATGGAACAAGAATGGTATCAGGAAGAACTGTAATATTCATATTAGAATTGATTAAGTAGTGATTGAAGATACCGTTGAAGAAAGACACAACCGCAGTATCATCCATACCTTCGAAACCATAACCAGTGGTCTTGTCGTTATCGATGGTGATCTTTTCAACCTTGTCATCGGAGTTGAATAATCCTGGAACACCATTCATACCAACATAAGCGACGTGTTGAACGAAAAGATCCCAACCAATGCTTAATCCAGTCTGATAAATCTGCTGGATAGATTCGCCTAAGTCATTTTGTTTCATCTTTTCAAGATCAACGAAACGAAGATCATAAGCAGTAGCCCAAGTGAAGACTGGCACCATCTCTCTGGTCATACCAGCATTAATTCTTGGAATATAGTTGGTGTTATTGCCAATCATATTTCTGAATTCAGACATGATTCCAGAATAGTCAACCTTGTAGTAGGCAACATTATCACAGAATCCACCGCCAGTCTTAATCGGAATATCTCTAGAATAAGTAACATTGGCTTTTGGCTTATAAGTGGTTTCGTGAAGCTTTTGAAGAGTGCTTGTATAGAAAGCGAAGTTGGCATCATGTAAAGTTGCATCCTTAACAATCAAACCGACTCTGGCATCATTAAGAGCCAATGCGGAAGTGGCTGTTCCTCTATTTTCTGGAGCAATTGAGTCGGCAAACTTAGCATCAAGAGGTGTAGCTGTTAAAACAGTATTGTTCATTGTTTAAATCTCCTTGTATTAGGCGCCGTGGCGAACGATTTCGACTTCGGCAAGAACTTCGGTTGGAACCTTTTTCTTCTCATCGTTGAGCTTGGTTGCCTTAACTTCAGTTAAACCAGTGAAATACCATCCTGGAATAACAGTTCCGCCAAGACCAAGAACAACTTTGCCATCAGCAACGGTTGCGGTAACTGGAGTTCCTTCAACGATAGCGGTAAGATCAGTTTCAGGATCGATTGCAAGAGCAATATAGCCGTCTCTTAATGGAGAGCAGGCTTCGCCTGGCATAACCTTAACTTCGTTTGTCCAAGGATCAGCCAACTTAACGTTGACGGCACACATAGGACCAGCGACTTTCTTAACATCGGCACCATCCCAAACGATGAATTTGCCAGACGCTTCGCCATAGGCGAGAACCGTGCCATAAGGAACACCTTCGGTAACGGATGTGGATAAGATTCCAGGATCGACATTGTATTTGTCGGAAACTGTTGGATATCCAAGCTTAAATAATGGAAGCTTTGCACCAATGATTAAACCCATAATTATTATTCTCCTTTATTAGTTTTCATCTGAATTCAATTGATTGTTGTAGTAATTCTGCCAAGTCTTACAAATTGCATCTTGGCGATCAACAATAGAATCTGTGATTTTATTCTTGACTGCACCGAATGAACCGAATGAATCGTGGCAAGTTTCCTTACCGCAAGAATCTTCAGTCAATTCGTCATCAGATTTTGCTGGAGCAGAACTCTTTTCTTCAGCTGGTTTTTCTTCTTCAGCTGGTTTTTCTTCTTCAACTGGTTTTTCTTCGTCTTTCTTCTCGTCTTTCTTCTCATCTTTCTTTTCTTCAGCGGGCTTATCCGTCTCTGCGGATTCGTCATCGCTCACTTCACCAAACATCTGCTTGATGAGTGGAAGATAATTATCAACGAAGTCAGCCAACTCTGCGAGCTGCTTTTCAGAAAGTTGAGATCCAGAAGAGGTTTTTTCTGCTGGTTTTTCTTCAGCAGGCTTTTCTTCAACAGGGGACGCTTCTTCTTTCTTGTCATCAGCTTTAGGTTTGACTTCTTCTACATCAATAATTTCTTCATGTTGAGAATCATTATCTCTTAACCTAAATCTCATTATGTAAGATTCCTCCTAAAATTATTATATACTACTTTAAAATAATGAAAAATTTTTATATTATTTTAAATTGTATCTTCGTACGTAATTCGGCCACAATTAAACGTCCAACTAAGTTCTCTTGGTGTGGAGCCATATTCCATATTAGGAACATTCTGAACATAGCAGTCTGTGGCACTCATCAATAAGCGGCCTTTTCTGTCAGTCACATAAATGTCGAAACCATCAAGAATCTCATTTGAATCACTGGTGTCATTGTAATAAATATTGAATATTTTAATTAACAACGCCCCTTTATATGCAACTTGATTCATACTGAGTGAACATGTACCAGTTCTATCACGATTTTTTGTATGAACCCAAGATCCGGTTGGATCGCCCGTGACTTCCCACGCATTGGTTTTATACTGGAAACTGATTGATCCTACGTATGAATCTTCTCCGCCAAGCAACAATGTTTCACTTGTGCTAAGTGAATTGACATCTTTGCTGTCAGATGCGGATATTAAAGCTCCAATATTATCATTTCGTGATTGACTCCATGAAGTACTATTGCCGTTTATTGCTGATATGAGAGCGGATGGCAATTTAATAATCAAGAAATAATCAGACAATGTGTATCTGGATGCACCAGCACCGTGCTTTTTTCCAGTTAAAATTGTATCTGCCATTTATCTATCCTCCTATATGATTTCACCAAGAACATCAATCATTCTGATCGCATCATCTTCAGCTAACACAACATATGAGGTAGGAGCTTTGTGATTGGCTCTTTCACTCGCCGTCAATGATGATAATGGCAATGTGGTTATATAATATCCTTTTGCCAATTGCGTTCCAGTTGTAATGATGTCATAAGTCACACCATTTTTCGTAATGGTCAAAGTATCATCTGGCCAAACTTTGTTTGTAGTCAAATATCCATTTGTGACATATTTATTTAAGTCAGAACTGATAACTGAATTGATTAATCCACAGATGTTTGTTGAACTTGGCTTACTAGTCAATAGATTGATTAATGCATTTGTGATTGTCTGGTGAACAATGATTGATACGTATTCATTAACAAAAGAATAGCCCGCACAAGTATCGCCACCGATTGCTCTATTGTCATTTGCAAGATAATGTGTGAATGTGAAGTGACAACCTTTTAAGATATCATGCAAATCATCATCAATTTCCTTTGATTCATATCCGCTAGAATCAGCCGTTGCGGTTTTATCATCAGAATCCGTACAATTAATATCTGGAGTTGTCGCTTCAACCGTATAGCAATAATCTTTAACCCCATTCATCGAATTGATATCAATTCTTGTTAAATACGCAGCTATTGACATTTCATCGCCAACTTTATCCACGGTTTCGTACGATTCGGTTTCTTCGTTATATACAGACTTACAAGAAGCGTATTTGAGAATCAATGATTTTGATGAATATTTTTCACTTAATGCAGCGATCGCTTCATCAACCGACCCACTGATTTGTTTTGCGATATCTGTGTATCTAACTCTGCCAAGAAGCAGCTTTCTATGGATTCCAGATTTAGTCTTTGAACTGGAGACGTTAATTAAGGTTCCTTTTGCAGTACTTAAATCCGTACCATAATATAATGTATCTAATTTTTTGGCGAGTTTAACTCTATAAGTTAATGGTAATGATTTTACGTATGTATTTTTACTAGAATCAACTTCAGTCATATCATCAACAATATCAACAAGAATGTATTCATCATCTAACGCGATTATGGCATTATAATATGCGTTGACCATAGCGGTCTTGTCTGTGATTTTGCTTGTATCGATATGAATAAGTTTGGTTTTGACGCCACCGTTATCGAAGAATACCTTTAAATATTGATATATAACTTTGAGTTCTGGAATTAAATTCAATGTGATGGTTTCATTGTATTCATTGATGCCGCCAATGTAATAAAAGAAATTATATGGGAATGGCAATTTGTATGGATCTGTTTCAGTTCCGGATCCATAAATATCCTTATTGTAATATTTAGTTATTGATTCAGTATCCGTCAACTCAATATCCGGATATTCTGGTAAACTCGTAAACACAATATTATTGTTTGTATTGAATGTTCTTTCAACACCAGACTTTGTTGTTTCTGTAGTACCGTCATCAGCAATATGCTTGAATGATTCTTTTGATTTCAAATTGAAATCAATTCCACTAAGTAAAACAACAGTGTCGCGTGTGGTCGAGTCAACAGATGTTTCATGATGTACTAAATTTACATTGACAAATTTGTCTAAACTAATACTCATATTGACCTCCTTGGAAAAGAATATTATCTATTTATATTATAAAGCCAAAAGATTTTTCATAAATTATTTGTTATTTTGGCAATTGCATTGGCTATATGTAATGACGGTATTAAAT
>CAVKBM010000212.1:0-5414 GCA_963654355.1 Bacteroidaceae bacterium | reverse complement strand
AGCCACTTTAGCCTTGAAGGCTGATGTGAATTTTGACATACGTCCCATTTTGATTTTGTTAATTTGCCCACAAAAGAAATCATTTTTATTTGATTGACCAAATGTGGGTGTCTAAAATCGGGGGAGTATTATAGATATTCAGCCTTTCCTAACGACAATTCTTTCAACAATTGGTTGGGACACAAGAGGTGTGTTAACCCTTTGCTGGCTGAAACGTCTAAAGAGCATACCGATTTGCGAGAAACGATATGAAGTCCCGTCAATACATTCTCCTCATCTGTCCTTATCGTGACATGGTAGGAGCCGGGCGATTGATAGGAGTGTGTTACCGGTCCCCAACCATCCACTTTCCATTTTGTAGATTCCGTTTCTCCATCACCCCATTCAATCGTGACCACAACATTCATCATAACCTTCAGCTGAACTGTTATCTCGCTGCAATCTTGACAAGTCTCAAGTGTAAGGCTGTCAACTATGGGATTGAGTTTCTTCTTTGTTTGTCTGAAGGCAATCTCCAATCTTCGAGGAAGCAAATCGTTCGGATATGTATTCCTGTAACTGCTGTATCGACTATAAGCATAGTCGTCTATATTCTCACGATAGTAATACATTGCTTCCATATAGCGATGGTTCTGCTCTGCTATCCTTCCCAACTGGAATTTAGCCAAATGTCCCCAATGATCGATGTCATCTATCGAGTTGAAGCATTGTGTGGATTTGTCAATGTTTTTCTCTGTTCCTAATCCCCATGAATACAGAAGGGCAAGCTTGTATGTCACTTCCTGCGAAATCACATTTTTCCACTCGGTCGTTTGTGCTTTTGTGTGCAATCGCTCCAATAATGGAAACGCTTTATCATATTGACGTTTCGAGAAATAATAGAGTGCCACTCTTTCCATGGCAGGAATGTCTTGTTTCGCAGCAAGATGTTCCAGTACTTCTTGTGCCAGACTGTTATCTGTCTGGAGGTGAGAGAATAGCATGAAGTGGAAATTGTGCCAATAGAAAGCATCGTCACGAACCGTATTGTAACCAGGAGCATACGGCTCGGTTTCTGCAGGATGCTCCATCAGATGTTCAAACCAATGGTGGTGCATCATATCGGCAAATGTAGGTTGTTTGCCAAAGATGTTTTCGCAAACAGTCCTTGAACATTCCGTGCATCCCTTTCCTATCACAAAGTCAAGCAGAACCTCCTCCGCCAGATAACTATCAGGCTCTCCTGTCAATTCCGTAAGATAGGATAACAGTTGTCTCACTTCGTTTGAGTCCTTTGAAAAGTTCAACCGACTGATGGTGTTGTAGAACAGCTCGTCTTGGAGGAGTATTTCGTCGCGAAGCCTTTTGTCTCCGTAAGCATTCTGAACGAGAATTTGACGAAGTATCATATTGAATGTAGGAATATGCATAGTCGTTTCCCTTTAGTTAATCCACATCTGACAATATCTCCTTTTTGATGTCTTTCATGTGCTGCTCGATGATGCAGTCCCACAGTCTGGAGCCATAAAGGTCGGAGGCGAGAATATATTCCCCATACCTTTCAAGAAAGTCCTCGTTGAAGGTTATAGCCTCGTCACCAAATCGGTCGATGATATACGCCCAATTCCATCTGTCAGCATACTTGACCAGCAGTTCGTCTGTCATGTCGATGCAAGACTTGTCTGACAAGACGTTCCAATCCCAATAATCCTTGAAAGTCTCAATGTTGTCTTCGGTAAACAACAATGGACTGCTGTTTGAGGTCAACTTTTGCCAATCAAGTTTATCCTTGCAACGCATAAGCAAACTTTTTGTCCATACCACGTCATTGTTTCTTGAAATCTCTTTCCAGTCAACAATGTTCATGTACTTCTCAAGCAACTGCTCTGTCCATGGGAAATCTTTTGAGAGTTCCTTCCATGCCGCATCGTCCATCATACGAGAGACTAATTCTTTGTTTAATTTTTCACTTGCCATATCTTTTTTAAATCTTAATTATGTAACTGAGTGCAAAGATATGGCTATGGTGTCCCACAAATTATGACACGTTGAGACAAAGATGAAATATTTTCGCTTTTTATTGCTGATTCAGAATATCAATGGCTCTCATTGCCAATTCTTCTGTTAAGCCATCGTATGGATTGGTCAAAATGAAATGAGGAAGTTGGGATTCCAATACAACATATTCGTCATCAATGATGACATAAGGAACATCTTGCTTGCTATTATTATAAAGGTATGATGCGATTTCCGCCCCTTTGCAATGAAGCATTGCAGGATTTGTAATGTCCAAATCCGTTGAAAGCAAGATGTCATCACTAACAACGGATGGAGTTATGGCAATGACTCTTCCTGGGAGTTGTCTGTCTTTCCACATCTCTTGCATTGCCTCCAAACCAAGATATTTCCATGATGATTCTATGACAATGTCAGCATGAGTCGTATCCACTATTCTTTTCAATTGCCTCACCGCTTCGGGATCGAAAAGCGCTCCATGACAATCTTGCCATGTTTTCCTTTCGTATTGCAATAGCCTTTGATGGTATTCCGTATTGAGAACACCATCAAAGTCAAGGAATATAATCTTAGAATGGTTCATTTTACAGATGCTTCTTGATGTCATCAAAGATGGCATGGTAGTGATCCCATTTTTCTTTGTCAGTGATAGTGGTTGCTGCTGGGTGATAGGTCTTGTAGGCCAGCCTTATGCCTTCAATGTCAAGTTTTGATACAGCATCAACTTTGTTTCCAGCCAATGGCATTGGTGAGCCTTTTACAGTGAAGTTCTCTTTGATGTAGCTGTAATAGTTGTTTTGGCCAGGGCCTGTCAGGAAGATTAGCACATCGGGCTTTAATATCTCTATCTCTTGGGGGATAACATGAAAGTATTCTTTCTCCAAATCGTGAATGTCAGGCGAAACTCCATTGCGTCCACCTACAGACAATTTGGAAATGTTGTTCCAAAGATATGCAGCATTTTTGCCTGAACATGAATCTTTGAGGACAAAGTCTTTGATCCCTGACATGATACCATTAAACCCCATGCTGAAGAATTTATTCTTAGCCAAGTGATTGTCAGAATCGGTAAGAAAGTATAGCCCATCTTTGTAATTGTCCGAATAAAAACGCTGGTACAGTTCCACAAAATCATCAGACTGCACTTGAGCGCCATCGGTCAATACTGGTATCGGCCAATTGAGCGGTTCCTGTCCGAATACCATGACTTTCAAATCTGCATCCGTCCACCAACTTTCATCCACATAGCCTCCTTGATTGTCATGCTCCAATGCAACACCAAGCATGAAAGGTGACTGCACCTTTATACCCTTGGCATTCAAATGCTTTTTCAAGGTATCCCATTTAGGTTGATACATTTCTGCCAATTGTTCTGTCAATGTCTTCATAATCAATGTTCTTTAGTTAAAACTCTGGTTTATAGAAGTATAATACTTCTACAACATTTTCCGCAGAAGAGATTATAGACCATGGAACATAAATTTCATCGCCAATTTCGTCAAAGTTCTCACTCAATACATTCATATAAGAACTCGCGAGTTCGCTGTCATGCTCAAAACACAGACCTACACACATGGCTTTTGCATTTTGATCAATTGGAAATTTCTTCCCGATTTCTACAGATGTGGTTCTGACAAGAGGGTATGGAACACTACAATGTCTAAAATCTTGGAGATCAAAACTTATAAGGCTCCTCTGAACCAAGTTGTGGTGTATGAAGCTAAGAAGCACTTCTATAGACTCCTTATCTGTCATGAGATAATTGCGCCATCGCTCCTGCAAGTGCTTGTAATTGGCACATGGATGCAAATCAATCACAAAGCAAGTACATGGCCGTTTCATCTTTGCGACTATTGCATTAATTTCCTCGAAATATGTTTCAGCGTCATCCGTCACAATAGCCACCCACTCTTCTTCTGAGCACAATGCTTCCAACGGAGTTGTCATCCAGTCTTCCGAATTGACGGCATTGGCCAATGTTCCAAACTTAAAAATATGTCCCTTGTCCATATCAATCTATATTTTGTAAGTCATTCTCATATAATTCCCACAAGTCACTTACCCAACCCTTCATCGCTTGGCGTAAGGATTCTGGTTCCAAAACCTCTATCATATTGCCTACATGCAGCAACTCCATGATGAAATCGTAAGTAGGGCGCAATGTCAATTCAAAGTCAGCATACTCTCCGCAAGTGAATATCTCCTTCTGGGTTGGGTGTAATGGAAGTGAGCGAAGATAATGCTGGTGTTGTTTCTTTGCACGAACAACAATCCGTTGAATCGGCACTTTCTCGTCAGTCACTATTCCGTAGAACGTGGAAAAGTATGATTTGGCATCGAAGTCCTTCGGCATTGAGAAATGCTCTGATGTTTCTTCCATATTTTCCAAACGGTCAAGTCCATAGATGCGCATTCTGCCGTCATCAAGATTTCTTGCCAACAGATACCATCTTCTCTGGAACATCTTTATACAGTACGGCTCAGCGGAAAACGAGTGTTGCTCGCCATGTATAAAACTCTTGTATGTCAGCATCACCACATGATTGTTCTTCATCGCCTCAATGATGTTTGTCAGAAAATTGCGGTTGGAGGGAATCTCCTCTACAAGTATTCTGTCTTTCAGTTGAGTACTCTGCGACAAAGTGTTGGCTGTGGAATATGTATCCAACAACCAACGGCTTAGTCCACCTTCTCTCAAACATTCAGGATTGGAGATGTAATAACGGTAGCCACCTTTCAGTCGGCACTCTATATCCACACCGAATGTCATCAGAATGTTTCCTTTCCAACGGTCAAATGTCTGACGGGGCAAAGGTTCACCATTGCTGATAGTCTCGTCAAGCATCCACTTGTCGTTGAGTTCCTTCAGCGACAAGCCACGCTCTCCTATTTTATAAAGGGCATTTATTACCCAGATATATTTCTCTAATGTCGTCATTGCGATATGTCTATTGATTCCGATTGCAAAATAACGAGCGAGGTGACTCAATTAGCATGACACGTTCAAGAATTTTTCTTTTTTTCAAGTACCACCCACTTGCCGGCATTCACCTTACCTTCGTGACGTATGATACCCATTTTCTGTAGTATCGCCAAGTCACGCTCTACAGTACGTTTCGTTACCGACAGAGTTTCCGACATTTCCTTTCCTGTGATATAGGGATTTTCTTTTATGGCAGAAAGTATAAGTGTTTGACGTTCAGTAAGGTTGGTTTTCGACATGTTTCCGACATTCGTTTCCGACATGTTTCCGACATTTGTTGCGTTTTTGCGGCAAATCGTAATCAGTGTACCACTGATATGATTTTCTATCTTAGGCTCGGGAAGCCCTACGCTTTTCAGTCCTTGTCGAATCTTGTTGATGCCACGTCCCCATGTCTCTATGAAGCCTGCCTTGTAGAACGCATTGGCAATGTTTC
>CAVKBM010000211.1:0-5438 GCA_963654355.1 Bacteroidaceae bacterium | reverse complement strand
CAAGCATCCATGCCCATGTGCAGACTATTCCAGTTGAACAAGTCAAGAAACGTGGACGCATCGGCAGCAAATACATTCACAAGGACAATCCCGAAAAAGTTCTCTCAACCAAAGAATGGAGAGCACTCCCCAAGGAAGAACGTGACAACTATACTAAATCGG
Source organism: Bacteroidaceae bacterium (assembly GCA_963654355.1). GTDB lineage: Bacteria > Bacteroidota > Bacteroidia > Bacteroidales > Paludibacteraceae > UBA1181. The sequence continues at coordinate 5,276 of CAVKBM010000211.1, read as the reverse complement.
AAGCGACAAAGGGAGTCATTGAACGTGTGTCGTATGCAAAGGTATGGGGAGAGCGAGCCAAGGATAAATCACAATATCTTTCCCAACTGCATACGGACTATTACAACAAGGTCGGACACAAGTATGGCTTGGCAAGAGGTTTCTCTTATGAAGAACTGTCAGAAGAAGAGAGACGAGGGCGCAAGCACAAGAACAAGGTGGTGCTTGAAGCAGAACGACAGGCAAAGGAGGCTTTGGATAAGGTTAAAGGCTATGCTGTATTGGCTACCATTGACCAAAAGGAACTGACATTCCCTTTGCTCAATATCAAGCAGTCCATTGAGGATGCCAAGAAAGCCGTAACAAAAGAACTCGATATTCCCATTCCTGCAATCATCGGGCAAAAGGCATGGCGAGAGGAACGTGCTGCCAATATCAATTCTGCTATCACAACCCTTGTGAACGCCATCAGTGCAGCTCGTGACAAACAGAATGAAGTTCTGCGTGCTTCTGTCAATAAGACATATACCTACTATATGCAGAACCTTAACAAACAGATAGAGGAGAACAAATCGCTTCGTGCAGAGAATGATGCGCTAAAGGCTGAAAATGCCAAGGTCAAGCAGCGCATCTCCCAACTTGATGAGAAAGCGGTGGAACGAGTGACAACCCGACTTGGCTATGCAAAGGAAGAGCTTGCCACTACCAAAAGTTACAACGCTGCACTTATGGAAAAGTACAATGAACTAAAGGCTCGTTGGAATGCCATTTGGCAAGAGCCAGAAATGACAGAGGCTTGGGAAAAAGTTGGAACACGCAAAGAGCAAGAAGTGAAAGAAAAAGCACGAGTTGAAGCTGAAGCCAAGCGAGAAAGAGAGGCTCGGCAAATTCGATATATGGGTGTACTTGACAAATTCATCAGCGAAGGACATGATTCGTTATCATCCTTTGTCAAAACAGGCAGAGTCAATTTTGATGATAAAGAAGCCACTTCCATCTACTATGGCATTATGGCATCCGCTGCAAAAAATATCATTGCTTTAGACTCCCAAAATGGCATAGAAACAGCAACCGATAAGTTCTTGTCTGGCATGTCGTGGCATGGTCTAACCAACTTCCAACAAGAATGTATCACCAATTGGACTAAGCTGTTCGCCACAAATGAAGTCCAATTCATAGACAATGCCATAGACAACTTCCTCGCTTTTGTTGACCACATGTCATGCAGCGCAGACACATACGTCTCGCTTTTTGGTTCAAATGGCTGTGCTGACCAGTTGACGAATTGGGATGGAACACTGAAGGCTGGATTAGGTAGTGCTCAAAGAAAAAAGACAAAAAATATCTCGCTATAGACTAAGGTAATAAATATATGAACTTGCTTTGTCAAATCTCAACAAAGCAAGTTCGTATGCTCTTTAATCAAGAAGTGTAGAAACATTTATTTCCATCGGTTTCTTCTTAAAAGGATTCCACATAGCCGTTAACGTTTAGTTGGTTTGAATAGGAATATTTGCGAGAAATGTGTATTGTCGTCCCATTGAGGAATCTCAGTTAAGTTGATGTCTGGTAGGAGAAAATCTTCTTTATTAGGAAATTCTGCCAATATTGCCTTGTCGCTTATAGTAAGTTTTGAACGTATCTTTTTGAAGAATTTTACTTCTGCGTATTCTATGCGGTTGTCTGCTTCTATAGCTTTGAATGCAAGAGCTATCAGTAGTAGCTGTTCTGTTTCAGTCAATGCTACAGAACTTAGTTCTTTAAGATAAGATTGCAAGAACATTCCACCCTGCTCATTGATTTCTGTAATCCATGAGTTGAGGTACTTCTCCGAATCAACATCGTGGAATATGTTGTCTTTTGCGCACAAATCTCTAACCATATCTACTTCTTCTGTAGCAATATCTCCATCACAAGCTATGCAACAGAAAACGGTTTTCAAGTATAATTCTTCTTTTGTCATAATTGTAATCGTTTAAACATTAAAACCTATACGAGGTCTATCATTAGTTTTCTTAACCTCCTCTCCATTCATCATAGCCCGAATACGCTCGTATTTACGTAATTCAGTTGAGCTAAGCGAAGGTCTTGTGTTTGAGATAGCAGTCGTCAATAGCTCCATTGTTATTTTGCTATGTTGGCGAAGCGCATTTCGAGAAGCATCATTGACAATTAGTTGTATATCAGCCGAGACATACCCATGGGTCATATCTGCTAATCGTTGATAGTCTAACCCGAAATCGTAAGGACGCTTTTCAAGATATAACTTGAACAAAGCCATTCGAGCCACAGTATCAGGCACGCCTATGTAATATTTTTTATCCAAACGTCCTGCACGCAAAATTGCAGGGTCAATCATGTTTGGATAGTTGGTTGCCCCTATGATGAACACATCTTTTTCTCCTGTCCTATCCATCTGTGCCAGCATCTCATTCACGGCACTTTTTGACATTTCATGCACATTCCCATTATCACGATTAGGGACAAGTTCATTCATCTCGTCAATGAAAATCACCGTTGGTGCATTTTCCTCAGCCTCTTTAAACATCTTTGCGATATTCTCTTGTGTGGCGTTGACATAACGACTCTTTAACGTTGCTGGTGTTATGCACATAAAGTTGAATCCGACCTCTTCTGCAAAGTGTTTTGCAAAGAATGTTTTTCCACAACCAGGAGGTCCATACAGCAACATACCATTTGGAATGGTTACGCCATAACGATGGTATTCTTCGGGATTATGGAGTGGTTCGATAACTTCTTCACGCATTTGCTGTTTCAAGTCTTCCATTCCTGCTACTGCAGCAAAGCCTTCACCTTTCTTCTTGATTTCTGTGGGAATAGACGTGTCATTCGAGTGACGTTGTGAGAGAATTTTGCGCTTCGTTGACTGGCGTTCTATTTTTACTTCCCCATCAATAGCTTTTATAAACTCATCGGCACTTTGGAATCTATCCTCAGAATCATAGCTTAAAGCTTTAGCTATCACATTTAGCAGTTGGTCATCAAGTTCATATTTGTCCTCTTTTGTTAGTTCAAGTTCTTTATCTCGTTCTTCCAAGATAGAGTCAACTACATCTTGCCCACGTTTTCTTGAAACATCTATAAACCAAGGTAATTCGCCATAAAGAAGATGGTACATCATTGCCCCAACAGAATAGAGTTCTGTCTGAACAGAACAAACTCCTGAAAAACGTTCTGGTGCAAGATAGAAAGGATTTAATTCATCCAAGTTTGGTTTGGCTGGCGATTGGTTCAAGAATCTTGCATATCCAAAATCTATTAATTTCAAATCTTGCAAATCTCCTACGAGGTTAAGAAAAACGTTTTGTATCGTCACCTCGTTATGGATAACAGGAATAGGTAGCGTATGCAAGAAAGACAATGCCGTCAATACAGCCTTAGCTATTGTTTTTATCTCATATACGCTGATTTCATCATCACGGATAATTCTCTGTGACAAGGTTTCGCCACTTACAAATTCAGTCACGAACCAAGCATATTGGCTTCCGTTCATCATCATATTGCCAGAGTCCACAAACTGACAAAGATTATGGTGGTGTAGCAGTTTGGCAATCTCCACTTCTATTACTCGTCCATTATCATCAATCTGATTATGATTGAGTTTTGAATAGTTGATGAGTTTCAAGAAGCGAGTCTTACCACTTGTATCTTTTACACGATAGGTTTCCGCATAAGAACCTTGCTTATGCGGAAACACTACTGTATATGAGCCTATCTTATCGTTCTTCTTGAGATGCATAAAATATATTTACTATTTCAACAATCCTCCTGCGTTAGCAGCTTCTTCATTTGGCATAAGGTCAATAAGACCACATGCTATAGGGTGAAGTTTTTCAACAGACGGCTGATTGTTAATTTCTTCCAATCCTCTGTTGACAAGTTGGCGAGCACGTGTCGAATCTTTCCAACGAATTGTACCAAAACGATTGTGACAATCACGGATAAGTCCCATGCACTGATATACCAAAGTCAAATGAACAAACAAACTACTGATTTGGTCAAGAATCTCACGTCCAAGTTTTGCGTCTTTCACTCGAATGACATTATCTACTTGACCACGTATTTGGTTGACCAATTGAGCTGACTTGTCGTTGCCTAAGTCGTTTTGTGCTTTCTCCAGTCTGTCAAATTCTTCTCGAAGTTCTCTTTCTACACGTTGCCACTCCGTACTATCATCAAGTTCTTCTATCTTACGCAGAAGTTCCTTTAGATTTGACTGAGTGCGCATAGGGTCATTACCAGTTGAAGCTAACTCTTTTACTGCATCAAGTTCTTTATTCAACCCTTCGACAGAGATGCCTGAAGAAAGCAATGCCTCTATACTTTTTTGAGCAGAACTCAGCTCTTTGTTTACCCACGAGATTGCATCCTCAGAAGACTCACGCTTGCTTAAATCAAGCTCTTTTTTGACAGTAAAGTCCACAGATGGGAAATACACCTCCATAGTCATCATCTCTGAGGAATCAACATGTAATGTAATTTCCACATTGGAATTTTCTGGGATAAGCTGTTCAACGTCATCTCCAGTGACAACAACATTAGATATTTGCGTGTTTAATGCTGCCGTTTTACCCTCGGCTTCTAAGCCTGCCACTTGATAAACAGGAATCGACAACACATCTGTAGAAACACCTGGTCGCAATGCTTGTGTTGTTTTTCTGTCTGGCACAACACCTACAGCTGGCAGTGGCTTGTTCTTTTCCAATCCTTTAGCCGGTAAGAATACACCACGCTTCTTAATGTCATTGTAAACAGCTATACCTATATTATAAGGAAGAGGCGCAGCACCTACTTTGACTCCTTGGATAATGGTAAACTCTGAAGGAAAAACCTCCACTGCATTACCCTGCTGATTATAAGCCTTTACTTTGAATGTGTTTGGTTTACCTTCGAGCAAGAAAGCCTCTATGACATTACCATTTGTATCTACAGAAGTTCGGTCACTTCTCCATGCACCATCTGCGCGTTGCAGTTCAACTGAAAGTTCGTTAGGACTATTATTTCCAGTCTTTTCTTTGTCTATGCTGATGCTAACCCATTCGGATGACTCAACTGATGTAGATTCATAACCAACTTGCAGAAACACAATTTCCGATTTAGCTTCCTTTTTAATTTCTGCCTCATTAATATTTGCGTCTATTGTAGAAGCATAAAGAGCTGCCCCACGTGCAACTGCGGTCATAGGATTGATACTGGTATCTACGTTGGGAGTAACCTCTTCTTTCAACATATCACGAATGATTGGCGAATAGGTTGGACCACCAACAAGAATGAGT
>CAVKBM010000210.1:0-5495 GCA_963654355.1 Bacteroidaceae bacterium | reverse complement strand
TTGATGCGGTGAGCAGTGCCAAGGAAAATCTTGATGAAACCAAGAAGGTGCTGGACGAAACTTTGACGAAAGTGCAGACCATTACGGAGACGATGCAGAAAATCATCAAAGATTCCAGCAAAATGGAGCTGACCTTCAAAATCAATGACGAGTCAAGGAAAGAAATCCAAAAGTACGAGAAGAAAGCTACCGCCGATTTCAAGAACCATCTCAACACCTTCATCACCAAAGTCAAGAAGGTGAAAGGTCAAGACCAAGTGTTGCTGACGGAAGACACATTCTACACATTGGTGTTCCTGCTCGTATGGTTTGCACCGCTCGCCATGCTGAGTCTGTTGATGAACATTCTATGGCTGCACTCCGAGAAAGTCTATTGGATTTTCTTCTTATACACCGCCCTCTGCGCATCGTACATCGGCATCTTGTGGTATCTGCGTTACAAGCGCAATCACGAAGACAGGAACTGGTGAAACAGAAATTGAAACCGCCAAACCTTAGGCTTGCGCTTAAAGTTTGGCGGTTTGTCTTAGTCAGTGACTAGACTTGTGAAAGTGGTTTTTGTCGTGACTTTGTACGTCAAAATATGAACTATTTTCAATAATTGACGCGAAAAATGAATAAAACTACGATTATTTGAATGTTTTCTCGCGTTTTTTTTATACTTTTGTGGCGTTACTTCTCAAACAACAATTAAGATGGCAGATAATAAGAACTTAAACCGCATTAAAGTGATGCTGGCTGAAAAGAATAAGACGAACAAATGGTTGGCTGAACAATTAGGCATAAATCCTGCTACAGTAAGCAAATGGTGTACAAATTCATCACAACCATCTTTGGACATGCTTGGAAAGATAGCAGATGCTCTTGATGTGGATTATACGGAGCTGGTAAGAATTAAACGCAACTATGGTGAAGAAGAAAAATAGTATTTATGATTCTGGGGTCAACATCATGGGGAGTATTCCCGATTATAATGTGATGCTCGACTATATCAGTGATACCTATGGTGACACTGACGGGAGTTCTGGTGCATTTGAATTCCGTTCGGAAAAGTCATTCAAAAGATTTGTCTCTGCCATAGAGTCATGTGTGTTGAAATTTGAAGATGACAGTCATAGAAAGATGTTCTTTGAGGCTATAGGAAACAAAGAAATCTCTACACAAGAACGTCTTATGATACTCTTTTGGCAACTCACCTATGCTAACAAGCTATTTTATCGCATCACGTCAGAAGTATTCATGAAGGCGGTTTATTCCGGACGTGTAACGATTCTGGCAGAAGAGATTACCACTTTCCTTCGTTATATCAAAGAGACTGAACCCGGAGAATTGCAGTGGAGTGAAGACACATTGAAAATATCTGGAAGCAAGTATCTGACCATCCTTAAAAAACTCGGATTGGCAGAGGGTGCAGTAAAGAAAACCATTATTCATCCTGTTATTACATCCAGCCTGTTTGTATATTTCATTCGGTTTGTGCAGCAGGTCGTACCGGGCGACAAGACCCTTCGCAATCCTTATTTGGTATTTGCATTTAATGAAGAGCAAAACATTGTAACTCGATTGAAGAAGATAGAGAACATCCAATATTGGGATATTTCCCAAATTGGAACAGAAATTATTATAGACTTGAAATAGCAATAAAAAAATATGGCATCCACTTATATACAAGATCATAACAGATTGTTCAGCGACCTCACGTCCGTAATGGGGCGTGATATGGCTTGCCTGACGACAAAAGCAAATGGCGGTCGAAGCATCCTTTTTGTTTACCCTCCGGAAGATGAGGAAAAGTATATAGAAGAAGCGAAGCGTATTTATACTGACGGATATGAATTCATCGACCTTCGGAAATTGTTTGTTGATTTTGTAGATTCTAAAGGATTAGACAAGTTCAAACGACAATTCAAGAATATGGGCACAGAAGTGTTCGTCAGCCAAAACTATTCCGAAGGCACTTTCTTTTCCTACATGATGAAGCACATCGTGGAAGTGGCAAAGAAAGATGTTTCTCCTGTTCTTATACACACGGGTGTCATATACAAGATGGGATTCTCCAACCAAAACATCATGGAGGATTCGAACGTAATGAAGTTTCAGAAACCTTTGGTGTTCTTCTATCCTGCAACACTGAAGAATGACATTATATATTTCCTTGACAAGCAGCCTGCCTCCAAGTATCGCTGTGTAGTTGTCATATAAAACATACAGACTCATGGCTAAGATTAAAGATATACTCTCCATACATTTGGAGGAAGACATAAAGAGTGTTATCGACCTCAACCAACAAGACGAGCAAAGCGTCATTGATGAACTTGAAGGCTTTATTCTGACAGAAAGCCTTGCCAATCATTTGGCAGACTTTTGTGATTTCTACACGTCGAATACTGCTCAGCCTGGACTTTGGCTCAGTGGCTTCTATGGTTCGGGTAAGTCATATTTCTCAAAGATGATAGGTTTCCTGTTGAAGAATCCTGTCATCAAGGGAACCTCCATTCGGGACCGCTTTGCCAACAAACTCATAGGCTTGCCTAATGCCAGCTTGTTGCAGAACAGTATCAATGAGTTGGGACGTACAAATAACCATATTGTTCTTTTCGATGCAGCCAAAACTACCGGGAACCATGGTATAGGCTACATGATGATGGGGGCTTTCTTGAAGTCATTGAATCTTAATGACGACTGGGTTGGTATCGTGGAGTTCAATCTTCTTATGAGCGGACGCTACCAGAGTTTCTGCGATAAGGTGCAGGAAAAGTTTGGTGAGCCATGGTTGGTGCGCCGCAAGAATATGGATCAGGTATATGACACACTTGAAGATACGATGCTTGACGGATTCTGCTCTGAGAATGCCTACGATGAGATGCGTGATGCCGCAAAACAACGCATTCTTGATTATGATGCCAACAAACTGCAGGAAGACCTGACCCGTTATCTTGACAAAAATCCCGATGTCCGCATCGTCTTTATGATTGACGAGGTAAGCGAGGCAATCGCGCAGAAAAAGATCAATATCCTCGACCTCGAAGGAATGGCAGAAGCTATTGCGGCATTGGGACGTAAGACATGGACGATAGCCATCGCCCAGCTACAGCTCGACGATGTCATCAATGGCGCCAACGTCAACCGCGGTCTTCTCACCAAGATTATTGACCGCTTCCGCAAACGTATTCCTATTGCGGCAGAAGAAGTTGACACCATCATTCGCAAGCGACTGCTCGCCAAGACAGCAGACGGAGACCATATCTTGCAGGAATACTATAATAAGAAGAGTGGACAGATTTCGGACATTACCAATATTGTCGGTACCGGACTCAACAAGACGACCGATGCACAGACTTATGCCGACTACTATCCATTCTATGCGCATCAGTTCAAGATGCTCCAATATTTCTTGTTCGGAACTCAGAAACTTGTCAAGACACAAGTAGGTACACGAGGTATGTTGATTTCAGCCTTCGACGTACTGAAGAAAGAAACTTTGTCCGACCGTGATATGTTCACTCATGTCAATGCTTCACAACTGTGCCGTCAAGCAGAAGAAGCAGTGGCTGAGTCTCTCCGTATCCGCTACGATCAAGCAGATGAGCATCTTGCTGGTCTAAAACTGAAATTTGTGAGTGGCCATGATATGCTGCAAACGATCCATTTCTTGACCGAAGCAGGTGCCAAGACTACTGTAGAGAATATCAGTCGCGCCTACGTAAGTTGCCCGGACGACTATTTCACTGTCCTCGATGAGGTGAAGAAGGCTTGCAAGAAACTCACTGATGACGAGATCCTTATACTCTCAGGTGACGAGTATCGCATCACGAGCGAAACCCAGCAACGCATCTTCGAGATGATGGCTAACTATGACGGTATTGCTGCTTACCGCATCAAAGGAGAGATTATGAAAGAAGTTAAGAGAATGCAGTTGGTTCGACAAGCCCAGAATCTTACTGTTGATGCCGTTAACGTGGCGTTCTCAGTGCAGTCTGACAGTGGCGAGGCTTTCAATACAGGGGGTGACCAAAACATGAAAGTCGTATTCCATGACATAATGAGTGTCAAACCTTCTCTTGAAGAATATATTGACCATGTAAAAGAAGATACACAGTCTGACAAGAATACCATCAGCATCATTCCATCTCCAATTTATACCGCTGAAATACAAAAGATTGCGGAGTCGATTCTTCGCATCAATTATATCAAAGATGTGCCCAATCTTACTTCTGAGGAGAAGAAGGTTGTTGACGAAATCGCCAACACATTGGAGGACAAGACACGCCAGTTGGAAGAGACGGTCGTGAAGTCATACACGGAAGGGCAAATGGTATATCTTTACAATGCAAGTATCCTTACGCCGCAAAATGCCAGTCAGCTCATCAAGGAGACAGAGCAGAAGATGTATGGCAACATCTACACCAAGCGACTTGCTGGCTCACTGAAAGACTCTCTTGCCCTTCAACTCTTGAAGGTTAGTGCCAACCAACTTCAGAATACTATTGGGCAGCAATCCGACTTCATGTTCTTCGACACCACTGGCCAGTTTATAGGTGACCAGTTGCCTGTCATCACCGAGATGATGGCGCAGACTGCATCCTTCAAGAATGGTGCGGAGTTGGAGAAAGACCTTGCCGGTGCTCCTACGGGCTATTCCTTCGGTACAGTGTTCTCCACTCTTGCTGCCCTCTTCCGTGCAAGCAAGGTGATTATCAAATATAACAACCAGGAATTCCATTCCTATCAGCAAGAGGGCGCAAAAGAACCGTTTGCCACCACTCGCAACTTCCAGCGCGCCTCATTCAAAGCCGTAACGAAGAGTCTTACATACAATGAGAAACGTGACATCGTGGACACATTGAAGGACTGCAACTTCAAGAAACTGACCGGACTCAACCTCAGTTATAACATGAACGACTTTGAACTCGTCGACGCTATCCGTACCCTTGCCCTCACTGAAATCGGCAAGGTAAACAACCATATTTGCAATGATGACGAGCGTGAAAGACTCTTCCATCGCAGTATCATCGCAAAGGATTTGCTGCGTAACTATGCCAACACGGTGACAGAGTTCAACTATTTCAACACGGCCCGCACCTTCCTCGGCGACAGTGAGAATGAGGAGTTCTGCAAGGCAATAGACAAAATTGAGCAAGATATCAAGTTCATCGAAAACAACATCAAGACCATTCAGAATCAGAAAGAATACTTCAATGACGTAAAGAGTGAGATGGAGTTTGTTGGCATTCCGATGCAGGCCTTTGACCAGATAAGCGACCGCTACTTTCAGATGCTTGACAGCGATCCTGTGCGCAACTATGCCCAGATGCAACAGGAGTACCAGAAACTCAAGGATCTGTACTATCAGTATATGGAGCAGCAGGCTGAGGATATGACCCATGGCTACGCCGACCTTCACGGTCGTATAGAAATGGTCAAGGCAGAGGCTGACAAATACCCACACGAGTGGAACTCCCGTCTGTATGCAAAGATCGGGGACAAACTGAACC
>CAVKBM010000209.1:0-5555 GCA_963654355.1 Bacteroidaceae bacterium | reverse complement strand
AGCGTCAGGTGCTCATCGACCGTTATTTTCATCCGGTGAAAAGCGATAAAGATGTGGCCGCACAAACAGAAAATATCAAATATTTAAAGAAATATATACAGAACGAAGTGGCGCAGAACAGCATCACCCTCAACGATGCCTGGAACATATATTCTTTCATCATCGAGGAGATAGGCTACTATTATTCGCCATTCATCGAACAGTTCAAAGAATCCTTAGCCCCAATCATGCACGAGGGCAGCAAGATACTCCCCGAAATGGAGCGCATTATCGCAAGTCCTGATATTAGTCCTAACGACAAGAGTCGGTATGAGGGCGATTATCAGCGGATATTGTTGCAGTATGAATATTTGTAAAGAATAGAGGTGGGTTTTATAAATTAGCTTTGTTAGATTGCGAGACTATTTTCTTTTGAATTTATCGAAAAGATGTTGCTACCATTTAAACAGTTCGTCTTTTACATACCTTCCCCTCACCCAAAGTCACTCTCAATAGAAGCTTTTTTTGAAAGAAAGTCGTATGATGATGATTTGGAAGGGGAAAAAACAGTATATAGATTGGTCTCTTTGCAAGTAAGAGTTCAAGAAATTTTTAATATTGATAAGGAAAAGACATACTATTCATTAAATTTGTTGGGCATTTCTGAGTTTACGCAAATACTCTCCACCGAATTGTGTGTGCCGGTGAATCGGATTCATTTTACATCGAATGTTTCTATTGGAGAACTGAATGATAGGATAAGTATTCCTTTTAGTGGGATAACGGTAAACAGATAAGCAAGGTTCATATTAATTTAACCTTAAATTAGTATGTAAAATTACGCATATTTCATTTCGTTTTTTTTTGCTTAAGTTTCTTGATTTAGAATTTACGCTTGAATAACAACCTCTTCGGGAATCACAAATAAATTACGAATCCGGAACTTGAGAGATTGTTTCTTTTGCTATTTCATTCCGATTATTAAAAATAATATGGCCAATTATGAACCTTTTCTTGGTTAACTCTTTGAAACAGTGGTATATATAAAAACTTGATCAAAATATGAACTCAAACAGAACGTCTAGAGTTGCGAAAAACACGGTGATGCTATATATACGTATGGCATTTACTATGTTTGTTTCATTATATACAAGCCGAGTTGTGTTAAATACTTTAGGTGTGGTAGATTATGGCATCAACAATGTTGTAGGAGGTACCGTAACATTTCTTACCTTTTTAGTATTCTCGATGAATACTGCGACTCAACGTTTTCTTAATGTTGCTATGGGCAAGCAGGATGAAGAAGAGATAAGACAAGTGTTTAGCATCAGTGTCACGATACATTTCATCATATTGATCTTTGTACTTACCATTGGAGAGGTCGTAGGCTTATGGCTGTTGTACAATAAACTGGTTATTCCTGCAGACCGAATGACGGCAGCTTTTTGGTTATTTCAGTTTACGATGATATCTACTTGTACTACAATTATGAGCATTCCTTATAATGCAGAGGTGATTGCTCATGAAAAGATGGGCATCTATGCTTGGCTGTCCATTTTGGATGTGGTTTTGAAACTGATCGTTGTTTATCTTTTGGTGTTGTCTCCTGTTGACAAACTCATAACTTTTGGTTTCTTGACCATGTGTACTTTCCTATTGAGCAGAACATTATACACCCTTTATTGTAAACGAAATTTTAATGAGTGTAAGTATTCCATTCATTTCCCGAGGAAACTATTTAAGGAAATGATAGTGTTTGCAGGATGGGATTTATTTGGTGTTTTTGCATGGGCATGTGCTACGCAAGGTGCTACAATCTTGTTAAATATGTTCTTTGGACCAACAGTTAATGCTGCTAGAGGAATTGCAGGTACCGTCTTAGGCGCAGTAAAGGGATTTTCTGGTAATTTCACTACTGCATTGAATCCTGCAATAACAAAAGCATACGCAGCTAAGGACTATGATTATATGACGAAACTTATGTATAGCGGTTCTAAGCTTGTGTTTATCCTTCTTTTTACAATAATGTTGCCGTTATTTCTAAAGTGTCATTATGTGTTAGAGTTGTGGTTGAAGATCGTGCCAGAGTATAGTGTTGTATTTATACAAATTTTATTGGTTCAAACTTTGATTACAACCATGTGGACTCCAGTTTTTATTTCTGGAATTGCAACAGGCAAACTCAAATCTTTCGGAGTGATAACAAGCTTGTTGAATATTTCACAGGTTTTGGTTTGCTTTATAGTCTTAAAGAATGGAGCTTCGCCTATATTGACGATATTATTCCTTGCAATATGGGAGATATTTGCATATAGCATACAATTTGTTACATTACGAAGACTGATAGAATTCCATTTCAGCGACTATGCGGTAAAAGTTTTGGCAAGGGCTTTAGTTGTTTTGGCATTGGCTTTTAGCATAGGTTATTTATTCTCGCAACATTTAGCAGACTCATTTTTAAATTTAGTATATACTTGTATCATTTGTTGTTCTTTGTCTATGATATTGTCATTTTTGATATTGTTAGACAAAAAGGAAAAACAATTTGTTCTTAATAAAATTCAATCAAAATTTAATAAGTAACTATGAACTTTCAAAAATTTAAGGAAGCTATTTATTGGTATCTAAGAAATCATTATGTAGCTTGGGCGCAATACCATGCCCCACGTCATCTAGCTGATATTCTCTATCACGATGTCTTTCATAAATGGATTGATTGGAAAAATCCACAGACATTGAATGAAAAGATTAATTGGTTGGCTTTTTATACCGATACAAGCCTATGGACTACATGTACAGACAAATATGCTGTACGAGATTACGTGAAAAGTAAGGGCTTGGATCACATCTTGGTTCCTTTGTATGGAAAATGGGAAAAGGCTGAGGACATAGATTTTGATTCTCTTCCTGATAAATATGTTTTAAAGCCTAATAATGGAAATAGTGACCTCATTGTCGTTACAGACAAAACAAAGTTGGACAAACAAGATGCCATTAAGCGTCTAAATCATTCTGGCGCAGGAAAGTTTATTGCTTCCGCACAGCCTCATTATCTCCCAATAAAGCCTTGCTTTATAGCTGAAAAATTGCTAGAAACAGATAATCCATTAGGCTTGGTGGATTATAAGGTTAAAGTGTTCAATGGAAAACCATATTGTGTTGGTACATGGGCTAATAGAATTCCAATGACCAATACTGGAGATTTTAGTATATATGATTTAGAGTGGAATCCTTTGACAGACTGGATTAGTGATAAGGCAATGAACCATGTTGCTATACCAAAACCCCAATGCTTGGATGAGATGCTGGAGTATGCTTCTATCTTGGGTAAGGATTTTGAGCAGGTGAGAGTAGATTTCTATGAAATTAATGGCAAGGTCTATTTTGGTGAGTTGACCTTTACTTCTGCTGCCGGTAGGGATAATGACTATACGGATGCCGCTCTTTTGGAAATGGGAAATCAAATCACATTGGATTTTAGCAAGAAGATTAAGCGCCACTGGAATTTAACGAAATATAAAGGATTGGTAAAACAATGAAAACTCCTATTTTATACGTATTGACAAGTACAGATAAGGACTTGTATTTGGAGGAACTGTGGGTGTCTTTATTCTCTTTGCATCATTTTAACAAAGAAGTTGTCGTTAAAGTTATATCCGACAAAAAAACTGTTGAAAGAATAAAGGCGATACCCGCATTGGCAAATTTGATTACAGAGTTGCACCCCGTTGATGTTCCAAAAGAATATCCTTCCAAGGAAAAATCGCGTTATATAAAAACTAATATTCGAAATTTAGTTCAAGGTGATTTTCTTTTTATAGATACAGATACTGTTATCTGTGGCTCTCTTGAGGAGATAGACTCTCTTCCTGTAAAAAATATAGGCATGGTTCCTGAGCTTCATGGGCCATTTAAAGAGCATCTTACTTATGAGTACACGGTAGCAGATACAAAAAGAATCTTTGGTGTAGATGCAAGTGATAGTCCTTATTGGTTCAACTCTGGTTGTATGCTTGTTCGTGACAATGCTTTTACTCATGAGTTCTTTGAAAAATGGCAAGAAAACTGGAAATATTCAGCATTTCAAAAAGGCAATAGCTCAGACCAACGAGCTTTGTTGAAAACAGACCATGATTATGGGTATGTTATCGAATGTATACCAAATGTGTATAATGCGCAGGTGGCCATGAGTATAAAGTGGTTCTATGAAGCTAAGATTATTCATTTTTGGCATTTTAGAAAATATTTCACACCAAATATGGACTTCTCACCATTTTTTAACCATCAAATTTATAGGGATATAAAAGAATATGGGATGCTTACGAACACAATTCAACATCAAATATTGAATTGTAAAAGTTCATTCCGTAATGACTCTATGATTTGTGGTATAGATGAAATTAAACTTGTTATGCATCCTATAGCTACAATTCTATGGAAGCAGTACCAAAAAGAAGGCTTTATTCATTGGTTTTTGGATAGAATGATAAAGTATGTTGGGTTATATCAGCGTGGAACAAATAAAATAAGAAAGGCTTTATGCAAAAATACGCACCGATAGCACTGTTTACTTACAACCGTGCAGACAAGACTCGAAGGGTAGTAGAGTCTTTGCTCCATAATGCGGAGGCGAAGGACTCCGACCTCTTCATCTTCTCGGATGGCCCCAAGACGGAAGCCAAGAGGAGTGGGGTGGAGGAGAACCGCAAGTTTATCCATAGCATAACGGGTTTCAAGTCCGTCACGATCGTGGAGCGTGAGAAGAACTGGGGACTCGCCAACAGCCTTATCGCCGGCATCACGGATGTCATAGGCAGGTATGGTCGGGTCATCGTCGTGGAGGACGACCTTGTCCTCTCTCCTTATTTCCTGAAGTTCATGAACGAAGGTTTGGTGAAATACAAGGATGACGACCGGGTTTCCGCCATCTGCGGCTTTGTGCCCCGAGTCAACAAGCCGCTGCCCGAGACTTATTTCCTAACGTACATGCACCCGTGGGGATGGTCAACTTGGGACAAGGCGTGGAAACTGCTCATTACGGACACCAAGTATCTGCTCCGCAAGATGCGCTTCAAGACGTATCGGTTCAATCTCGATGGAACCGTGGGTAGCTATGGCAATCTCTACTGCCAGAAGGTGGGCCTGGTGGATTCCTGGTACATCCGTCTTTATGCCTCGTTTTTCTTGGCTGGCAAGCTGATTCTGTTCCCGGGGCGTACCATGGTGGGGAACGACGGATTGGATGGGAGCGGTACGCACTGCAAGGAGTCGGAAGACGGTGCTTGCTTTGTTGTTCCCGACTCGCATCCGATAGAGCTTCGTGACATCCCGGTGGAGGAGAACCTGGAGGCGCGGGCGATTATGAGCGAGGGTTACGGAAAGGATAAACCTCGCCAAAGCAGTTGCAAGACCAGGTATCAGCAACTGAAGTCCTTCGTCAGGAGATTGCTATATATTGATAGTCTATAATTTTTACAATGTATCCAAATTAAAGAAGTATTATCATGGATAAGCAAAGAAAAATCGTCCTCGTCTCTTTCGCCGACCGGCGTTATCGCAACGCCATGAAGCGGTTG
>CAVKBM010000208.1:0-5684 GCA_963654355.1 Bacteroidaceae bacterium | reverse complement strand
ATCATATTTGTTGAATTGACCAAATGTGGGTGTCTAAAATCGGGGGAGTATTATAACAAGCAGATAGACTTGCTCGTGGGAGGCAGCCCATGCCAGGCATTCTCGGAAGTCGGCGCGCAACATGGTCTTAACGACACTCGCGGAACGCTCTTTTACGAGTTTGCCCGTATTGTAAAGGAAACGCAGCCGCGAGTTTTCATTTACGAAAATGTCCGTGGGCTGACCACTCACGACAATGGCAGAACGTGGAAAGTGATGCGTAGTGTGTTTGAGAATGACTTAAACTACAAGATAATCGAACCGCAAGTACTCAACGCAAGCGATTATGGTATACCTCAAACTCGTAGAAGACTTTTCGTGGTAGGTATACGGGAAGATATAAAGAGTTCCAGCTTTGAATATAGGGTGTCCAATTTGTTGTACCCACTTTTTGCTGTTTTTTTGCGCTAAGTGATATAGCAGGCAAAAACTTATAAAAGTTGGGTACATCGAATTGGACAGCCTACTTTGAATATCCCTTGCCTATACCGCTTAAATATACGATGCAAGATTTCTTGGAGGATAATTGCAAGGATGGACATTTCACATTCGACCCGCAAGATGGCTCGTTAGTCGTAGAAAAAGTACCGGGCAAGCCAAACGAGAAGTTCACTTTGACTCCTGCTGTGCAGAGATACGTATTGGCAGGAGGAACGGCAAACTATAAAACGTCCAGCGAAACCGACTTACCTATTGCAAGAACCCTCATGAAGATGATGACCCAGCACCATCGTGCAGGAGTTGACAATTACGTTACCGTGCAAAAAAAAACCGCTGGTGTTGCGCCAACTGTCTGACAGGGAAGCACTGCGCTTAATGGGATATCCAGACTCATTCAAGATTGCGGTATCCTCCATGCAGACACTCCGACAAGCAGGAAATTCGATAGTAGTAGATGTTATGATGGCGATTGTACGCCAAATAATGAAAACAAAAGCGATATAATATGGCAGGAAATAGTCAAGCAAATACAAAATCCTCAAAAAAAGGAGCTAATTTCTTATGTAGAATAGCAAATCCCAACCCCAAGAAACTATGCTATTTTGTTAAAAAGCTACCAAAGAATAAAATGCCCGAGACACTGTTTCGCGAAACGATGGGAAAGGATTGGTTTTCTAATGAGCACTAAGCGCCTGAGCAATGGGGATTATACTACATAGATGGGGAATATTATTTCCCAAGGTTCAATCGGAATATATCATTAAGAGAGGCAGAACAATACTTGTCAGCTTGGCTTAAACGATTTGTCGTGATTAACCCATATTCAAGCTTCAAGACCTCCAATGACAACAATCTAGTGTTGTCTATTATCCAAGAACTTAAAAAGGCTCCCGAAGAGAAGGATTTAAAAAAGATTTTAACAAACATAATAGGGAATAAAGAACCATTTGTTCTTAACGATATTTTGGCTAATGCTTTGGATACTTACTCAGAAGTGTTAAAAGTAAAGACTATAGACAAAAACAATGAATTGTTCGAAGTTTATCTCCAGCCTGATTACCAAGATATTATAAATAAGAAATATATCATGAACAAAAAAGATTATTTTAAATTGTTTGACGGCATAATTGCCGACTTTGACCCCAATATGCCTTTGCAACAGATAACATACGGAGCGCCAGGTACTGGTAAATCATTTAATATCATGAGAGATACTGCCGGAAAATCTGTTGTACGCACCACGTTTCACCCAGACACAGACTATTCCACTTTCGTCGGTGCATATAAACCAGTTATGGAAGAATCGGAAATGCATGTCGTTCCCGTAGTGCTCAACAATGGCGCAAGTTTTGACCAGAACAAGGGTTCTTTTAAGGAAAAGAGAATCAGCTACAAATTTGTCAAACAATCGTTCTTAAAGGCTTACCTTGGAGCTTGGAAGAAATACGCAGAGGCAGATGGCGAAGCTGTAGACCCTCAGTTTTTGATTATAGAGGAAATCAATCGAGGCAACTGCGCTCAGATTTTCGGTGACCTCTTCCAGTTGCTCGACAGGAATGACAAAAACAAGTTTTCCGTCTATCCCATCGAAGCTGATGCCGATTTGCAGAAAGAAATAAAATATGCATTTTCGGAAGAATATGACAGCGGCAACAAGAATCCCTATAAACTTGACAAAAAGATAGAGATAGATGGAGCGGTTAATGGTTATTTCAGCAACTTTGGCGCAACTTTGTCTGAGGATGTGCAGGAAGGGCGTGTTCTCCTGTTGCCTCCCAATCTTTACATCTGGGCTACAATGAATACAAGCGACCAAAGCCTTTTCCCCATAGACTCCGCTTTCAAGCGCCGTTGGGACTGGAAATACGTGAAGATAAAGGAAGGTAAAGACGAAAAAGGCAATAGTCTTGGCTGGAAGATTGTCATTGACGGTAAGGAAATCAATGGTCAGGAATCTTTGTCTTGGTGGATTTTTGTCCAAAAGATAAACGAGATAATAACCTCAATGACATCAAGTGCCGACAAGCAACTCGGTTATTTCTTCTGCAAGGCGAAAGACACTGTCATCTCAGGAGAAACATTCGTCAGCAAAGTCATCTTCTACCTTTGGAATGATGTATTCAAAGACTATGGCTTTGAGGATGCGTCCCTTTTCCGTTATGAAACCACCGAAGATGGAAAAACTATAGTGAAAGACCTCACCTTTCCAGACTTCTATGATGAAGACGGAGAAAAGGTAAACGGTGACCGCATTGTTGATTTCCTTGAAAAGGTATTGGCATGGCATGCCCCAAATGATAACGCATAATTTTTTTGTTGCTTAGATTGTATGTACATCCTGTTTGAAGAACATCAGTATGAAAGCCACCTTGTCGAGAACATTCTGAAAGACATTTATGTATTGCAAGATGTTGACAAGAAAGTCAGTGTGCAGTATGTGGGTTATTTCTATAATCCGCATTTGCGTGATTGCGTCTTCATTCTTCCCAAAGTGCTTCTAAAGGACGAAGACAGACAAGAAGTGCTGGCGGGCATGAAACTTGCGTCGGGTGAATCCGTCAGGCCCGAACAAATTCTGACTCCCCAAGGTCAGCAAATACTAAGCAGCGAATACCGAAAATTTATTTATGAATTTTCCGTCTGGATATATAGGGCACTAAAAGTGTTTTATAGAGCCAACCCACAGAGTAGAGCAATATTGTACAAGCATCTGCCTCAGACGGGCAAGGGGAAAAAGACGAAAGCAAATACATATCTGGACATTGTGTTGTCGCTCGTTGCCTATAATAAAGAGAATCGGGATTTCATTTTGTTTACAGTCAAAAACTTGCATCGCGGCATCAATAAAATAAACTGGTCTCGCACTATCGGTCACCAACCGGCTCTTATGCATAATAACGAGCCTGTGTATTTGCAGTTGATAAACAAGAAACGTATTGTAAATTACGAGGAAGAGTTGTTTGTAATCTTCTATAGCATACTTAGCTATCTGAATGTGGAGTATGGTTTCAATACGCCTATCAACATTCAGTATGACCTCGTTGCCGGCAAGCAATTCAAACAATACATGCATGGCATGGGAAAGACCAGACTCATGCAGATAAAGTACAAATACTTCTCGGACAAAGCCTTGCAGTTATGGGATTTGTGCTATGCATTTTTTGAGAATACGTATCGCATCGCTATCAAAACCCATGCGCAAGAATATATCCTCGCCAAGAAATTTGAGGTCATATTCGAAGTAATGATTGATGAACTGATTGGTACTCCACATTCTCAAATCCCCAAGGGATTGGCAGACCAGCATGACGGAAAGAGAGTTGACCACATGTATACGGACTTGGCACTTACCAGTGCCGATCAACAAAACAACCGGGAGGTATACTATATAGGTGATTCGAAATATTACAAAAGCGGACATTCGCTTACATCCGAGTCTATCTACAAACAATACACCTATGCCCGTAATGTCATCCAATGGAATATCAACCTGTTTCTTACGGATGATACGGCATTTGATGCAAAAGAACTTATAGAAAGGAAAGAAGACCGAGAAAGATTTAATGCTATCCATCTTCAAGACGCGGGAGCTACAGAAGGTTATGATATCATTCCCAACTTTTTTGTCAGTGCATTTGTGTATGAAGACCATTGCTATAATGCTGTAACCAACATTAAACCGCATGGAGTGGATGACAAGAGGAAGGATGGACATTGCACAAAAGTCAGTTATCAATTCCCCGACAGGCTATTCGATAGGGACACCCTTTTCCTGTCACATTACGATGTGAATTTCCTATATATACTTTTCCTCTATGCTAGAAACAAAGCCAACGAAAAAGAAGCATGGAAGAAAAAGGTCAGGAAAATATTCCGCAAGGAAATACGCAGTGTGATACAAGAACGATACCAGATTTATGCCATGAGGGCTAAGCTTGGTGTTGACGGAGAATTGTTTTTGCAGCAGCATTTTTATGAACTCAACGGCAGGGTCTTTCAACCTTATGGCGAAGGGAGAGAGGTGTATTACGCATACGCCCGACCTAAGGAGGAACATAAATGGGTGGAAACTCAATCCCAGTATGACATGCTGTCAAAGGCGTTTGTCATCAAGGAATGCATCATGGGAAATGATCCGCAAGAAATTTTGACTGAGCAAATAAAAAAGGAGTTGCTGCAACCTGTCGAAACTCCCCAATGGCTGACGATGCATTATTTGGAAAAAGATCCTAACATGGGGATTTTAGTAGGTTATTACAAATCTGAGAAGCACCTGCAATGGATTATGGGTAATAACGACAAAGGAACGCTTGTATATAATGTACGGCAAAGAATTCAAGGCGAAGAGCCCCATCCAGGCGCTTATACGGCAGGTTTTTACAAAGGTAAAAACATTCATTTCGTTGTACTCTATACCGATAAAGCAGAAGAGACTGGTGAGTATAGAGTGTTTCATGTAAAGGATACCGCACAAAAAGTGTCCGAAGAACGTATGCGTGACACATGGTATCCCATTGAAGAATTTAAGGAGAATGATGCCCAACAGCCAAAACGCAATTATTTCTTCTTTCGTTTTGATGAAGAGGTTTCGATAGGCAAGTTGAAATTCAAAAAAATGCTGAATGATTTGAAGGTAATGCATCTTGCTCAGTCAGGAAGTTACACGCCTGGTGAGCCGATGTTCACTACTGCTGGGTGGATGAAAAACTATAAAGAGTGATTACCACGCATTGTCACTGACTCCTCATTGTTGTCTCTCCACATTTCCATGGCAAACTCCAAGTTATTCCAGTAATGTGGGTTACGACATGGTTGGCGCATAAAGTCGTTGAAGACGGCAAAGAGTTCGGGTGACATGGTATCGTTATTGCACCCGTGTGGAAAGTACTGACCATCTACCAGTTGATTCGTGGACAGGAAGGAGCCAAGGCTGGTGAGAACTACCACGACCTCGACATCTGGGGTGGAGCCGTGAACGCCAACCTCTCCTGGTTCTTGGGCAAGACAGCCGTGGGGTTCGACATCAGCAAGGAGCGCATCTACTCCACCGCCCTCGGCTCCGCCCTCACGGAGAACGACTACAAGGACATTTCCGGCTCCGACCGGAAATACGACCACAAGGGCGAGCGCACCAACACCAACATCATGCTGGAGCACAACTTTATCTTCGGCGGCTTCACGCTCTCCGCTGGCGTACTTGCCAA
>CAVKBM010000207.1:0-5886 GCA_963654355.1 Bacteroidaceae bacterium | reverse complement strand
TTACAATTTTTCTTCTGTTGAAGCCAGAGAGCGCATCTTGTATGCCAATTTCTTAAAGGTAAACAAGGAAGTAAAAGATATGATTGCTGAGATACAGGAGTTCAACAAGAAGTGATTTTTCTACACTTCTACTGCAAAAATAGTCGAACGTTTCGGTTGCTTTTGCAGTAGATTTTCCTTGGTAAGCCCTCACATCTTGATATAAATGTCTTTATATTTAACTTTAAATACAGTAATGTCAGCAAAAATTTGCTTACTTGAATAAATCGCCCTATCTTTGTACTGCAAAAATGGTCGAATGGTTCGACTAATATTGCAGTAATATGAGTAATATGGTTATTCAAAGAAATAAATACATCGATGCTTTGATAAGCAAACGCTGGAATGGAAAGGTGAAGATTATCACAGGCATTAGACGTTGTGGTAAATCATTTCTATTGTCAACATTATACAAAGACTATCTGAAGAAGGAGGGTGTTACGGAAGATTGTTTCATAGAAATTGCATTAGACAGGAAAGCAAACATAAAGTACAGAAATCCGAATGCACTTTATGAATACGTCATGGAGAAAGCATGTGATAAAGAAAAGAGATATTATGTTTTTATTGATGAGATACAATTATCTATAAAAGTAAAAAATACTGATATCGATGAAAACCTTGTTCCCGAGGATGACGGGGACATGCTTTACACCACGTTCTATGATATACTCAATGACCTTATGGCTCAGAAGAATTTGGATGTATATGTTACAGGTTCAAATTCTAAAATGCTGTCTTCTGATATTGTGACGAATTTCCGTGATAGGGGTTCAGAAGTAAAAGTCTATCCTCTATCCTTCAAAGAATACTATGAAGTGTCGGGTATGGAAAAAGCGGATGCACTTGAGGAGTATTTAACCTATGGAGGGATGCCATCTGCTGTATTGGAGCAAAATGAGTCGGAAAAACAGAAGTATTTGTATGACCTACATAAGAATGTGTACATCAAAGATATTGTTGAAAGGTATAATTTAAAAGATGATGAAGTGTTAGATGCTCTTATTGATTCACTTTATTCTGCGGTAGGTTCACTCACAAATATACATAACTTGGCTAATACCGCCGGCTCATTGATGAAGCGCAAAACATCTGACCATACAATCAAAAATTATATCGGCTATCTTGAAGATGCGTATTTGTTCTTAGGAGCAAAACGGTATGACATTAAAGGGAAAAAATATTTTGACAACACTCAGAAGTATTATTCTATTGATATGGGATTAAGAAATGCAAAGATTAACTTTCGGCAACAAGAAAAGTCTCATTTAATGGAGAACCTCATTTATATAGAACTAATACGCAGGGGGTATTTGGTCGATGTGGGAGTTGTAGAACTAACACGCGTTATCGATGGAAAAAAGAAACAGTCACAATATGAAATCGATTTTATCGTCAATACAGGACGCGAAAAGATTTATATCCAATCAGCATTGAATGTAGACACTGCTGAGAAAAAGAACCAAGAAACATTTTCACTAAAGAATTCAGGAGACTTTTTTAAGAAAATGGTAATTCTTGATGGGAATTCCAAATTATGGACGGATGATGATGGCATAATATATGTCGGGGTTATTCCTTTCTTGTTGGAAGAGTCCATTTTACCACGATTTTGACATCCGAGATAATCCCAAGCCAACAATAGCTTGGGATTTTTATAGATGAATACATAAACGTGGGTTAGGAATATCGCCTTGAAATAAACCTTAGGTATATTTTGAAGCCAAATTACCAACCAAAGAACTTGCCTCCATCATCACAAGTCCTCTCCCAATCTGATTTACCCCATAAGGTTCGTTTGGAGCGTTTCTTCGTTTTGTCGTGTCGTGCAATGACAAACAACACTGCAATGACTATCAATATCGGTCCCATATATTTATTCTTTTCTTAATAGTTGTTCTGTAACAAACCTAAGTATCAACATCGGATTGAAAAACTTGCCTTTTTCGTCTCCCCATCTGCA
The DNA here is from genome assembly GCA_963654355.1 of Bacteroidaceae bacterium. GTDB lineage: Bacteria > Bacteroidota > Bacteroidia > Bacteroidales > Paludibacteraceae > UBA1181. Next base: position 3,884 of record CAVKBM010000207.1, on the reverse strand, counting down.
TGAGATGTGGAGATGAGGGCCAGTCGTTCTTTTGCCAGAGTTTCCACTGATGGCGATAATATCTCCGGCTGCGATATGTTGGCCTTTTATCACCAATATCTTTGACAGGTGCAGATAGGAGCAGACGCACACGCCGTGGTTAACAGTCACATAATATCCACAATTCGTAGAGTATGATGCCATTGTGACCACGCCGGGCAACATGGAATATACCTCCTCAAATTTCGCTTTCAAGTCAAGTCCACCATGCATACGTTTAGTTCGCTTGTTCATTGGATCTTTCCGCACACCGAACGGTGAATTGACATAGATGTCCTTCAGCGGCAATGCCACTGCAGGCAAATACGCCTTGATGCTATCCACGGGTGGATTGGCAATATCTTCCACATCCGCTTCTTCATCAATGGTATCAGCTTCTCCATCCCTTATGTCGTTATTCCTTGGCTTGTTGTAAGCGTCGCCAACAGTATTGAATGAAGACGAAGTCCGCACTTGTGCCATGCATTTGGGATGGATGGTCATACCCAAGAAGACAACAAGAGCGAAGAGGTGACTTCTCATATACAAAGGTACGAAACTTTTCTTGTGTATCAAAATATTGAGCAGTCTATTTGCGGCTAATATGCTATTTGTTATCAATGCAGACCGGAATAAAAGGAAACAACATATTGAGCACTTAATCATTGAACAGGCTATTGTATATTGACTTTGCCATCCGAGCGACCTTTGTAATATACCGTGGGTCTTCCGCATATCCTATCCGTTTGAGAAAATGCAAGTAGTTTCCACCTTTATAGCGATATTGTATCATTTTTCCATAGCCGACCACGCTATCCTCCCATCTCTCAAAGCGATAGTAATCCCTATTCTTACTGTCATACAATCCAAACAGATTGTTGTATTCCCTGCATACCCTGCTGCTGAAATTTCCCGTTTCCAGCATGGCTTGCGCAAGGACGAACAATTTGTTGGTAAGCCCCACTTCCGACATGACATCGGTTAAGTTTTTAATGTTTAGTTCTCTTGGATTCCATTGACGATAGCTGTACGTCTTTTTGTTTTTCTCTGATTTTATACGATTTGTGCAGTCTCTCTGCGATATTCTTCGCTCACATTCCGCTATCAAAGACTTCAATTCTTCTACGGAGAGAGTTGGGTATTCTGCATTGGCGGTCTGTTGCGATTGTATGGAAGAATGCGACAATGAAACGCTGTCGTCCAATTCTTCATCACAGACTTCTATTGTAGCAGTTGTCTGTGGTGTTACATTCCCCAAAGAATAAAATCGACCTGACGATACTTGCGCCATGCAAACGGTGCAGAGTGACAACGCAATGGACATTGTCAATAAGATTGTTTTCTTCATATCGCAAAGGTAAATCATGTGCAAGGAGATACAACAAGGCGAATAATCAAAGCTTAATATATTGGGCAATATCTCATTATTGGTTCTATTTAGCTTGACAATTAGAACCAATGAATAAAAAAGCGTGCAAATCTCAATGGATTGAGCAGATTTCTATGTGGGCGCATATAAACGCGAGTACCTTTGTCAAAGGTTACAATCACAAAAAAATACGTTTATGACGAACAAAAGATTTCATAGGGACGAGTACCCATTTGACACCCTTGGCGAGTTTGGTCTTACCGAGAATATGATCTATGACCTTCCCGATTACATCCATGAGAACATGGAAATGGGTGGACTGTCCCCTTTGTTGCCAATTTCAATCAAGCAGCCATTTGGTTGCACCCGTTGCTATGCCAGATTTTGCCTCATAGAAGTGGAAGACGGAATAGATGTGTTGTTCTCGCCCAAACTGAAAGAGGCCGACCTCTCTAATTTTCTGAAACAAGACAGGCAGTTGCTTATGGAAGGGAAAGCCATCGTTTCAGAAGTGGAAGAAGCTGTTTTGTCGGACGACGGGACGGAGAGCAAGAGAAAAATAAAGGCGTTTGTCCAGTTGGATAAGGAGACCAACAACGTGGTCTATGTTCCCACACAAATTATCGGTCGCAACTTACAGACCATCACCAATGAGTTCGACTTGACCGAAGACGAACTTCAGGGATTTTGGAAGGGAGAGTTAGTCACTACGAAAATATCTGACGAGAACGAGAAAGCGACTAACGTCACCATCGGCATAGACCTCCTTTCAGAAAAAGGCGTGGTCTTGATACCGGGTGATGCCACACAATGGCGAAGGATCGTCCACAAAGCCATGGCAGAATACAATTTCGGCAATGATGGGTGCTGGGTGAATAGACATGGATTGTTGGAATATGTCCCGGAGGACAATTTCACGCAAGATATTTTGGAGGCGTTGGAAAGGCAAGCCAGACAATCCGGCATACCTATGGTAACGCATCCGAAACCATCGGTTGGGCATCAGACAATCTCGAATAGCGAGAGTTATGATGATGGCCGCCAAATCACAAGATAAATCAACCATAACATCAAAACAAAATGTCAATGAACTATCCCGATTACGACACCCTGCGCGAGGAATACGAAGCAGGAAACATCACCGCTGTTGATTTCGTGTTGCAGCAATCAGACGAAGTTACAGAAGACTATCATCAATTCTGCAAGGATGAAGGCATTTCCCCATCATCGGTAGAGTCAGCAAAAGCCTTCATGGATTTTCGTGAAGAACTTTTTGAAGAAAGCATCAGCAATTAACCACACAAACAGAAGCGACCATGAGCATCCGTTCAGAAGCCATGCCTTATCGTGGAGAACTCTCGTACCAGTTACAAGACCTTCTCCGAAGAAACGGGATGAAAGCCCAACTTGTCGTAGAGCAAGACCAATACAAGTTGTTGGTGCAGGGGCATGATTCGCCCTTACTTGAATACCCCATCAGCGAAAAGCAGTTTAGGGCTCTTGCTGACGGAGGAACCAACTACGCCAACAAAAACGCCTATAAGATATTCAACAGCATTGTCGGAAAAGACTTTGACATGCCATCTTCCTATGTCGCTGCAAGAAACGTCAATGGCCGTGTGGCTATGGGACTTCATGGCTATAGAGAGCGATTCGACGAACGTCACCCCACCATGCAGCCCCATGCCTTTGGGCGTGATTTCTTGGGGTGGACACCGAGAATGCAAGACGGCTTCCACTTGCGTAGGATTAGTGGTGTTGCAGTATCACCTATGGTTGCAGAGCACTCCGATCGGCGGTTACGTCCAGGAGAACTCCGAAGTGGCAGCTACGGCTATTATTACAAAGGTGGAACCCCAAACCAAAGTGTCGATCCATTGAAAGACATGCAGACCTATTTCCCTGAGATGGCAACACGACCAAGGCCGCAAGAGCCAGCCAAGCCATACAAGGAACTTGTCACGTCAAACGTCTATTTCACCAATGAGAAATGGCAGGAGGTATTGTCCTCGCATGGCATCCTTGTGGATGCTGATAAGAAGACGTTGACCATACAGTCCAATGGTACGCAGCATGACTTCGTCTACGACTTGACAGACGATGAAGTCAAAAAACTGACAGACAATTCATTGAAGAGCACTTCGCTTAATGAACGTTTGAACATTCTGAACGATGTGATAAGCGGAGACTTCAACAACAAGATAACGATGGACATGCTCAACAGCAAAGAGCGTATCTCCATCACGTTGAAGCCCGAAGTTGAAGCGTCGCTCCGCAAGCAACCACAAGAAGAAGCGCTGGTTGTCAGTGACCCATTGGCAAATGAGCGTCATTTCTCACCGACCCAAGATGCAGAACAAGGCTATACCAACGGCAGAGACCTTGAAGCCATGAATGAGCGCAAGGGCTGGTATCGTGAAGGCAAGCATGGGCGTGAAGTCGAAGTCGGTGACATCTGGGTAGAAAAGATTCCAGCGAAGTCCCAACTGGATGAAAG
>CAVKBM010000206.1:0-6086 GCA_963654355.1 Bacteroidaceae bacterium | reverse complement strand
CGCTTAAAGTTTGGCGGTTTGCACCTGTTATAATGTTGTTATGATGCTATATCTACGATTCTTATTGCCGCCATGCGCTTCAAGATAGCCGTACTCTGTAAGTTGGCGCATATAACGCTTGGCAGTTGTGGAAGAGAAACCGAATTCGGAAACGATTTCATTTGTTGTAACTTCCAGTTTGTCGGCCATAAATACAAGAATATCGACCATTTATCGACCATTTTCTCTTAAGTCGATTTGATATGCCTAACTCATCGTGCTGGTGGAGTATGACATGCAATATGTCTTCATTTTAGAATGTAATCGAGATAGAGATAACGTATTCCCATTTCAATGTCCATCCTCACTTTCTGCAAATTGGAATCCTCACCAAGCAGTATGGTCAGGAATTTCCAAAATGATTTGCGATGATGGTGGTATTTCAAATGAGCCATTTCGTGGAGGATGACAGAGTCCATATAGCTTTCCGGCATAAGCAGAATTTTAGGACTGAGTTTTATACACCCGTCTATGGAGCAACACCCTAATGTGTTTCTGCGGAGTTTTTTTACCTTCACACTTTTGGCATTCAAATTCTTCTGTACTTCCCAAAAGTGAAGACGAGCAGGGAGCACACGCTCTGCCACCTCGATTATCTTTTCTTTGAGTAATTTGCGCAGCCATGATTGCAAGAGCCTGTTGTTCCATAAAGTTCTATCAGAATAGAAGATATGGAGAGTTCGGTCATCAAATTCTGCTACAATCGAACTGGTGCCCGATTTGGAATATATCTCACGGCCAGGCTTGCAAAACTTCGACTCCAAAAGCAAAACATCATAGTCCACTTTGTGCATCAATAGACAGAAGTACTTGGAGTTGAGCCTCATATTCTCATTGATATAAAATGTTCCTGTCTTTGTCATACACTAAGCTGCCATATTTTATCCAATACCCTGACATACGGATTCGCTGATTTGCCTATTTGCAATCCATAATACCTTGTTCCTTTTGAATGTTCAGTTTCCATTCGTTTACAAGTCTTGTCTTTGGGAAGCGGGAAAAAGAAGTCGCTTATAATCAATACATCTGCCATACAGAAGTCTTTTGTCTGCAACGCATTAAGAGCAGCTGCAAGCATCCGTTCACCATCAGTACCACCACTGAATCCTTCTTCCAGGAACTTCTTCAATCGACTCCAATTGGCAGGGCTTGTCAGTTCCAACGCCTTTGCCCTCACCGAGAAGGTTATGACGAAACACTTGCGGTGCTGTTTCTTAGCCAAACGAAGCAGTTGCATCAAGAGACTGCGAGCTAACTTCTCTGGCTTGCCCATCATCGAGCCACTGGTGTCAATACTCACGATAATCGGTCCTTTTTCCAGACGTGGTTTCGTCTGACTTTCCTGCACTTGCTTGTCTTGGGCAGTCATGGGCGGTTTGTTTGCAAAGATTTGCAGTTGCCGTTCTGCAAACTTCTTGAAGAACATCATTTCGGTATTCGGCTCTGACAGTGTAGCAATCTCCGTAGGAATGACGTGAGACAAATCGTTGCCTATGAAAATCTGCTCTATCTCTGTTGCTGTGGTAGGATTTGACAAAAGTATCGGCATAGACTTGTACACGATATCATCTTTCTCGTCCTTTCGCTGTGGTTGTTCGCGCCCGATAATACGTACTATCTCCTGCAGCATGGGGTATCGGTAATACATCTGGTCTATCTTCTTTCGCCGCTCATAATCGCTCCGTCCCCATTCACGCATGTGTCGTTCCCACCTGTCTTTGTTATGTTCCAAAAGTTGTTCTTCCTTTTTGTTCAGCCTTTTGTCGGCAGCTTTTTTCCAGTCTTCAGTCAGTGCGTCAATGACATCCTGCGTTTCATGGTCTTTGAATTGCTCTACATAGCCATCGATATTCACATCTGTAGAAGCATAGTTCCCCTTCACATGCTTATACACCGCCGGCCATGCTTGGCGCTGTTGTTCGAGTTCTGCGTTTTGGAACCGTTCAATGAAATCCGTTTCTTTCTGATGTGCCTGTTCTACCTCAAAGAATGCGCCAAGGAGTGCTGATAAGAAGGCCAAAAGGTCATCCTTCAGCACTTCCTTCCAAGTGGCATCCTGGCTATCCAACTGCGGATTAGCATCTATTACAGATTTCATGTACCTGGATAATAAATCGCCACTTGGCATCATATCAGGCAATTGACCGCAATCCATGTAAAAGTCGAAAGCCTCACTATAGGCAGTCACCCTTTGGTCAATATATTCTTCCTTTTCCATTAGCGCAACATCAATAGTTTAGTATTCTGTACCTTGATTTCCAAATCTTTCAGGGTCTTATCGGTCTTGCTCAGTTGTTTGCCAATCAATTTGATGTCATCATCAGAAACGAACAGATTGCAGTCCTTGACAAACTGCGCTTTCAGATTTTCAAATTCTGACCGAATCGAGGCACACTCAGTAAACAAGATGTCAGCACATGTCGAAGACGGAACATCAGGCTCAGAATTAGAAAAGCCACGGCCTTTCTTCTTGAACAAATATGGAATGCCATCTACCATGATTCCACCCTTGCATTTTTGCAGTTTCACCTTTGTTATTTTCTCGCTTGACATTTTGTAGTCGAAAGGTGCGCTGGTATAGATGGCATGGATTATCCAACTTTTGCTTTTCTCCTCGTAGTAGAGAATGCCATCTATGGGCTTTCTCGTGTCAATATGGTTATAGTCTAAACGGGCGAACAAGCAGGATCCATTTTGGAAGCCTTCTACGATATAGTAGAAATAGCTCGTCACCACATAATCTTCCTCTGCACTATCAATAGGCATACGCCCCTGCTGCATGTTGGCCGAGAGCTGGGCAATGAGTTTGTCCAATGCCTTAACGTTTTGTACGATTTTTCCATCACAATCTGCAGTAATGGCAGAACAAACAGCATCCAGTACCACAGGAATGGCTTCCACTTTGTTCCATAAGCAATGGAAAAGAAGTATGCTATCGGTCACATTAATGGCGTTTCTTCCGTTCAAGAAAGCAGACACCTGCATGAGATGAAAAATCTTCTTCCATCGGCGATCGGAGATGTAGTAATCCAAGGTTGAAATCTCCTCTTTCTTCTGTTGCTCGGCCATAATCTTACGGACATTGGTAACGAGCCGACAAATTTCATCGGTTATCTCAACTTCGTGGATAGCAGCCAGCCATTTGAGGTGTAGTGCGTCATCTACAAGACAGTTTTCAGCAATAACAGGTTCCTCGATGCTCTTGCTCCTTACCATCTTGTAGAACGTCTTTTCATTGCTGATGCAGTTGGAAACCATACGCACAAGAAATCTGTCCCACAAAGCTTCAAGTCCTTCATCCTCGGCTGGCAACTCGTTACTGGCCGCAATGAGGGCTTTCATCGGGAGACGCAATGTGTCGGAGCCATTCTTGAAAATGCGCTCGTTGATGGCAGTGAGCAAAGCATTCTGAATAGCAGGTCCGGCCTTCCATATCTCATCCAGGAATATGACCTCTGCATCTGGCAGATAACCGTCAACCAGTCGCTCATACTTGTCTTCATTCTTCAGTTTCGAGATAGATACGGGGCCAAAGATTTCATCGGGAGTAGAGAACCGCGACATCAGGTGTTCAAAGGATTTTGCTCCCTTAAATACAAGTTTCAATCGGCGTGACACCATACTCTTTGCCGTTCCCGGAGGGCCAAGCAAGAAGATACTTTCACCAGCAATGGCACTCAATAAGGCCACAACCATAATGTATTCTTTCTCGTATAGACCCTGACTCATCATCTCAATAAGTTTGGCGATATGCTCTCTCACCGACAGTTCTTCTGTGGAGAGCATGTTCTCTTTGACCTTTATTTTCATACCTCTTGTCCTTTCTATGGGTTATTCATCTGAAATTCTTGGAATGCTGTCAAGTCATTCTCGTCGTTTAGTATTTTACTTTGTCGTCAAATTCCACATGCACTTCCAGATTGAACACTCTCACATAGATAAGGTCGTATAGGGAGAAGTAGCAGCTGTCATATAGATTATGGAATGGATGTATAAGGTGTAGGTCTTTCGACCATTCTCTGTCCAACCCCTCGTTCCAGTTGTCATTCGAATCTTCCATGCCCAGCCAATTCTCCAAAGTCTCATGTCCGCTATTTTCTGGCGGATATTCTCTACAGAAACGGAGAGACCACGCGCAGCCATCATCATAGAGTGCACTGAAACCTCCACATGTGAGGGCTTCCCACACCAGCTTTGCCGTTTCTGTCTGGACGGGGTGAAGGGCTGAATATTCGTAGCCAAGGAATATCTTTCCCTCTACTTCTAAGTTTTCAGGGTCGTCTTCACAATGCCGGCATTCTTGATAAACAGCCATTGTACGGCGATATAGCTCAGCGCAAGCCTTTCGGAGTGCATCATTGAATTCAACAAGGAGTCGTTTCGTCTCATCGTTATATACATTCAGATGCCAAAGTACGTTACGTCGCTCTTCAAGCAGATATTTCATCACATGCTTTTCTTCATCAGAGTATCGGCAATGTTCGCTTCTCCTTGCAATCTCTTCCTCTAGCATCACGATGCGTGGATCATGAAAAATCTGTTGAATGTTCATTGTATTCTGCTATTAACGTCAATTTGGATGCAAAATAATAAAGGAGGTGTGCCAACTGCGGGCGCACCTCCTGAGAAAGTGAGAAAAATATGTGATTTACTTCATTTTATAGGGTCATGGCAGAAGTCTCTGCGCTTGCACTTCTTGCAGAACTTGCCAATCCATACGTCATCAAACTGGTTCATGGCTTGCTCAACTATAGTAGGGTCATCAGTCAATATGCCAGCCTCAAAGTTGCGTTTATCTTCGCCCTTCATGCCAATACCGGCACCTGTCAGGTTGGCACTACCAATATAGACCTCTTTGAAGTCAAAGACGAGCATCTTGAAATGGACACGGGGACAGAGTACTCGCTCCAGACGGTCGTACAAGACGGGGTACTTGTCAAAGTCCTCACGGAATGCCTGGCCAGGTTCCTTTGCATGAATGAGCCGCACCTCCACGCCCTTGCGTATGAGCTGCGCCAACAGAGCCAGGAAAGGCTTCTTCTCCTTGCCCGCCTCTACATATAGGTCTTTGATGTCAGCCGTTCCAATCCAAAGAGAGTGCTTCACGGTCTGCACCCGTGAAAGCACCTCCTTGTAGTGGTCGGTGTTGGAAATGTATTGTATCATTGTAATCCTTAATTTTCATTGTTCTCGATAGAATGATTTATACCCTGCATTGTCCGTTTCAAAATATCTTTGATGCTATTTCTGGAGAAAATAGATATACTACGAAGCCGTCCGTCTGCTTTGCGTTCAAGAGCATTCATAATCCATGGAATCAGTTTATTGAATAATCCGACATTGGCTTGGTAGTCTTCTTCTGCAAAAGCCAATTCTTCTTCTTTGGATAAGGCATCGGGATGCTTGGAGCGGATGAAAAGATCGAATGCGTAGTTGTCTTCACATGTGCGTTGCTCGTGGTGATTTAAGAAATATACATCTATGGCAACTTTATATTTCTTTTGTTCAAATGCGAACTCGCGCTCGTTGCTCTCGCGGTCGATCACTCCAGCCTTGTAGTCTTTCCGCGTCATGGACTGTCCGTTCTTGTAAAAGTCGATGGGATAGCCATAGATGGGCGGAAGTACGATGCGCTGCTCCGGCAAATAGATGCGACCTTACTTGCCGTTCTGGCGAAACCATACCTCGTCGTTCACGTATTTGTCAAAGACATCCGACTCTACATTCTGGAAGCAAGGCTTGATGTACCATGTACGCTCGCCTTTCTTCTTGATGCCGTAGAGTTTCATGCGTTTATCGTAAACCTTCTCGTAGTTCTTGTCAGTTTCTTTTTGTCGTTTCATCGGCTGTCCTCCTTGGGAGATAGTAAACCAGGCATACCCGGTAATTATAACATTGACTTCTATGTTACATCGTCTGATTGACTGTTAGAAGGGAATGTTTTTACAAGAAGTTCAAACATTTTCTGTTGATGAGACTCCTTATTTTCTATTATTGCTGTCCGCTAAAACTCAAAATGGCATAAAAATCCTGCCCGAAGCCCCTTT
>CAVKBM010000205.1:0-6212 GCA_963654355.1 Bacteroidaceae bacterium | reverse complement strand
CAACTATCGTTGTTTGTAGCTTGAGCCTTTTTGCCCCAAATGACATAATCCCCTACAAACTTTTGGGTCATTGTATAAGGATTGTCCGTAAATCGTCTTGTCACAGAAGCCACCAAATGAGTTCCCTTCAATGCATTTCGATATAATATAGTATAACGCAAAGACTTATTTTTTACAACGTCATACCCTAAATATCCTTGATTCAATGTCAAATAATCCTGCATGATAAGAGATGTATAAAAACGATTATAGTCCAACGGGGCAACATTATAGCTTCCATTGAAACTCATCGCAAAGCGAGAGGTGATGTCCCAACGTATATTGAACAACGGAGATACAGAAAAACAATTCGTACCTTCATCCAAGCTATACTTATAATATGTGTTTTCAAAAGGAATAGAGAATGTAAACACCAAACTATGTTTAAAAAACTCCATCTGCGGTTTCACATAGAACTTAGCATAACCAAAATGGCTTTTATCTGACAATATTCCTATGGAATCAGGTAAGCCATTTGCCGTAGCATCCATATAACGTAGCAAACCTTTCACACCCATTTTCATACTCAAACTAAACATATTTAGTTTCCACCCAGCCATTCCATAGGTATCTGTAGCATAAAACCTTTGCTTTACATCTTGCTCTAGTATCGAATTTACATCTAAATATTGTGGACGTTTCTGAAATGTATTGTTGGAATAAAATGACATCAACGTTTTGCCAAATCGTCGTATCAGATATAAGTTATCACTTACATCATACATAGGGAGATGAGCATGCTGACGATAAAAATGAATCCCCACCTCTTCGAGTTGTTGAGACAACCAAGTAATATTTCCAGACAAAGAGTTACGCAAATAGCTCTTAGTTGAATTACGCTCATACTTCACCAATGCATAAAAATCGTTTTTATTGCTTTGCCATGTCTTGGAATTATCAACAATACGATTACCACCGATCCGCGTATAGACTATCTTCCCTTGCCCCCAAGCACAGTCTCGTTCATTGTTATAGATCAACTGAAAATTCAACTGCGAATCCTCGTTCATCTTCTGCATCATATTCATTGTTACAGCATGGCTTCTATTGAATAAGCTTCGCTCTTGATTAAGTTTGGAAGCCATAGGGGAAGATAGGGAGATAAAGTCTTGCGAAACAGCAAAAGAACGTTCTTCTGTATGGAACAAGTTTGTCGATTCACGGCTAATGTCTAATCCCACATTGTTGGTCTTATAAGTTAACATTGTCTGAAATTGCGACTTCAATCTCAAGGCAAAAGTTTCTAAATTCCAAAGTCCATAGTCACCACTTGCATACTTAGAATGGTTATCGCCATACCCCCCTGCTAGTTTCCAAGAAGTTACCCAATGACTCCTAGCACTATCCTTCATTTTTATGTTGACAGCCGCATCATCAGTATAGGTAAAATCATCCAAGACACGAATAGGCTGATGCTTTCTCATAACTTCGACTGCACCAACCTCACCTTGCGGCAATGTATTTGTTGCCACACCATATTTACCTCCCAACATATTAAGTCCTTCAATATAAAACTTACTGATGGGTTTCCCCTCGTAAGAAATCTTACCAGAGTTCTTGTCCACATCAAATCCTGGCATCTTGGCGATGACATCACCAATAGAACGATCATTACTATTGGCAAAGGCACCCACTACATAACTGACTGTATCGCCACGTTCGTGTACCTTATCCGTTTTTACAAAAACCTCCTTAAGTTCGATAGCCCCACTACACATTTTTATTGTCAATGGCTTCATATTACCTTCCACCGCAATATACACCTCTTGAAAACCAAGCATAGAGAAGCTCAAGGAGTCTCCCACTTCTGCATTGATAGAAAAAAAGCCATTATTACTACTTGTCGCATAACCTCGCATTTTGTGCTGGGGATTAAGGCATTTGACGACAACGGAAGCCAAAGGCATGTTTTCATCATCAACAACGTGTCCAGTAACTGTTACTTGTGCAGAAATTTGCAAGCACAATAGAACACATATTATCAAAAAGAGTACTTTCTTCATTCCAATTCCATTTGTGGTATCATCATAGCTCCCTTGGGATACGATAAAGGATTTGTTTTAATCTTAACAAACTTTTTCCGATCTATTGTTGTGAACTTTTTCTTATAATAATTATAGAATTTAACAGGAGTTAATCCCTTAGTAAAAATACCACTTGCTTCTATTTCTAGAAAATTTGGGCATTCTGCTCGCAAAACAAGGCCTGGCAAGCCCCCAAATTTCCAAGGTCCTAAACACAATGGGATATCAGCAGCAAACCAAACGACCCAATGTCTTCCACGAAAGTCCGTTTCTGCTTTCTGGCACTCATAACCCAGTATCATCCTTGTCGTGTCTTGAATTACAGTCCATTTCATGCAAACACTATCCTTAAATTCATAATGTTCACCCATGCAACGACCATACACAGAATATACTCCATCAGCATTATTTCTATAAATAAATTCTCCTCGAAAAGGAGTATATGTCTGTTCTATTTCATCATCATACCTCTCTTTCATAAGTAAATCAAAACCACCAGGCACGAATTCCAAAGAGTCTTCTCGAACTCTTTCATAACAAAAAAATTGACTAATAGACCTTCCACATCTTAACACACACAGATTACTAGTTTTTCCCAATGTCTTATTTTGACAATCTCCAAGATATGAAACAACATATTTGACTTCTACACGAGAAGGCTCTATCTCGTAAGTACCTTGGGCTTTCGAGACAAAACTAACAACAACGAAAAATAATAGAAATAAGTACTTCATAACCAAATCAAAAATGTAGCCAAAATCAAATTTTGGCTACACATTCTTACTTAAAGACATGTTTATTACACACAATTCTCCATAAAGCTATCAGCCCAAGCATCCCAGTCTCTAACCTGACCGCGAGAAGCAGCAGCTTGTATTTTTTTGCAATTTGCATCATTGTAGCCACCAACAATGTGGCCCTGCTCAGAAAGTGTTAACTTCTTCATTATAAATCCTTTCTTTTAAAATGTTAGACTTATGTTACTCTAGTTCGAACTATCTTTATTCCACATTAATTCTCAAATATATACTGATAATCTAAGATGCTATAAAATGGAGACATTACCTTTCCATTAATCAAGACAAACGGCAACTTGTCTATAGAGTGCGCTTTTATTTTCTCTTGATTTTTTCTATAAAGAGAGACTATCGCAGGAAGCACATCCATTTTTTGAATCCTCTTTACCTTTCTCAAAATAGACATTGTCCTATTTCCATTGTTATATTCTTGAACAATATTTAGTTCACGTAAATGAAGTGCTACATAATCGGCTTTTTCGTCTTTTAAAGAGGTTGTAGTAGTCAACACCACTTCACAACAAAAACGATGCGGAAAATTCTTTATCAAAGATGCCGCTTCACGAATGGCTTTACGGCAAAACTTACAATCAAGGCTTACCACCATACTTATTCTACAACTCGCCCCTTTTTCTCCAAATAGCATCCCCGACATACCTATATCCCCTATCATTGGACTGCTATTTGTCAACACCTTACACACCACATGATTTCTTTTGAGCCTCAGCCATTGAATTTCATTCTCAAATGATTCCTTTTGTCTTTGAAAGTATTGAGAAACTAAATAGGACAAGAATAAAGCCCAACAAGCTGCAATTCCAGCATTATATACAATGTTCCCCCAATCCAAAGGTAAAACTGCCGTCTTTATTGCTACAAGTGTACTAAGCCAAACAGCTAAATATGTACCTAAACAATACATGCAATATTTACGTATAAAGAATGCCTGATATGCCAATAATCCTAAGCAAATTAATGAAGCAAATGCCAACAGAACAAGATGTAACATCGTTACATTACCAATCATCACTACGGACAGCATGTTTCCCAAAAAGAAGAACATTCCAAGTTCATCCAAAGCAAAAGGAAGCCTTCCAGACAAAGGTTGCTTAGCTGAAACATATTGACAATCAAACCTCTTGCCAATTTGACAATATCTGTCAGCAAACCCAACACCTAGACGATGTTTCATCTGTAATACTGACAAGCCTACCCCTATACCATTTAGTAACAACATAGGATACATAGGTAACATACAATACTTATCCAACAGAAGCAAAACACAAAGTACAGCAAAGAACGCCATCTGTGTTTGAACAGACAACCATTCTCTATGGAAAGTATTTATAGCATTAGGTTCTTCCACAATGAGAACCACACCATCCCAAACCTTCAAAAAATCATTTACAGACAAGGTATAGTTCTTGCCATCAAACAGCGTTAAGCTATCTGCATTTTGCATTCTTACAACAAAGAAATGTCCTTCATTGGAAGATATACGAACCAACTTCCCTTTTAGAGAAGTAACATTTTCTTGTTTTTCAAGAAGATACGCATCAGAAGACAAGCCATAATAATTCAATGTTCTAGAGACAGAGGCTAGACTTGGAAAATCAGGATCCGTCACTAGAACCTTGCACAATTCCTTATCTTTGAAAGCTATCTTATAAGCTCTCAAATAGTATTTGATAAGACTCATTATGTACAAGTTTGAATTATTCATTTTCTTCTTTAATTAAATTGTTTTGTACTACGACTAACCAAGGACTACATCCTCACCATCAGTTTCTTCATCGCTTTCGATGTAAATCCATTGTCCACTAGGAGTTAGCCACCAATAGCCGCCACCTAGAAATTTCCCCTGTTCATGTTTTTTCAATATATCCATAGCTGTTATTCTTTATTTTGATTTATACTAACTGGCTGCAAAATTATTGTAAATTGCTCAAACCGCCAAACTTTTCGCATCATTTCCCCCCATAATATTTACCCCCCCACATTATGATGTAAAAATGATGCTAGAAAGCTATCTACTTTGAAAAATTATTTGTACTTTTGCATTTTTGAAGTTTAACATTAAAGACATAATGTATGAAAAAGTATTATGGTATAACATTTTTAGCCCTTATCGTTGTCATTTTGTTACAAGGATATAACATATCCCTGCAATACAAAGACTATACCAACAACAAAATAGATAAGGTAAACTCGACGTTAAAAGTTGCCATTGACGAAGAATATGCATATCGGGCGCATAAAAACAAATTCTCACAAAAAGATGGGAAACAACGAGTTTATTATAAACGAATGACAGAAGAAGACTTTCGCAAGGCAAAGCCCCAAAAAGAAGACATCATAAACTTAGACGAAATCAATATTCAAGACTTAAGAGACAGAGGTATTGCTGATACAGAAGCCGATGCTCTAGGACTGCTAAGCAAAGATATTTTTACTGCCAAAGGTAAGCCCATCAATCTACCCAAACTCTCCCAAATATTCAAGAATAATCTAAATGAAGGCTTTACCTATACCTTATTTATATTAGACAAGAACAAAAGAGTAATCAAAAGTTATGGACAAACAAAGGATATTGAGAGTTGGCAGACTAGCAAAGCTATCGCTATCGGTCTCAAACCTATTCGTTTCGTACAGGCAAAGGTGAATGTCACACCTTCTTCCTTCATCATTAATTCTATCGAAACACTTGTATCGACTATATTGTTAGCACTTATCATTGTCTTTTGCATAGGATTTCAGATGACGGCTATCAGATACAAGGAAGACCTCCTGAGAAATCGTGAGATTAGTCTCCATGGAACTGTACACGACTTGAAAGCACCATTGGCAAGTGTCTTGCTCAAGTTGGGATTCATCAAAGACTGCATTCAGAATACCGACTTGCAAGAGATGACAACTTCTTCTGAAAGACAAATCAAGCACCTTGCCAATACCATCAAGACCATACTTATCACATCAAAAGCTGGGGAAAGCAAACTCGTTATCAATAAAGAACAAGTTGACATCATCGAGCTGACACAACAAGCGCAAGAACAAATAGACATCAACTATGCCAACAAGCCACATACCATCGACATCCACGACTATCGTGCAAAAAATGCACCAGTGTATGCAGACAAGTACTTGATAGAAAATGTGGTTCACAATTTAATCGAGAACAGCGTGAAATATTCTGAAAAGGAAGCACATATAGAAGTCAACATCAGCCAGGACGAACGTTTCACCATCATCAGTGTGTCTGACCATGGCGTAGGCATCGACAAGAAATATCAAAAGAAGATATTTGAGCAGTTCTATCGCATACCTGCCACACACCATAAGAGCGGATATGGCA
>CAVKBM010000204.1:0-6238 GCA_963654355.1 Bacteroidaceae bacterium | reverse complement strand
CCTTTTTTCTATCTGGCTGATGATGTACTGGTGCATCTAAGATTTACCAATAATGTTCAATTACCCAGCCTTTACCACCACAGGTAGTGCAACGGTTGTAGCTACCATCCCTCCATGATTTAATGTCTCCGTTTCCTAAACACCATGGACAAGTTTCCATTCGTCCTCGTGCATGATAGGTTCGTTTTGGAGAGTTGTCCTTTACAATTTTAGTACTCTTGAATCCATTTTGACTTGCTCTAAGGCTTTCCGATAGGTCACAATATATTTCTTTTGTTTTCTTGTTTGCAAGATATAAGTGGGTAGTTTTTCCATATAGAACTGGTACACTTGAAAAGCCATCATGAGACATCTTTACGATTTTTTCAACCTTAAACGTCCAAACTAATGCACAATCTTTCTTGTTGTTGTCAAATTTCAAGGCTTCTGTCTCGCTTATTTTGCAAGTTTGCGCTTTCTGTATATAGTAACGACCATCTTTAGTCATAGATATTAACGAACGAGGATATGACAGACACAGGAAGTCGTTCAACATGAAATGGAAATCTTTACAATACGAATTTATCTCCTTATTTTCTGTATCGCTGATTTCGAAGTTAAAACGTCCTGTTTTTAAGTCATATTCAAAATCATCAACATCATTATAGCCTAATGGAATCCATGCCATAAACTCGTCATTCATCAAGTGTTTTCGAGCTTTTTGAAGTATTGGAAGATAATCTGTCGCATAATCAGGTCTTTGCACAAATGCTCTCTTTTGCAATTCAGTTTTCACATCGGAAATATCCAGATAATCAACAACGTCATTATTGTATAGTCCCATAATCTGCCATCCCATCTTGTTCTCTCCGTTTATGTTCATGTCCCATGACCCAGTGAGACCTCCATTGTTTGTTTTGAACAGATTTGATACCTGAGGCAAATCATCTATATATTTATAATGTGGTATGCCGTCTTTATATTCTATTTCACTTCCTTCGGAATTGGTCAAGATGCCGCTTAGTAAAGTGTAATCGGCAGAAGTGTTGGCAACAGAATCGCTCTTGTGTGAAACCAAACCATTAGGGGTGTTTGCCTTGAATGTACTTCCATCTGGATATGTCAGTTCGTTGTACCCGTCCTTTCTTATCGTATAGAAGCCACCGTCTTTAAGGGCAGTCTTACTTGCTACAACAATTCCATTTTCATAAATCTCAGCGTTTCTGTCTTTATTTGAAAGTGTGCCATTTACTATTTTTATGTCAGAAACAGTCTTGCATGAAAAGATGTTATTAGTGGTTTTTATTGCATGGGCATTTGACGATGTAAATGTTCTTCCATCGTCATAAGTGATAGTAGTGTTGCTTGGAGTACTTTCTATTCTTCCACCCTCCAAAGCAATTTTGTAATTATTGATGCTACCATCCTTGTTCAGAATCACAAAGTTCCCGTTGGGATATTTACAGCAGAAACTGCTATCTCTATGTTCTATCACGGCATCAGAAGATAAGTAAGTTTTCTGTGCCGACAACAGTTCTATGCCTAATGCTTCATCTGCATTTTCTGGAGCAGTAATAAAAAATCTATAATTGACATCTTGTTTCTTTATGCTTGAAACATCTTCTCCAATGGAAGATAATGGCGTGTCGTAATCTATAAAGTGTGATGACATTACTCCACTACCACTAAACGCTGGAGGTAGTGTTTTTTTGCGTCCATCTTGTTTTCCTCCTTCTGTATCACCAAACACAGACCTGGCAGCAGCCCATAGTGAAGACATGGAATCAGATTGACCATACTTTTCTGAAGATAAAGATGATTTTAAGTATTTGGATGAAATAATACCGTTGCGAGTTTTAGGGAATTGAACAGAATTTACATCTGCAAAAAAATGCCAGATCTTATCGGTCTCCATGTTACATCCGCATACAAAATTTGCAGAAAGAATGTCTTTGACCTCAATCCCTTTATCATTTCTAATAGAGCATAAGTAACTACGAAATTCTATTACATCTTCTTTCTTTGATGAAGTGGCAAGCTTGTAGTATACAACTTTAGACGCTTCAACTACGATGTCTCCGTTTATTTTGATTGAGGCATCTTTTACCTCTGTGTTATTGAAATTTCCATTGAGTGTGAGAAGAACGACATTCTTGTCAAGACAAGAGTGTATGGTAAGACAACCCTGTCCGCAAGGGTTTCCATTCTGAACAGCACCTTCGTAGATAATATTCTTTGACAACTTTACTTTCTTTGCTTCAGCACCAAGACTTACAACAATAGCAAAGATGAATATAAATGTATAGCGTAAATATCTCATAATAAGTTATTTTAAAGTTATGACCTTGTCTCTGTATTCATATTGGTTGTCAGCCATACATTCTCCCTCATAAACGAGTTCTGAATATGTTACTTTCAGCTTGTTTGCACCAACGAACTTAGCATCGGCACAAGCTCTAACTGTACACGACCAATCACTTGTAAGGGTATTCAAACAAGCTACACTACTGCCACAACGATATGAAGTGTTGATGACATAAAGGTTGTTACCAACCATCTTAGCATCGGCAACTTGTTCGCCATTGTCCTCTTCTCCTTCAACTTTGTAAGGAACTAAAACGAGATTTGTAAAGCCTGTTTCAAGATTGTGGCAATACAAACTGTTTATTCTTCCCCAACCAACTTCAACTTCAGTTAGGGTATAAACACAATGGCGTTCATTATCCGTCAGGCTTGCTACTACACGAGTATCTGTATCAAGTCCACCAATGTAATCCTCTGCTTTGTCAGTATAGCTTTGTGACGTTTGCTCTTGACTATCATCTACTGCAACCTCTTCATCAGAATCATCGACAACTGCTGAATCAACAGCAACATCGTATGAATCGTCAACAGGAGGAGTTCTATTACCACCACACATTGCTATGGTAACAAGAATAAAACCTAAAAAGAATACGACTAAAACGATAATAGCAATATAGCCTAAACCCTTGTTTCTCTTTATCTCCTGTGGCGAAGAATTTTTACTTTCTGAATAGCTGTCTGTTTCAGAAACACCATCTTTCGGTTCATCGAAAACAAAATGCCCCAAGCCGTCAGTTACTAAAGGCTTTGCATCTTGGGCTATTTCCTCAGTCTGCTTTTCCTCTTTCGATTCAATAGCTTTCGGGGAAGTTGAGGAGTGTAGAACTTTTGCTTTCTCAATCTCCATTTCTTCTTTCGTCAAGATACCTGCCTCATAGAGTTTCTTAATCTCCATGAGTTTATCCATTATTTCCTTATCCATACTTTTCTGAATTTAGCGACCCCATAAATTTTCAATACCAGCTTTCAGACCACTCCAGCCAAATAACATAACAAAGAAGATTAGCATACAAGCAAAAATAGCAAAGATAATTCCAACCCCAACACCCATCATCTGCTGTCTTTGTTGTTCTGACTTCGGTAACTTGTCAAACGCCTCCTGTCTCTGTCTTATGGCTTCCTTACTGAAAAAGCCAGGTTTCTTTGTTGATGTCGTAGGTGAAGGCTTAACTTCTTCAGAAGCGTCAAGAATCTTTTTCTTTTCTGCTTCAAATTCTTCCTTGTTTAGAACTCCTGCATCGAGAAGTTCTTTCAGCTTTGACAATTCTTCGTATTTACTCATAGTCGTTTGCTAAATATGGTCGGGATTATTGATTACTTTGACACAAGTGAGATTTACGTAGTAGGAATTACCTTTGATGTTTACATAAGTGCCAGTCATTCTCTTGTAGCCATTGTATACAGACATTCTCCACTTTAATTTGAATGCTCCATTTCGCTTGCCGTTCACGGTCTCAGTAAAATACCAAACATCATCCTCATACCCCTCGGTGTCATAGTTACCTTTGAGTTTTAGAGGCTTGTTCTTACCTTGGCTTACATAGTAATATTCCCCATCAGCAAATGCAGCTGTTGCCCATATAGTCAGGACGATAGGGTATTTGCCGATTTTCCCTTTAAACACATATCCGCTATCAGCTAATGATGTGGTGAATGAACACATCGCCAACAATAGCGACATGATGATTTTTGTTTTTAAACTCTTCATAGTCAGTAATTTTAATAAACTTCATATTCCAAAAGCAAGTCCATGTTGTCTTGTCTGAATATGGACTCGCAATCATACCCATAGTTGTTGAGATAAGCGGAAAAATGGTCGAAGAACTTTTCTTGCAACTCATTGGCAAATTTGTGTGCCTTAGCTGACATATCGGAATATTTGGTAATTCCTTCCTTCAATGCAACTTGGTCAACCTCATTCTTGCCGATAAAAGCAGAAAGATTCTTTATTGCCTCGTTTGTAGCATGAACAATAGCTAACTGAATCTTACGGTTGTTTCTCTCAAATCTCAGAACAACAAAATCAATGTATTGCTGTGGATTGGCGGTCTGTTGTGCAGCCGCCTTTATCGCCTCCGTATTTTGAATGGACGATGCAACCAATCGCTCCGCTTCTTTTAATTTGCTAATGCGAGTTTCGGCATCGTTTACAAAAGAGGTGAATGATTGTGCCTTCAAAGAAGATGAAAGCACAACCATTATAAATAATGTAATCAGTCTTATCATAACACTTATTTTGGCTCAGGGGAGATAGTCCGTGGATGGACAACCTCTCCTAGCCCTTATTTTTATTCAAACCATGATGTCTTGAAATCGTCAACGTATGCACTCTTCCATTTTACATCCTTGCTGCTGCCATTACTATAAACTATAGTGAAGTATGCTCCAATGTCGTCTATTACGTCATTTCTATCTTCAAATACATCATCAAATGTAAATTCTCCAAAATCATGTGAAGCAATAGGACCGATTCCTCGATAATTCTGTGGATAGCCCATAACATCACCTACACCATTTATTGGGTAGCAATGTGCTATTACATACTTAATAGTCTTGTTCGTTGGGTTAAAGAAACGACATTTTATACCTTTTATTGGAGTTCCATTGTTATTTGTGCCACGTGTTATTTCAAGATTCGTAAAAATGATACCTATTTTAGCATACTTCTTTACAAACCATTGATGCTCTGCTTTATCAATAGAATCACGCTTTGCTTGCTGTATGGCTGCAATACGTTCTCTTTCTGCACGAATTATAGCATTCTTACGCTCTTGTTCCTGTCGTTTTACGTTAGCAATGGAATCTTGTATCTGCTTTTGTTCCCAAGCGATAGCTGCTTGCCTCTGGTCATAGTAATGCTTAATGTTGTAACCGATAACGACAACAACAAACGCTCCTACGATAGCATAGCATATCTTTTTATATCGCTTTACGACTTGGAGTATAATAGTCCATCCTTTCAAAACAGAAACTACGGATTGCCTAAATGATAGACCTGTGAGTATCGAATAAATCAAATGACTTGCAAACCAAAATGCAATAAAGAAGATAACACCATATAAGCCAATTGTTCTGTTTAATGAAAAGAATGATACGTAATCATAATGAGAACTTTCAACTATCCCACCAGTTAAATATAATCCATAAAAGACAGGATTGAGTATTGTTGCTAAAGCCAACACCTTTATGGCCTTATATGTTGCTTTACCATTATGAGGCATTAACAAGAAAGACACGAAAGTATATAAAAAAGAAACACAAAAAGCCTTATTCATTAATGCTTCTAATTCTTTCAAACGAAGACCCTTAGAAACGTTTAAGTAATCTGTTATGTGAAAAAGTCCCACTATAGGCAAAACCATAAGGATAACCATAACACAAAACAAAATTTTGTTGTTGGGTTTCCAAATGCCCCAAAGTAGCAAGGAGGCTTCCAACATCAAAGGCAATGTCATCATTGAGCTAAGTATTGTGCCACTATTTGCCAATATAATCAAGCCTACAAAGGAAACGATGTTTATTAGCAAAACAAACAATGCTAATTTGTTTGTTGATAACTCTTCTTGCTTCTTTTGTTCAAGACGGAACAAACTATGAAGTTTGCTCCATAGATTCAAAATGTCAGAATAGAGATTCCTTGTTTTGGCAACAGGGATTTGAGGAGTATTTTTATCTTCCTCCAATATTCGTTTCTTTTGTTCCTCAAATTCCGCCTCGTTCAAAACGCCAGCCTCTTTGAGTTTTTGGATTTCAAGAAGTTTTTCAACAGAATCTTTCTCCATATCGGTAGCACTTACTTTTTGCCGATACACTCCACAACCACGGCGGTTAATAGTATAGATACAAGAAAAGGATGGAGCTACATAACTGTCCATCCTAAGCTCAGGTGTCTGGA
>CAVKBM010000203.1:0-6391 GCA_963654355.1 Bacteroidaceae bacterium | reverse complement strand
CTTGTTTCCTGGGAGTAACACAGACCCCTTATTTGGCGAGCATCACGTCCCATGAGAAGATGTCCACATTTGCCTTCATGAGCATCCTGGATGTCGCTTTCAAACTCGCCATTGTTGTCATGCTGCTCTATGTCGATACGGACAAATTGATCATGTACTCCACTTTCTACTTTTGTGTGAGCCTGTTCATGTTCTTCATGTACCGCATATATTGCATTCGCAAGTTTGATGAGTGCAATATGCATCTCAGATGGGATCCCAATCTTTATAAGGAAATTTGGAATTACGTGGGATGGAATTCCATCGGCACATTTGCTTTTATGGCTAACAGTCAGGGCATCACGATACTCCTGAACCTGTTCTTCTCTACGGTAGTGAATGCAGCGAGGGGTATTGCGATGACTGTGAGCAGTCAAGTGAGTGGTTTTGTGATGAACTTCCAAGTAGCTGCCGGTCCTCAAATATACAAGTTGTATGCCAAAGGGGAGTACTCGCAGATGAACCGTCTGGTAAGCAATACCGCCAAGTATTCCTCTTACCTGCTGATACTCATTGGGCTGCCGGTCTTTATCAAGACCGAGATTTTGATCAAGTTGTGGCTCGGCAACATACCCGAATATGTGATTCCCTTCATACGGATAACCTTGATAGAGCTATTCTTCAGAGCAATAGACTTTCCGATAGGCAATGGTATACATGCCTTCGGTAAGATGAAGCTGCCCAACATTACATCTTCCATAGCGTATATTTCCGTCCTGCCGCTTACATATGTGTTCTTGAGGTTAGATGCAACCCCGATTATTGCCTATGTGGTAGCTTGCGTGGCCTATCCTCTGGCCATGGCATGCGACCTATGGATTCTGAACAAGTATTCAGGTTTCGATATCAGGCATTACTTGTTGCATGTTCCTTTGAAGAGCATTCTTATCATATTGTTGTCCGCAGTCCTCCCCACGCTAGTCTCGAAGTCGTTGAGCGACGGTTGGATAAATTTGGTTTCAACTTCTGCTGTGAGCGTATGTGTATCTGCAGCCTTGATTTTCTATATAGGTCTTGATGCGGAGATGCGCGGAAAGGTTCTTCGCAAGGTGAAGTGTAAGGTTTCTAAAGTTTTACCTGTATGATGAATATACAAAAATATACATTTCTTCTTCCGGCCTATAAGCCCAATTTTCTAGAGGAGGCCTTGGAGAGCATCAAGGGTCAGACCTATGGCGATTTCAATGTGTTGGTCTCCGACGACTGTTCGCCCTATGACCTAAAATCCATTTTTGACAAGGTCTGCTCGGGCGATTCTCGCTTTACTTTTCGGCGCAATCCGGTGAATATGGGAGGTAAAAGCCTTGTGTCCCATTGGAATCTTTTGGTTGACATGTGTGATACAGAATACTTCATCATGGCGAGCGATGATGATGTCTATATGCCAAACTTTTTGGAAGAGACGGACAAGTTGCTGGCGAAATACCCAAAGGTAAATCTTTTGCGTGCTCGTTCTCAGGAGATAGACGGGAATGGGGTGGTTAGGCATATGGAGAATGTGACGGAGGAATATCTTGACACCCTACATTTCATTCACAGAATCTATCAAGATGATTGGGCAGGAGGGGTGGCAAGTTTTGTCTATCGCACAGAGGCTCTTAGGTCTAAGGGCAAATTTGTGGATTTTCCTTCAGCATGGTTTTCGGATGACGTAACTAATTTTCTGATGGCCGACAATGGTTGTTGTATAACCCCGCAAATAACATTTCATGTTAGAAATTCTGATGTGAATATTTCCGGGCAATGGGGGAATCCGGAAGATAGCAGAAAAAAAGTTGCGGCCACGTATATGAACTATCACTGGATGAAAAAGTTCATGGCACAATTTGAAAACGAAACCGACAAGGAATTTGTAGGAATTGTCACAAAAGAATATAAACAAAAGATTTATAACAACATACAGAACTACATATATTCTTGCCGTTTTCGGGATTTTATGAGATTTATTTGGCAATGTCCCAAGGATTTGGGATTGTTCAAACCGCGAATGCTGGCGCATTATTTAAGAGGTCATTTTAAGTCCTATTGATAATTTCCAAATTATAGTATAATAGTATGAATATTATAGTAAGTTTATTTAGCAAAATATATGGCGGCATTGCTCGCCGTTATCGATGGTTTGTAGTGCATCCTAAGGCACGGAGCTCATTTCAAAAACTGAAAATATTGGACTCGTTCGAGTCCATAGAATATATCATAAAACATCGCTGCTCCGTCAGTAGGTATGGCGATGGGGAAATTGGACTCCTTTTTGGAAAAGGCATTGGTTTCCAAAGTGCAGACAATGAACTTGGTGAGCGTCTTAAACAAGTGCTCCAAGCCAAAGATGCGCCAAATCATGTTGTCGGCATACCGTATTTTTTGAAGAATGTAGATGGGGCAGTAGAGGGCACCCGTATCTTTTGGGGAGAATTTGCATGTAAGTATGGTAAACTTTTGCAGTCATACCTTACGGAAAATAGAACCTATATAGATACGCAGATTTCACGGTTTTACATCGAGTATCACGATCGTGACCGCAGTACCCGACAACTTCACTTGCTGAAGAAGATATGGGATGGACGAGATGTTGTCATCGTGGAAGGTGCGCATAGCCGTACGGGTGTCGGCAACGACCTTTATGCCAATACCAAATCCATACAGCGTATACTGGGCTATCCCACCAATGGATTTTCCCATTATGACGAGATGCTGAAAGCCATAACTTCTCATGTGAGTCCCAAGGACGGCAAGCTGATACTCCTGTCTTATGGTCCGACAGCTACAGTCTTGGCATACGACTTGGCAAAGTTGGGCTATCAGGCGGTAGATATTGGCCATTTGGATATAGAGTATGAGTGGTATCTAAATGCAGACACAAATAAAGGCGCTGTTAACGGAAAATATACGAATGAAGTAGCTGAAGGTAATCAAATAGAAGACTGTCTGGACGAACAGTATATTTCTCAAATAATTTGTGACATATCAAAGACGAAGTAGGAATATGACAGTATTACAGAAAATAAAAGATAAATGGCAAAGAAATTGGAATATCTATAGTGAGGCTATAGAAAAAGGCCGTATAGTGGGTTTTGACTACACTTTGCTGTTATGGAAGAACCATACGAAGTTCCTGCTGAGAATGAGAAATCCAAAAGACAAGCAAAAGGCGTTTCTTCGTCTTGCTAAGTTTTGGGAAACGTTTGGTGATGTAATAGAGAAATATAAAGATTTACCGATATATTCGCATGGAGATATTAATGCTGGTTGTGAAGATTCTACAATAATTTGGATATATTGGAACGATCTGGAGACTATTCCCCAAATGGTAAAATCGTGTATATCATTGATAAAAAAGAATAGCAATGGGTGCAAAGTTATTTTGGTTACGGAGAAGACTGTTTCTGAGCATCTTCAACTAGATGAAGTAGTTTGGCGTAAATATAAAGAAGGAAAAATATCACGAACTCACTTTTCGGATATTGTACGTATAGCTTTGCTCTATCAGTATGGTGGTGTATGGATGGATTGCACGCTGTTATTGACACGCCCTTTACCCCAAATAGTCTTTTCTTCTGATTTTTACACCAATAAACTTCCGGAGAAAGATATGGTAAATGTTAGTGGTGGCCGATGGAGTACTTTTTTCTTTGCTTGTCATAAGGGCAATTTAATGATGCGGGCAACTTTAGACGTGTTTATAGAATATTGGAAACGTTATGATCATATTGTTGATTATGTATGGATGGATTATGTGTTTAATCTGCTTTATGACGAAATTCCATCAGTCAGAACAATGATTGATGCGGTTCCTGTAAACAACCCTAATATTTGGCTCTTGCAACTAAGAATAGGAGTGCCTTTTTCTGAAAAACAATTCCATGCCCTATTTGAAGACAATAGTCGTTTTTTGTATAAACTAAGTTGTAAAAAATCCGCTGATATACCCTCTTGCGATAAGAATGGCTGTCCCACATTGATGGGGAGAATTTGTAATATGGATGAGTTGATGGAAACGAAATAGAACTGTTGGCGCAAATGAAAACGAAAATAGTGTATGCCCTTATCGCTTCTGAACAAGACTTGTTCTTGGAAGAATGTTGGGTCTCGTTATATTCTTTGCGAATATTTCATCTAGATGTAAACGTAACGTTGTTGCTGGACGAATCGACAAAGAAATATGTATCCCTCTTTCCTGATTTTTGTGCAATGGTGACTGAAACAATAGTTGTTCCAGTTCCAGAAGAGTATACTGCAAAACAAAAATCGAGAGACCTTAAAACTAAAACCCGCCTTTATGTCGAAGGGCCTATGTTGTTTCTTGACAATGATACGGTAATTTGCAAACCGCTGGATGAAATTGACGAATTGTCTTGCGATATGGCTGCAGTTCCCGAAACGCATTTGCCATTAGTAAAGATGCCATTCTCTCCATTAGGATCGGTTAAGTCTGTTTTTGGAATAGATGCTTCCGATAGTCCGTATTATTTCAATTCGGGTGTGATATATGCTGCAGACAATGATAGAACTCATGCGTTTTTCAAAAAATGGAACGAGAATTGGACATATTCCTGTTTCCAAAAGGGAAACCAACAGGATGAGCCTTCTTTCCTGATGGCAAATCGTGAGTTTGGAAATATGATTCAAGAACTGTCTGGAATATACAATGCTCAAGTGCAAATGAGTTTGAAGTATTTCGCCGATGCGGCAATCATCCATTGGTGGCACATGAATTTTATAGAAGACCAGAGCTATTCTCCATTCTTTAGTCAGGAAATATATAGAAGGATAAAACGAGAGAAGGAAATATCGCCTCAAGTGGATAGGCTTATAAGAAATTGTAAGCAGTCATTTGTTTCTCCAAGTATGCCTGTGGGAATAGACCAGATGTATTTTTTGTTTTCTCCTGTTGGTCGAATCTTTGGAAAAATATATAAAGAGGGTGGGGTAGCATCCTATCTGATGCTAAAAATGGCAATGTTATTGGAAAAAGTACATAAACTAACCAAGAAGAAATGATTTCTGTTATTGTTCCTGCCTATAATGCTGAGAAGACTGTAGGATATTGCGTGAAGTCTATACTTGCCCAGACTTATGCCGACTTTGAGTTGATACTCGTTGATGACGGAAGTAAGGATGCGACTCTTGATGTTTGCAAGTCTTTCGATGATTCCAGAATAACGGTCTTGCATCAAGAAAATGTTGGAGTAAGTTCTGCTCGCAACAAAGGGTTGGAGTTAGCCAAAGGGGAATACATCGCTTTTGTAGATTCCGACGATTATATTGAGTCTGATTATCTGAAAAAGCTATCCCGAGGATTTGGCAAAGATCTGGTTATTACAGGCTTTTGCTATGATTGTAAGCCGGAAATTTCTTCTTTTGTATTATCCTTGTCAAACAAGGAAGAGGTAGGCGAGCATATTTCTGCATTGATAAACGCAGACCAACTGTGCTATCCTTGGGGACGTTTGTTCAAGCGTTCTGTTATCGAAACATTCCATATTCGGTTTGATGAGAGCATGCGCTTTGCAGAAGACAATGTGTTCAATTGGGAATACCTTTGTCATGCAGAATCGCTTTATGTAGATACCACTCATAAGGTTTACCATAAATCATCCGACGAACAAGGGGAGGGGTACGGGCTTTCCTTCGAGGAAATAGACTATATAGACGGACGTTTGTTTGAACTGTCCGAAAAACTGGAACAACACTACCAACTTCAGCTTCAGTTGGATACCAAGCAGTTGATGCACGTCTTGTTCTTGAAGGACATGCTTCAGCTTACGGCCAGCCAATGGTATGAGTACTATAAAAAATATCATCCCAAAGGAACGGAAAAGGAAGGGTATGATTTTATCATGCAGACGGTTTATTACATGTCTTTGGTGGGTTTGACAAAAGAAAAGGACAAACTGGAACAAAAACAGAGATTGATAAGGTTGAGGAAATTTATAGACAAGCCATTCCTCATGTTGTTTAGCTCAACCATCAAGACGCGATTCCTCATACCTTTCATCAAATTGAAGTTGGATGGTGTTGTCCTCAGGATGATTGGCGGACTGAATAAAGGATAAGTAGAAAAATTAGTTTTACGATTGCTAAATATGTATTTATTTCTATCTCTTCTTTTTGTTTGGTTATGTTTTGCAATAACCAAAGGTAAAAAGCAACTTGGAACATTCTCGGTAAAGGAAACACTTCCTTTGCGTGGTTTGTTGGCTGTGGGTGTTGTATTGCACCATATATCCATGCGGGTAATACAGGCGGCTCCCGATGTTACGGGCATATCCCAGTTTGAATACTTTGGTGCTCCCATCGTTATGGTGTTTTTCTTTATGTCTGGTTATGGACTGATGAAAAGTTTGCAAGTGAA
>CAVKBM010000202.1:0-6473 GCA_963654355.1 Bacteroidaceae bacterium | reverse complement strand
GTGCTAGTGCCAATCAAAAACAAAAGCACAATAAACAGGATAAGGCTACACAGTGTCATTATCCCTGCGGTTTTTAAGCTTTTCTTTCTAATCAAATCAACCACAAGCTTAATCAGCCCCACAAAAAAGACGATAATACACGCAAAAATTAAAAGTACCATTTTCCACTCCTCCTTGTATGATAAATATGATTGATTATAACATACATTAGAGCAAAAATCACTAGCTGATATTTAGTTGTCAATGTGCTTTTAAACTCCTCGATTTCGAGTCCTTTAAAAACAGGCTATGAATATTGATACCCATAGCCTTTAAGCTTAAAGCTTTGATACAAGTGTGCTTAATTTGGTTTTCATCAGTCCTCTTTCTTCTGCGGTCATATCTCCAATAAGCTGTGTAATATCTCCACTTAATTCTTTGATATATCCGTCAAGTGACTTCATCTTGCTTTCTTTGTCCTCTGGAGTATTGCCTTTGTGAAGCTCTTTCGTTTCCGTGTAATGTCTCTTAGCTTTGTCATACTCACTTTCAGGCTTTTCAATTATCTTCTCTGTTTTCTCGATTGGTTCACTGTAATACATTCTGCCAGAAGTTCTATCAACATCTCTTGGATAGTGATAATAAGGCGGTTCATCTCTTTCCCTGCGTTCTCTGTCGGTGTAATACCGCCTGTCTCCGTATCTGTCAAACATTGTCATAACTTCATCAGCGTTTGCTTCATTCATTGACTTTACAAGTGTTGCGTAGTATTCAGCTTCGTTCAAATCTTTGTAAATATCCGCAACCGCTCCCATTTCGCAAGTATCAACACATTCTGTACCATTGGCAAACTCATTTTCAATAACTTCTGACAGCTTTTCAATTATATTGTGTATATGGATTATTGACATATTGTGGCATATAGCTGTTATACATCTGTTGTTGATATTGATTGTTCATTAGCTTCTAATACCTCCTCAATTGCTTTAATTACCAGTGATAATGTCATTAAATCAATCTTTCTTAATTCTTCTTTTGCCAAAATCTTCTCTCTTACACAATCTTCAAACATATTTTCATCTCCCTACGCTTAAATTTTGACATAAAAAAAGAGAAGAACATTCTCAAGTTCTTCTCATATTTTTGTCATGCAATGACTCTGTATTCAGTTACCTTTTACTACACACTTTCTGATGGTGTTACTACACACTTACTACACACTTTTGCCATAGAAATACGTGTAAATACATAGAAATACGTGTGTTTTAAACTATTGCTTAAAATCGCTGTAAATGGCTTATTTCCTAGCAATTAAGCCATTATTTACAAATTCATATGGTACTTCCTGGTATACATAATAAGTTTACTAATTATCATACTGATTTACCTTGCAAACGCTGATTTTAAACGATTTTGTGATTTAATTGTGTGTAGTACTACACATTTTTTACACAACATTTCTTCGAAAATCAACTATATTGTCCCTGCCTTTAACAATTCTCTCTATATCACTCGTTGCCTTATCCGCTGTCACATGAGTGTACAGATCCATTGTCATTTTAAGACTTGCATGACCTAAATATGATTGAACCACCTTTGGCTGTATTCCAGCTTCAAAACATCTTGTCGCAAACGTGTGTCTGAACGTATGTCCGCTAAAAAAAGCGAATTGATCTTCTAGCGTTCTCGTTTCGTTAATCCTTCTGACAACAGATCGTATTGCATCTGAATATATCACAGAATTAAGAGGCGTATTGAATTTCGTCACAAACAAATAGTTGTTTTGCTCTTTAGCTCTTCGCTTTGACACAGTTTCCTTGAGTTCGATTTGCTTTATCAAATACTCATAACATACACTGTTAATCGGTACATGTCTGTAGCTTTGTTTCGTTTTAGGTGGTTCAATATGGAATGTCTTGCACTTATCATCAAGATACTTTTGATACACAAGCGTCTTATTAACATCAATATATCCTTCTTTGATATGAACATCTTCATTCGTTAAAGCGAAAAGCTCTCCGGGCCTTAATCCGGTATTTATGGCAACATTAAACAAGTTGTCGTAAAATGTATTCTTGCAAAAGTCAAAAAATACATCTTGTTCTCCTGTTGTGAGTACTCTTATTTTTTGCTCCTTGTCTTTGTACAGTCTAACTCCTTTTGCCGGATTTTTAACCATGAGATCATCTTCGACAGCTCTAGAGAACATATCGTTTAAGATAATCTTGATTTTGCTTTGTCTCTCATAATGATATCCGTCATCATCCGCCCTTCTGATTAGTTGCTGAATGTCAGATTTTACAAGAGAATTTATATTGCGTTCTCCCAAAAAAGGTGATATATTTTTATTGTATATGTGAGTGTATTCCCTGATCGTATTAGGGCGTACACTTTTCTTTTTATATACATCCATCCAGCGATCAAACCAGTTATCTAGCTTTATTTCATCTCTAACGCTTGTATAAAGCTGATTATCTCGAATTGCTACGGTAAGCTCTTTCTTTAAGTCGCACAACTTCTTGTTATATATAGTTTTATACTTTCCGAAACGGTCTTTGTATCTACCCTGATACAAACCGTCTTTACGCTGAGTCAATCCGACTCCTAGCTCTTTTCCTCTCAGATCCTTTCCCATATATTATTTAGCTCCTTCCAATTTCAAAAAGAGCCATTACATGACATATTTAGTATATTACATAATGGCTCAAAATTCAATATATCTCTATATTTCGTTTGTTTTTTGTATGAACTTTTCAAATTCTTTTCTTTTTACAAGTCGCTTACCTCTTCCAACGTTCAGAATAAAAGTACATCCCGGCTCTTTCAACATTTCGTTAATCCTGTTAATTCCGATATTGCTATACTCTGCCGCCTCTTCAACTGTTAACGCGACTTTTTCCCATATAGGCACTGACTTGACCATATCTTCACTTCTTTCTGTTTTGTTTTTTATGTTTTTCACTCTCCTAGAAATAGTGGCTTTCGATAGCAAGAGCCGTTGCGCTATCTCTTCAAGGCTCTTATCTGCCACCAAAAGCGCAAATATTTCTGTTTCTTCATCTGTAAAATTGGCATTTTTAAAAATTTCTTCAAGCTCCGGCTTAGTAAGTTCTGAAAACCTCATAAGCCATTTCTCCTATTACTTTTGTCTCTTGTATGCACTGTGCACACAAGTTTTGTAGTACTTGCATTTTACTGTACACTTTGCACCGACAAACCTACATCTAGGCAATGTGCCACTTATCATCCTCGATTTCATTTTATTACCATCCGCTTTCACTTTCTTTAGATATCTTTAACGGCAACTCGTGTATTCTAATTTACCTCTCTTTCTTTTCTCTCCATTTTTTCAGATATTCAATTTGTTCTTTATCTTCTGACTCTTTGTCGCTTATCGAAACAAACATTATTCCAATTACAATTTCCAATATTCCAACTATTCCGGCAATTACAACTAGCCATAATAAATCATTCATTCTATGTTCTTTCCTCCCATTGGTCACAAGTATGATTATATTCTGTCCAGTCAGACACATATTCGCTATCCATATTGGTACAAACCCAACTTTGACTGTCTTTTTCATATCTTTGCCATTTACAGTTTCCGCAACATTCCATGGTATGTCCTCTCTTTCTTGTATTGTTCTGCTATAAATTGTCCGTATGTCATGCCTGCTTCTTTGGCAAGCCTACTAATTTTAACGAGTTCGCTTTCTTTGTGTTTCTTAGGTTTATGGTTATCTTTAGGATTTATAGTTCTCTTATCTGGATGCAACTTGCAATAAATTTTCTTACACTCTTTACCGCATACCTTTTGAGTATTTGAGGTAGGCTTGTAAGATTTACCGCATATTTCACATATTTTCGGTGGTAGATTGTGCGCCATTAGAACTCTCCTTTCTGTTATACTCTGGTATATGTTTAAATCTCTCATATGCCTTATCATCTCTATGTTTTTCCATATAGTACTTCTGTATGTCATCGTTCGTATGTTTTATGTGAGCGTTTTGAGTGCTGTTATTATCCCATGCGTATATCATCAATCAATCACCTTTATGTACCTTTCATCAACATATTTGACCTCATCGGCAAGACATTGTGCTATCAACGGCAATGTCAATCCGAATTGATTGAATTTATACAGCGTATCTATTAAATCTCTATATTCTGTGATAAACTCTTCGATTTCCTTAACTGATAATTTAAACATCGATTTAAGTGCCGTGCATGTCAAAGCCATATAGCTGTATACTACATCATTCAAGAGTTGCCTCGTACTGATTATTGTCAGTGGGTTATTTTTCTGGTAAATCCTAATCAGTTGTTGAGCTGGAATTAAATCAATCTCTTTTTCCACATCAATGCCGTATCTAGCCCTTAAAAGTTCGGCAAGCATTTTTGCTTTCATTTCATTTTCGGTTTGTGATCTGTCAAGGTACTCATTTACTGTTCTTTCAAGCCGTACAATGCGTTTATTTCCAAATCCATGGTGCAAATACAGTACATAGTAGCCTAAATCCATAAAATCTGCGAAAGACCGCCTTGCAAGTTTTCTATGGCTATCATTGTTTTTCAGTGTAACTCTCTCTAATTTTGTCCATGTAAAATCCGGTTCTTTGTGTTTTTTCTTTGATTTCAATTTGTTGCTCATATTTCTTCATTCTTTCTTCAAGTTCTCTTTTAGCTCGTATAAAACAGGTGTCCTCGTCTTCTTCCGTGATTTTTACAAGTTCCTTACCGTTTCGCTGATAAATTACTACTCTTGTTTCCTTTTGACTTGTTTTCCAAGTTAACCTAAGGCTATATTTTGACCTCAACGGTGCGTAAAACTCGTAAAAATCTGTCAAGGCGCTCAATATAAAATACCTGCTTTCAAGAGTTTTCGCCTTGCTATATTTGCATTTTCACTTCTGCCGTTTTTGCAATTTTGCTGATAGTGTTTTTCGCAAACCTTATATCCCTCTTTTATTGGATTATCACAGAAAAAACATAACCCTTGTTTGTATCTATCGGTTCTTTTGGGTTTCTTAATGCGCGCATTTCTCATTGACTCTCTGCAAAACGCACAAGTGCTATACCCCAAACTTGCCTTTCTTTTACGACAGCGTGTGCATATGCCATTCTCTTTGTCTTTTTCATATCGTGCTTTTCGCCACATTTTTTGTTGCTCGTTATTTTTTTCTCGGTCTAAAGCACGTAGTTTTGACATTTCTCTTGCCGACTTTGATCTACAGTCAAGGCAATTTTTTTCATCACCATATAGCAAGTTTTTGCCACATTTAGGGCAAACACCGACCGCTTGTAATTTTTTGTATATATCTCGACTATATGTAGCTCGCTTATCTTTACATGCCGTACATAAGGAACCTTGCCTGTCGAGTGGTTTTCCGCAATATACGCAAAGACTATTGGCCTTTCGCTCTTCATATCTCCGTTTTGAATATTTGTCTTTTATCATTTTTTTGCTAGGGGTAAAACATGTTTTAACGGTCGACCAAAACCTCTTTACCTCCTATCTTTTCATTTGTTCAATGCGTTCCTTAATTTCTTTTGGCATTGGTACGCATTTATTTGCCCCGTTCCGACTTTTATTATCTTCCAACGATAATTTTATCGTCTCACGATTTTCCGTGCCGATTTGAGCCGAATATGAAGTCTTATTAACATCCTCAATCAAAGCCTGCACGTCTGCTGGCATTTTCTTGATTTCGTTTTCACGATTAACAACTAACCGATACGACCTCATAAAGTTTGACTGCACTACATTTTCAATGCTATTCGTGTCTGTCTGTGACCAGTTCCGCAAGTTATCTGGACTGCCGACAGCCTTTTGCACAAGTGGCGGTAACTTGTTAAATTCCTCAACCGCGCCATAATAGCCATTTCGTAGAGCTTTGCTAACAAGTGCCCATGCCTCCATCTCATTGAGTTCTTGTGGGTTTTGGATTGTGTGAAGCTTATCAAGTAGCTGTCCTATGC
This sequence comes from Bacteroidaceae bacterium, assembly GCA_963654355.1. Taxonomy (GTDB): domain Bacteria; phylum Bacteroidota; class Bacteroidia; order Bacteroidales; family Paludibacteraceae; genus UBA1181. Next base: position 515 of record CAVKBM010000202.1, on the reverse strand, counting down.
TTGGCGCAAATCCGCTTGTATCGGTTGTTATGTAAGCCTGTAACGCTTTTTCCATCAGCTTATAATCACAATCGCCTATAATTGCATACCACGCATTGATAGCAAACTCTTTGTTTTCAACTTGGTAATTGGGATAAAATGTCTGTATGGTCATTAATAATTTAATAACTTCATTCTTGGTCATGTATTGCGTATGCCTCCCATTCATCAACTTGTGTCTTTTTCTTGCTTATCTGCTGATTTAAGTAACTTTCAAACTTAGTACCAAACAAAGTGTCGGGTCTTAAGTACTTTTCCTGTTCTGTTCCCAACCATTCATCAGCCTTTTTGCTAATCACTGTATAAAAGTCCTGTTCGGTGTATCCGTCATTAAGCCTTGCATTAATATGCTTCTTGGTATTAGGGGTATTATATCTATATTTTGTATTACACTTATTATTTAGATAGTTAATAATATTTATATATATCTCTTTATCCTTATTATTATTTATATTATTAATAACAGTATCAGATAC
>CAVKBM010000201.1:0-6577 GCA_963654355.1 Bacteroidaceae bacterium | reverse complement strand
GAGATGGCAGAGTGGTCGAATGCACCGGTCTTGAAAACCGGCGTACTGAGAGGTACCGGGGGTTCGAATCCCTCTCTCTCCGCATAAAGTGGCGTAACTGTCTGAATGTCAGAAAGTTGCGCCACTTTTGTTTAAAAATTGCGCCAGATATGCGCCACTTATAGACACCGTAGCCCTTTGCCATTACTTCAGTACAACATCAACAAATTGTATTATGGCAATTTTTGGCGTGTATAGCTCGCAAATCGTTAAAAAGCCAGTCGTTTTATCGAAAACGAGCAAATTCCTCGATAAAAATTCTTTCTTTTCAAATATTTCCTTTATTTTTGTAGTCAAATTATGGCAATTCTCGAAATGTCTGATGCTTCATTGTATAATGGGCAACCTTCCGACACAGGTTCATCGTGTCCTTGTATAGGACTTACCTCCAGTACTCCCCCCACTTCAAAAGATAAAGGTGGGGTGTCGGTAGAGAATGTGCCTGCTGGAAAAAGCCAATGGTTTGTCTTACGAGTGTCGTATGGCCGAATCATAAAGGCTAAGGCTTTTATTGATGCCAAACAAATAGAGTGTTACGCACCACTAAGGTACAAACAGGTTACCAAGCATAGGAAGAAACGTATCATCACCGATTTTCTTCTGCCCTCATTCGTCTTTGTCCACTCATCTTTTGAGGAAATCGAAAGTTTGCTCCATGAAGCAAAGAGCAACTCTGTTGGAGAACGTCCATTGTTGAGTTTCTATTTCGACCACACCACATACTGTAGTGAGGCACCTGGCCGCAACCCTCCACTTACCATAAAAGACAAAGCTATGGTTAATTTCATCAAACTCACCTCTATCAAGAATCCGAACATTATCCCCGTCACGTCCAATAATATCGAGTACAAGTTGGGCGACAAAGTTATTGTTACAGAGGGCGATTTTAAAGGAATTCAAGGTAGAGTCGCACGAATCGCAGGGCAGCAGCGTGTGATAGTGGAGTTATTTGGTGGATGTTTTGTTGCAACGGCATATATACCGAAGGATGCTATGGAGAGAGCTGAGGAATAAGATAAAAACAGACTTTAGAGCAAGAAATGAAACTTTGGTGCCAAACAACACTTACAAACACAGACTGTCTTAGAAGAAACTTCTATGTATCATGCATACGAACAGCTGGGAAAGAACGGCATAAATCTTAAAGCAATCTGAAATGAAGAGAATCCCCATAATTCTGTTTGTCGGATTTCTATTTGCAAGTTGTTCTTGCAGATTTAACAAGGACTTAGCGTCCACAGACACAATCCCATATGTAGATACGATTATATGGGAGGATTACCACGATCGTAGCCAAGACAGCTTTGTCGTTCAATACCGTTTGGAGATCCATGGGTATAAGGTCAAGGCTGTACTAAAGCCTTATGAATCTGACAATATGGTTCTAGCGGCAGACATATACTTCACAAAGAAAGGAAAAACATTTATGCTTCACACCAACAGCTTTGGAGACACTACCTTTTGCAAAGGAAGATGTGATGTGAAAGGAAAGAACCAGAATATATTAGAGATGCATCGTTACAAGACCATCAAGGCGGATTATGGTACAGGTTGTAAAGATGGGGCATCCTTTAGGTACACTCCGTTCTTCTTTCAAGATATGGACTTTGATGCCATACCCGAACTCGTTATTGTTCATCAAAGCGAAGCGATAAGGTTTGGTAATGGGTACGATGTTTATCGTATAGTTGAGGGGGAGCCTATTTTGATGGATTACCCACCTTATTATACTAAGGACAACAATGGCTTTGGAATGACAGATTATCCACAGTTCGATTTCAAGAAAAAGACAATTACTTGTCCTTTCCCCGAAGGAGAAATACGTTATGGCGGTTACGCCATTTACGGTTTAAGCAAGAACAAAGATACGGTTGTCGTGAATGGACGAAAGCATTATTTCAACAAGATAATAAAATATAAGAACTTATGATTGGGAAAATTATCAAAAGATTATTCGGAAAAGAAGAGGACACGAAAGAAATCTCTTCTGAGAGCAACCCCAGTCAGGGCAAGACACGGACTGGCGAGGAGAAATATATAGATTTTGACCTGATGGATGACAAGGCTTTTATATATTATGAGTCTGCATATAGACACCAGGTGATAGTCCTGCGGAGATCCACCGAAGGGAACAGAATCACTTTGGGAGAGGTATTGGAAGCACTATTCAAGGAGGAGACGTCTTCTGTTGCATCTATGGCTGTGGCATATAGAATAGCCGACACAGGTGAAGACATCAGCGAGACGGTAATCACCAATAAATCAGAAATATGGAATTTTGATTTGTTTTCGTGCATTCTCAAAAGAAAAGTTGATGACCATTATGGCAAGGGCTTATATCACGAGACAACTCTTATTGTCAATTGTAAATCACGCAGATACATAATGACACTAACCAGTCTTGGCGGAATAGAGACAATAAAGTATATGCGTGCATCCGTTCTGGTTCCAGACAATCAGAACGAAGATGACGGCAGGTCTTTCCAATCGAAGAATGCCCCAGTTGTAACCAGCTTCATTCTAACGCATTCAGAGGTTGAAAACAATCCCGAATATGCTAAATACGAATTGATAGAGAAAAGTGCTGCCGAGAAACAGGCTACTAATCAAGATCCTAACGAATTAGAGCTTGAATATTTTCATGGAAAATTCGAATTTCAAGGATTGGACTACATTGGTTATGGGAAATGGCTATTTGGACAAAACCGCTATTATGACACGTTCTCCATTCTTGGGAGAGCATTCAATTACATGAGGCTGAAGCCTCTTGATGAAAGAGACGAAGAATTCATGTCCACCTATTATGACATTTGCAACATCATGGGGCAATGCCTTTCCAAGATGGACAGAGAGGATGAAGCCGCTTATTATTTCAGACAAGGCACTCCAGGCGTTGGTCTGGACACCCCCAACTACCTCGCTCTTTGCTATGCCAAATTAGGCAGTCCAACGGCCATTGGCAGGATGCAGGATTGGCTAATGTCTGTCGCACAAAAGTATGGCGACTACGAAAACTGGACAGAAGAGGTTAAGCAATTTGCTGTTGATGTGCCAGCAGCTTTAATAAAATACAAGGAGCAAGCAGACAAACGCTTTGCTGAAAATCCAAATTACGACAACACGATTACCATAGGTCAGATATTGAAAGCCCTCATGGGATTAACCAGAAACAATCTGGCGCCATGTATGTTTGTTTATGATGCCAAGCATGGCAAGTTCGAAAAGCGGATAGAAGATGTAGAGGCCATCATTGACTATGTCATCAATCAACCATCTGAAACAGACTACATATTTATCCTGACCAGCAATCATGCCTTTTTTAGAAGTGACGAAAAAGATGACAAATCCATCCTGTGCTATCATGCGCCATTGATCATATCCACCCATTCCATCAAAGGAGATAAGACGAATGCCGTCATGCGAATAGATATAGTTCAGGCCAACTTTGCAAATGACGATAACAAGAGAGATTATGTAAGAATGAACGCTCCTCTTACTTACTCGATTTGTTTTGGTATATTTGAAGAACTCAAATACGGAAGAGATAATGATGACTTGTTGGCTGCCATCAGAAAAGTCATTGGCCTCGTGGATGAACGACGGATATATGAAGCATACAAACTTGCCAAATGGGTATTTGAGTGTACATCAGATAGATTGAAAGCACAACCAGGACTTGAATACGACTCAAAAGACGAACTGCTTTGGGGAATATTTTTCGAGGCAAGCTACAGGATAGGGTTCTGCCTGATGGAAATGGAGAAACCATATACATCTGCATATTATCTGGAATTGGCAAGCAACAGTGGACAGTATCTGCACATTCAAGAATATGTTAATTTCTTGGCTAACACGAAAGATTCTCAAACGCTGTCCTTCGTTGAGCATATCTTGGAAAAATCGTCCAAGCCTAATGAGGAACGTGCAGAGGAATGGAATTATCATATCGCTTTCCTGAAGAGAAGAAAAGCCTATGCCCTGATAGAGACACACCGTCTCGAAGAAGCTAAAGCCTATCTTACAAAAGAATTGCTTAACGACCCTCTTTGCAAAGATTTTGCAGAGGGAGAGCTGAACTATATTAGAGAACAAGAGCGTGGTAAGGAGTAGATATGTTGAACATAAAACTTAATTGTCTCACTTAATTCAAACATACAAATGCAATATCCATTAATTTCAGAATATGTAGAATCTATCCGCAACGCAGAGGACAATTTTGATAAGTTGACCTATCTCCGACCTGTAATGGACGACAATGGTGATCCCGTCATGAGCAGTGGTAATTTCGCCGTTGTGTTCAAGATGACAGATGGCAATAAGAACTATGCTATAAAGTGTTTCACGAAAGAACAGGAAGGAAGAGCCGAGGCTTATCAGCAGATAGCTGACGAATTGGAAAATATAGACTCCTCCTACATTGCTTCGATTAACTTCTTCGAAAAAGAATTATTTGTGGACTGCAAGTGTGATGAAAACGAATTCCCTGTTCTTCTAATGGACTGGATTGAAGGGGAATCGATGGAAAAGTACATTGCAGACAACTATCAAGACAACTATGCCATGTCAATGCTTTGCTATCGCTTCTGCAAAATGGCGGCATGGCTTCGCTCCCAGCCATTTGCCCATGGCGACCTCAAACCCGACAACATCATGGTTCGTCCTGACGGCAAGCTGACTTTGGTAGATTATGACGGAATGTTCGTTCCTGCAATGAAAGGACAGAAATCCCCAACAATTGGCACCAAGAACTTTTCTCATCCTTTGCGGACTGTTGATGATTTTGATGAGACTATAGATGACTTTGCTTTAGCAAGCATTGCCTTATCTTTGAAAGCAATTTCCTTGAAGCCGACTTTGTATGATGAATATTGTGAAGCAGACAAATTGTTGTTTTCTGAATCCGACTACAGAGATATTTGCCAATGTGAAATATTAAAATGTTTGTATCCGTCCAATGATTCTGAGATAAATATACTTATCTCACTCTTTACAATAGCCATTGAGAGAAGAAACCTCGACAGCACTTCCATTCATTTATTTGATTTGAACAAGCCAGAATTGCCTGAATGGACAGACGAAGCCATGGATGAATTTGCTCGCGATATGGAAATGAGATATTTGCCGTATGAAAAAGAATGGACTTTATCATTCCGTGAGTTTATAAAGAAATATTCTATCATAAGATGTTATAAAGGGTACTCTTATTCTTCGGTCACAGACGGTGGAGAAGAAGCCTTTAGATTCATCACAAAAGAAGGAAAAGAAGTCATTGTCTTTAACCCACCTGGTTTGACAATGGTAAATTTTATCACTCAGAAGGACAGACTGTCGATTAGCCTTATGAAATCTGGCCATTTCATAATGAGCGGATGCTCAACTACAGTCGCAGAAAGTAGCCAAACTATAAAGATGGGCGAAGAAAGCATATAACATTCAAATAAAGACTGCTTTATGAAAATTCAAACTATTTACAAAAGAATTCAAGACAAAAAAGATTTATGGAACTATTATAACAACGAGATAAAAGTTCCAGAGATTCTTGATACAGAGGATTGCTATGAGTTTATTATAAATTATATCAGTGCTTCTGAAAAGACAAGTACATGCCTTTTCAAAAACATAGATAAGCTCAAGAATGATTGTCCTGAACGTTTGTCTCATATCGTTTCAACTTTCTTTCTCGGTTTATGGTTTTATTCCAAAAAGACAAGTTTTATCCAAAAATCAATAAATAAAGAATTGTCTGAACTACAATGTTTTCAAGACAATCAGAGTGAAATAATGCAACAATTTCCATATGTTTGGTTTATGGCAACCTTGTTTCATGACTTGGGATACCCTGCAGAAACGATGGCAACAAAATTGCCAATATATGAAATAACTATTGGAGATAAAGAACCTATTCCTTTTTTCTACAGACGCATATACCCATCTTATTATGAATATCGAGAACAAAAAGAACATGGAATATGGGCAGGATTGCAATTTGACAAAGATATTTGCCAAATTAGAGAATACAAAGAATCTATTTCTTCGACATTAAGTTGGAGAAAGGAACTTGAAGAGTTGTATCACTACGTTGCATGGATAATTTTGGCTCATAACATTTGGTTAATAAGGGATAATGATACTAATCTGGAAAAATATCAAGTAAACAGTCTGCAAGACTTAATATTGCCATCAACAAAAGACGAATCAGGAAATTATGAGGAATATAAGTTTGCATTTACAGAATATCCTCTCTTCTCATTTTTCTGCATCATTGACACTATCGATCCTATAAAATCTACATCATGTTTATCAGACGTAGATATTAAATTGGAATCTGGAGATATTATCGTAAAAAGTAATGATGTAGAATATTTGAATAGGATAAATAGTATAAACGAATGGTTACTTCCGACGACAAAGAATGGAGACACTGTAACCATACATTTTCATTCGTAATTTCCTGTGTATGATAGTAATAGAATCAAAACGTAAGAAGCAGGAGAATATCCTGAAGAAATATCCAAATGCCATTATTGCTGATGTTACC
>CAVKBM010000200.1:0-6752 GCA_963654355.1 Bacteroidaceae bacterium | reverse complement strand
AGACCTTTAGCAAGGTGGATTATCTCAGCGATTGTAAAATTGCTCATATTGCCTACAATAAAACAGCCAAACGTCTTGTCATCCTTTATTCCAATGGCAACATAGACCTCATGAACATCAACAATTATGAGGTTACCAATCTGTCTGACTATTACAATGCTTCTATGACAGAAGACAAGACTGTCAATGATATTTATACAAATGGCAACTTTGCTTATCTTAGTACAGGTTTTGGCATCATCAAACTGAATGTCAGTAAAGTTGAAATCAGTGACACTTATAATTTGGGCTTTCAGGTAAATTGGTGTGAGATAGATGGCAACACCATCTATGCTTATAGCCAAACCAATGGAAAATTTTGCGCAAAACTATCAGATAACCTGTTGGATAAAAACAGCTGGAGTAGAGTAGGTGGATATGTATCTAGAACACAAGAAGATAAGAGCGAACTCAAGCAATTGGTTAGCACATTGAATCCTGGTGGTCCGAAATATAACTATTTTTGGTTTATGAAATATATCAACAACCAATTATACACTTGTGGAGGTGGTTACAGACCTGGTGGAGAGACCAATCGCCCCGGAACTATTCAAATTTGGAACAATGATAGTTGGAATATTTATGACGATAATATATCTGAAAAGACAGGCTTATCTTACGTTGATATAAATGCTTTAGATGTTGACCCATTAGATGAAAATCATGTTTTTGCTGGTGCAAGAAATGGATTATATGAATTTCTTGATGGAAAATTTATAAAGCACTATAATTCTGATAATAGTATAATTACCCCTAACAGGGAGAGCAAAAACTATCAGATTATAGGAAGTGTCAAATTTGACAAAGAAGGCAACTTATGGATTACTAACAATCTTTCCTCTCATAATCAATCTCTGATAGAATATACAAAAGAACAAGAGTGGGTTTCCCATTATAAAAATGCTTTCTACGATGAAAGTCTCAAAACAACATTAGCAGCTTTAGAGAATCTGACTTTCGATAGTAGAAATCTTTTATGGTTTGGTAATAATCATTGGAGTGTACCTTCTTTGTATTGCTACCAACCATCAACTAACACTCTATTATCTTACAAAACTTTCATCAATCAAGATGGTACAAACATTAGCGGTACTGCTATACAATATATCGCAGAAGATAATGAACATAATATATGGGTAGGAACAACCAACAAAGTCTTTATGATAGAAGCCAATGAAGTAGGAAAAGAATCACCTGTATGTACACAAATCAAAATTCCTCGAAATGATGGAACTAACTATGCAGACTATTTACTAGAAGGAGTAAATATTTCATCTATTATAATCGATAAAGCCAACAGAAAATGGTTTGGAACAAAAGGAAATGGTGTATATCTCATTAGTTCAGATAATATAACACAACTAGAACATTTTACACAAGCTAATAGTAAATTACTTTCAGACAATATAGAATCCATTGCTATCAATGAAAATACAGGAGAGGTTTTCTTCGGTACAGACAAAGGATTATGCTCTTATCAAAGTGATGACAATGCCATTAATGAAGAGATGACAAAAGATAATGTTTGGGCATATCCTAATCCTGTCAAACCTGATTATTCTGGAAATATAAATATTATAGGATTATCACTTGATGCAGACATTAAAATTGTCTCTTCCAATGGAGTACTCATACATCAGGGAAAAAGCAATGGTGGCACATACACTTGGGATGGATGTGATTCAAAAGGTAAAAAAGTAGCTAGTGGTATATACATGGTAGAAACTGCAACTAGTGAAGGAAATGAAGGAACAGTATGTAAAATTGCAATTATAAGATGATGAACAGTAAATCTCTTTTCTATAAATTTATTATTTTATTGGTAATAAGCTTATTACCAATAAATACTTTTGCCCAATTTACAATCAATGGAAAAAGACCTGCATACGATAAAACCGCCAATACATATTTTGTATCTATTCCGCAAAATGTCTTTTCGCAGGACTATGAAGCAACTATATCACTCAACCCAGATTCATTATGGGCAAACTTAAACATTGATAATGAAAGTATCACTGACACCTATACATTCGTCAATGTATCAGCAAATAAGCAATACACATTATCTGCTTCAAAAGGTAAAGAAAAATTCAACGCCTATATCTGTTTTACTTATCTACCAATCTTAGACATCCAAGGGATATTTGGATATGATTACAACATGGGAAGCATGTATCTTTTGACACCAGAAGACAATATTTCAACAAGCATCAATATCAAAGCCAAATGGAGAGGAGGTTCTACAAACTCAGAAGGAAAACATAAAAGAAATTATAAAATAAAAACAATAGATGCACAAGGAAAAAGTAAAGATTATTCTTTCTTAGGACTTAGAAAGGACAATAACTGGATTTTAGATGCTGGACAAGTAGATCTTTTTAGATTAAGAAATAGAATCGCAACAGAATTATGGAATGATTTTGCTACTAAACCATATTATTCCGACAAGGAACCTAAAGCCTTGAGTGGTGTAAATGGAAAAGTGACAGAAGTCTTTCTCAACAATGAATATAGAGGTATCTATTCCTTAACAGAAGCCATGGATAGAAAAGAGTTAAAGCTCAAAAAATATGATGAAATCAATCAAGTATTTCATGGGCAACTTTGGAAAACAAATGGTTATGGGTATGCAACATTTTGGGAAGAGCCAGGAATATATAACAATAATAATGAAACATGGAATGTTTTTGAAACAAAATACCCAGACATTGACGATGTATGTCCTACAGATTATAGCATATTGTGGGATGCCATAAACTTTGTAGCCACAAGCGATGATGACACCTTCCGTACTGAAGTTACGGAATACTTTGACATGCCTGTACTAATTGACTATTATATCTTTCTAAACGTTGTCAATGGCATAGATAATATAGGAAAAAATATGTATTGGGCTGTCTATGACAAGACAGAGAGTAAAAAACTAACACCTGCCATTTGGGATTTAGATGCAACAGTTGGACAATACTATACAGACGAACCTTTACATCCAGAAAACGTTCATCCGACTCATACATTAGGAATTTCAGGCTTGAACATTTTTTGCCGTCTTTTACAACTTAATGTTGATAATTTTAAAGATAAAGTTTATAAAAGATATTTTGCATTACGACAAAATGAACTAAAACAAGAACACCTCATTGCTAGATACCAGAATTACTACCAATATCTTTCCTCTTGTGGTGCGACAACAAGAGAAGAGAATCGATGGAGTTATGACTCAGACATAGCTGGAAACAAATTAGATTTTAAAGCAGAAATTAAATATATCAACAATTGGATTGTACAACGCTTAGAATACCTTGACAAGGAGATTTCACTGCTAACTTCTGATATAAAAGAAGTTTCAAACAACATGCCAAAACAAGAGCATACAATGTATAATATCCTAGGACAAAAAGTACAAACCAACTATAAAGGACTCTATATTCTAAATGGAAAAAAATACATATCAAAATAACAAGATTCTTTACTCAATAACGAGTATTTACTTCCTAGTATTAATTTTGGTTTTAGCTATTTGGGGATATACTCCTACCAATGACGGAGACGGATATATTGAATATGCCCAAATCTGCATAAAAAACAAACAACTTTATCCTTGTATGGCTCTCATACAAGGACATCCTTTTATTTGGAACATAGGGAGTATCAATATCACAGCATTGTCTTTATTGCTGTTTAATTCTCTATACCCTCTATTAGTTCTCTTGTGCATGATGAAAGCTATCACAACATTCCTAATAGGTAAAATATCACAAAAACTTTTTTCTGACAGGCTAGCTATCGTTGCTATCAGTATTTTCGTACTTTATCCTAATAACTGGGGACAAAGTACTACAATTTTATCAGAAATTCCGATGATATGCCTTTCTCTTTGTGCTTTTTATATAGCTATCGCAAAAGAGAAAGTATTTTATCTTTTAATTGCAGGTTTGATATTCGGTCTTGCCAATTGGTTTCGTCCTGTAGCTCTAGTTTATATAGGAACCCTAATTCTCTATTACATTTTCTTTATAAATAAAAAATGGATAAAAAAAAGTTTCTGTCTATGTTGTGGATATATTCTCTTCATTGGAATTGTAGGTTTAGAAAGTTACCATCGTACTGGATTTTTTCTATATCAAGCAGAATCACTATGGTTTAATATGGCAGAATCTACATATGAAAAATCTGTTGCACCACAATATGGTACTAACCCATATCCAAAAGGCACTATCCGTTATATAGAAAATATGGATAAAAAAAGTGCTATTGAATGTAATGAAATATGGAAACAAAGAAGCATAGAATGGCTTAAACAACACCCCTTTAAATACCTAAGGAAAATTCCTGGTAGATTAATGTATATGTATTACAATGACATGGACTATATCATCGCATTCTCAAAACACAAAGAAAAAGCTGAAGATAACTATGTTACATTACCATACAGGAACATCTTTAAACAATTCACATCTTTATCTGCTATTCAATATATAGCCATCATAAATTTAGTGTATTATTGGTTATTGATAATACTCTCCATATTAGGAGGTTATTTTCTTATAAAGAAACATGAATACCAAAAAGCATTTCTTCCTATGATGATAATTATAGGCGGCTCACTTTCGCTCGTACTTGCTATTCATGGTGAAACAAGGTTTAAAGCACCTTTCATGCCATTCATATTTATGCTTGCAGCTGTTTATATTACATCATGGTTACATAAAAATAAATTACATGGATACAATAACTAAACAAAGAGACTCAAACATGGAATTACTAAGAATCATCACTATGTTCTTAGTACTACTATTCCATGTTGATTTTATATCCCTTAATGGAACAAACCATATCGCCCCCGATTTTACCCCCCTAAAATCCTTTATCAGAATTTTCCTGGCCATATCTACATTTACATGTGTAGATATTTTTGTAATGCTATCAGGTTGGTATGGAATCAAGTTTAAATACAGTAAGTTAGGCGAACTCGTATTCCAAGTGCTTTTCTTTTCAATTATATCTTATGTCATATTTGCATTCTTCGGAATAATAAACTACAAGTTGCTTTTGCATATATTCTTCTTAGATGCTTATTGGTTTGTTCCTACATACCTTGTTTTATATATTTCTTCTCCTATACTCAATTCATTCATAAACAATTGTTCCAAAAAACAATTGCAGAACACCATACTATTATTGTTTGTTGCTCAATGTTGCTATGGTTGGTTAAGTCCACAAGAAAGAGGTTACAATGAAGGTTGCTCACCTATATCGTTTATCATTTTATATTTGACAGCTCGATATTGCAAGCTATACCCTTCTTCTCTTACTACATTAAGTAAAAGAAATGATTTGCTTATATTTTTTACAGCCTGTCTCTTTGCCTCTATTTTCGTGTTTTATGGGGAAAAATATCAAATAGACATGTTAACAAATACCATGTTCAAATTTACCTCTCCATTTACAATTATTGCCTCTCTATACCTTATACTGTTCTTTTCCAAAATTAAACTTCAAAAAAAATGGATTAATTGGATTGCTATTTCTAGCTTTGCAGCTTTTCTTGTCCATTGTTTTCCTGCTTTCAACCAATATATATACCACAATGTCATAAGTTACTTATATCTTCATTTTTCAACAGTGGAATTTGTAGTTTTAGTTCTTTTGTTTATAATATTCCTATATATAGCATCCATTTTATTAGACAAAATTAGAATTTCAATTTACAACAAAATATCCAATCATTTTATTTGCTAGATTCACTATTTTTAGTAATTTTGCACTCATGAAGTTGAGCATTATCATACCAGTATATCGTACTCAAGATACTCTTGACAGATGCTTACAGAGTATCTTGCAGCAATCATTCACCGACTATGAGATTATTCTCGTAGATGATGGATCACCTGATGAATGTCCTATACTTTGTGATAATTATGCTCATAAATACAAGAATATCAAGGTTATCCACAAAGCTAACGGTGGATTAAGTGATGCTCGTAATGCAGGAATTAACTTAGCAAAAGGAGAGTATCTTACTTTCATAGATAGCGATGATGCTATCCAAAAAGACTCCTTACAAGCGTTGATAAATGAACTTTGTCAACATACTGATGTGGATATATTGGAATATCCTGTATTGGAGCGATACGGTCATCCTCATAAACAGCATCTATTATCTTTCACTCCACATGAATACACCAATAGTATTGAATACTGGTTTCAAGAAAAAGCATACAACCATACATACGCATGGAACAAGATATACAAACGTCACCTCTTTGAACATATAAGGTTTCCTAAAGGAAAAACTTTTGAGGATGTCTTGACTTTACCTTATCTTATTGGGATTATACCTATCAAAGGACAACAACCTACTCCTAGGATTCGAGTTACAAACACTGGTTGTTACATATATCATTGGAATGAAAAGGGCATTACCGCTAATGCCCAATATGAGGACTTAAACAACCTCTATCAAGGACATAGTAAAACACTTGCATATATCTTCCAAGAAATCGAAGAACACTCGGAACTGTTAGCAAAATATAGTCTTTCACTCCAAGACTTCATGACGCAGGTTCTCAACGTCTTACTCGACCTCTACGAGCTGTCAGGCAAATTCGAACCCAATCCTCCACTTATCAACTATGTGGAAAAACTGAGCAAAACAGTGAAGATTACCTCTTACAAGCTAAAACTGCTGAATTTATTAGGTTATCATACAT
>CAVKBM010000199.1:0-6836 GCA_963654355.1 Bacteroidaceae bacterium | reverse complement strand
ACAAGACTTTCGCTTACCGCATAGAACTCTACAATGCAATCATGGGCAAGGGCTATATGGACCGAATACAAGACAGTATTTCCTGCAAATGCACTTGGGACGAAAGAATAAGACTCTTGAATGAGGCGAAGCAGAATCTCAGCACATATGAGGACACGCTATTGGACGAAGGCGACTATATGGGTGAATGTCATATACAGTACCGCCAAGTAAGCACCATACAGCCAAGCCTTTCAGACATGGAACGGCTTGAAAAGGAGGGACACAAGATTCTTACCCATCTGCGCTACCGCATGATTAAGGAGACTGGCAAGATATTCGAGTTTGAGACGATTAGCTTCAAGAAAGTAATGAAGATGCTAACCCCTGCGACAGAAGATAAACCTATTCATAAACCGACAACATTATTAATGAAAGAAGATAAAGCAATCATCAAGGAAGCCATTGCCAACAAGGCTACAGGCGAAATATACAGCGAGGACGGACTACGCTTGCTGAAAGTGTTGGGCAATCCAGAGCGTGTGGAAGTGAAAGATGGTGTGAAGGCTGTCTGTCAGGAAGCCTTCCAAGGACTTGACCGTCTACAAGAGGTGGTGCTGCCTGCATCTGTCACCAGTTTGGGCGTAAGAGCCTTTGCAAGTTGTCACCATCTCGTTAAAATAATAATGCCAAGTGTGGAGTTCATTTATCAAGAATGTTTCACTCTTTGCGAGAGTCTAAAGGATATTGTCTTGCCAGAGACTTTGACTCATATTATGAGAGGTGCCTTTGCTGGCTGCAAGGCATTGGGACAAATAAACATTCCAAGCCACCTTACAGTTATCGACGAGTCTGCTTTTAGAAACTCAGGACTAAAGAGTCTCGAAATAGAGATAAGTGATGGTTACAAATGCAAGATTTACGACCGAACTTTTGCTTATTGCAAGCACTTGGAGGCAGTACATCTGAACAAGAACGTGAAAATCATGGAGCGCATGGCATTTGCCGCTTGCACCGCACTAAAGGTCATAGAATTTGAGAAGCCTTCCATGACTTGCTGTGTTGGTGAACCAGTCGCAACTATGCTTGTAGGCTGCACGACTCTCGAAAAGATTATCGTGCCGAAGAACAAGTACGGAGACTATCCCGACTTCAACATCCAAGGCTATGAGTCAGTTCAGCTTGAGACTCGTGACTTCAATAGTCTCATAACTCCGAAAGAATAGTCTGAGTCTTTTGAATGAGATAAATAAAAGAAACAGAGGAAGCTGAAACGCTGTAAAGGGAGTAGGCATAAATTACAAAACAATATATTATGAGCGAAACATTAAGTCCAAGAAATTTCTTGGAGCAAGTTGAGAAAATCAACGAGGAAGCACGACGTGCAACCATTGATCTCTTGAAACAACAAGGAGAAAACAAATACGTTGTTCTTGAAGACTGGACAGACGAATGTGATGCCAATGATGGAAATGGAACAGACTTGTCTATTTTCGGTATCGGATTAGACGAGGATGATGAACTTCGTATTGCTGCAACTGTTGATAACATAGGTTATGGACATTGTGAAGAAGATTTTCCACAAGAATGGGTCAAAGTAACAGAATTAAATAACCCAAACTACTGTGACTTCTACAGATTCGTAGCTAACAACTTAGACAAAGCTGTCACTTTCGAAGAAGCAGAAGAAACTGCCAAAGACTTTTGGGAGTAAATAGGAGTCAGAGACTGCCGACTGACTTCGAGAAAGTCGCAGAGCATCTGATAGGCATTTATGATTCGTATGACTGTTCTAACAAATAAATAAACACAATGTTTTATCAGTTCAATCAAGAATTATTCAACTGCAGACTTATGGCTGCATTGGAAAAGGGCAAGAAGCCCAACTCATTTTTCAAGTACTACCTCTTCAATTACATTCTTAATCATCGCTTAGGGATAACTGAAGAAGAGGTCGGTCGTCCGTATGATCCAGACACTTGGAACCCTTCACCAAAGCAAAGAAAAAAGAATAAAATCAAAGGTATAGAGGAATTCTTCAAAGAATTCAATGCAGAGATGAATGGCTTCGGAAAACTAAAACTCTACAAAGACCGAGGAGGTGCATACGACTATAACCTCAAGATGAAACATTCTGAGCATATTCTCATAATATTCACCAACCCTGAAGAAGACTATGTTGAGGTGTACACTGGCATTACTGATGTACATAGTGTATATGTAAAAAATGATTCTCACTACTACATACAGTTACGGTGCTATGGTACAACAAAAGAGATTGTTGACTGGTTCAAGATGATTGACGAGAAGGCTGCTGAATTAAAACCAGAATTCGATGCGCTCGTACTGAAAGTGCAAGGCAATAGAAACATAAAGGAGATAGCTAAGTCTACATTCAAAGCTCTTTTTGAAGAGAATAGAAATGGGCGTGACTGCACTTTGGCAATAGCAGAAGGTACTGTAGAAAAGGATAGCGACAAGATGTCTTGCTCCATCAGACTTGGGCAGTGGATAGATTTACAACTCTATCTGCCATACACGACAGATGACTGGAAGACCATTGTGAAAAGCGTGTTTGCCATGTACGATGTTTACGACAAGCAAAAGAAGTAACACTAACAATGAATGTATCAATATCAATAGACGAACTGAAGCGGCTGCTCTCTGCCATGCCGAGTGACCAAAACATCATGCTCACTGGACGGCATGGCATTGGCAAGAGCGAGATTCTCACGCACTTCTATGCGGAGCGTGGCATGAAGGTGGTGACACTGTTCCTCGGACAGATGTCTGACCCTGGTGACTTGATAGGTCTGCCCAACAAAAATGAACAGACTGGTAAGACAGACTTTATGCCGCCCTACTGGTTCCCGATAGACGGAGAACCGATAGTGTTGTTTCTCGATGAATTGAACCGGGCACGTCCCGAAGTATTGCAGACGGTGATGGATCTTGTGCTCAACCGCAAACTGGCTGGCAGGAGGCTGCCAAAGGGCAGTGTGATAATCTCTGCCGTGAATGAAGGCGATGAATATCAACTCACCGACCTTGACCCAGCACTTGTGAGCCGTTTCAACATCTACCAGTTTCGCCCTACAGCTGCGGAATGGCTGCTGTGGGCACAAGAGAACGGACTGGACGAGCGTGTGGTTTATTTCATCAGCAACAATGCAGACTGGCTCGATGGAAACATCAAACAAGTGAATGACTATGTGGGACTGGAGAAAAGTCCTGACCGCCGTGCATGGAAGAAAGTGTCAGACTTCATCAAGGGCACAGACAATATTGATGACTACAAGAAGTTCGTCGCTGGTATTATTGGTATGTCTGCCACTGCCGCATTCTATGCTTCGGTGGCAGACAAGAACATGATCGGCGGAAAGAATGTGCTGACAGACTTCGGCAAGATGAAGGGCAAGTTGAAAAGTCTGCAGCTCCATCATTTCGCCGTCATCAACGAGAGTATCTTCCGTTGTCTGCAAATACAGGACTATGAGGACGAGACAGTGTGTGCCGACAATCTTACAGCATACGCCGACTGGCTGCTTGACAACGACAAGAAGGAGGCTTTTGCCAACTTCACCAACCTTATCACAGATGCCAAATACCCCAAGGCTGTAGTATTCATATCCACCAAGACACCGGAGTTGTATAGAAAGGTTATCACGTTTATTCAGAATCTGTAAGCATGACGGACAGGATAGAGAAGATAAGTCTGGAGTGGTTCTTGACGGAACCGGCTCTGTTTATGGTGATGTGTTCGCATAATGTCGTTGCCAACACGGGTATGAATTGTCCTATGCGTAGCGGACAGCGACGCATAGAGTACAATCCCATGCTCTGCAAGGATATGACTGACGAGATGCTGTGCGACCACTTTAAGGCAGAGTGCATACGCATACTTCTCAAACATCCATATTCACGCAAGCCGACAGACTGTTCTGCACAAGCCATTGTGGCAGGAAGCAACTGTGCGGTGAGTGACAGTTACCGCAAATGGTCTATCCGTCTCGACTCGCCCAAGGATTATAAGTTGGAGCGTGGTGAGTGCTTTGAGTTTTATGCTAAGGCGATAGAACAGCTTCTGCGGAAAGCGCAACAGACGCAAGGAGGGGCAGGAAACAGTTCACAAGGAAGTCAGGATAAGTCGCAAGACAGTAATCAGGGCAAGTCGCAAGACGATGGTCAAGAAAGCAATCAGACTGGTGACGGCAAACAAAAATCATCAAAGTCCAAAATTCCGAAAAAGGTGAAGGAGTGTGCCGAACGTGGTGACATAGACTCAACCGAACTGTGGGAGGAAGACGAGGTTGCCGCAGCTGACATCAATCAGATGATAGACACACTTGCGCTTAACCAGAAGTGGGGAAGCATTTCGTTAGATATGGTTGACAGAATCATCGCTTCAACCAAAGCGATGATAGACTATCGGCGTGTGTTGCAGTTGTTCCGCACTGAAGTTATCAGCAGTCAGCGACGGCTTACCCGCATGCGTCCCAGTCGCCGTTTCGGTTTCGCCTATATGGGCAGTGTGCATCAACTCACGTCGCGGTTGCTGATAGCGGTAGACACAAGCGGTTCAGTGAGCAGCGAACAAGTCAGCAATTTCTTTGGCATAATCAACCGATTCTTCAAGTATGGCATTGAGAACATAGATGTCATCATGTTTGACTACAGTATCAAGGGCGAACCGATGACAATGAAGAAAGCCAAGAGAAACCTGATAAAAATCTTCGGACGTGGTGGCACAAGGTTTCAGTGTGTCATAGACTACGCAGCACAGAGCAAGACACGCTACCAGGGACTTATCATTTTTACAGATGGTTATGCACCAGTGCCAACGCTCCCACCTTTTTTCAGAGTGCCGATACTGTGGGCATTGATAAAAGATGGTTGTAATCACGACGAACTGAAGGAAACAGGGAGGTTGTGTTACATCGAGAATCTCTGATTATCAAAATAATTAATCAAAGATCAAACGCTATGGAACAAGAGAAAATAACATACACCTTTTCTGAAGGAACACGACAGATCAAGGCTGCCGACATGGAAAAGGCATTGCTCAATTATGACGGTATAGTCATTCCTGGTTCAGTTGAAAATGTTCGCATCGACACATCTAAAATATCTCAACCCATACGAGCAGCAGAAATCATATTAAATGAAGGTGTTCGCACACTGAATATATATTCTGACAAGCGTATTGTTTTCAATATGCCAACTACTCTTCTCAAAATAAAAACCAGAGGTGAAGCATATCCTAACTCAAATGTTTTATGCCTGCCTTCTGGCTTTCAAGAGTTAGACATTATTGGAGGAGTTGAGTATCTTCAAGCCTGGGACTCTTGTTCTGTAGGTCCTGTATATTTGCCCCGTCGAATAAAACACTATGTGCTTCTTGGAAATAAGTTGTCACTAAAACGCTTTGCTTTTTGGGGTTGTCCAAAAGGCATGGTGCTTCATGTGGAATCGAATAAAGTGGCGTTGTCAATACTGAAAAAATGGAAGAGAGAGTTTGATTGTGCCAA
Organism: Bacteroidaceae bacterium; assembly: GCA_963654355.1. GTDB lineage: Bacteria > Bacteroidota > Bacteroidia > Bacteroidales > Paludibacteraceae > UBA1181. The sequence continues at coordinate 1,329 of CAVKBM010000199.1, read as the reverse complement.
TAACTGGTACGGGTATAGAATGGATGTAAGCTTGTTCAATGCAGTTGTTGTACCTGATGCTGATGAATGGAAGGACTTTCCAAAAGACAAGCTGTCACTCACTCTGGAGGAATACAATGCTGAATCGCGTGTACTTCCAAAACAACAGATGTTACGGAAAGAGGCCCTTGAGTTCCTTAATCCCAAAATAAGAGCAAGAAAGGAAAAAGAACGAGACTTGCAAGAGAACAAGGGTTATTATACATTTGAAAAAGAATTTTTAGATGTAGTCAATCCTGCTCTGAAGCCATTGAATGTGTCCTATAAACTTGAAGTGTTGGGTGGAAAGAAAAACTGGAATAAATATAAGAGTTGCAGACTTTCCACGATCTTATTGTCAAAGAAAGAATCGGGATGGAACAACGACCTGAAATTTGAAGTTATTCTCCATAAGGAGAATCTTGTGGCTAATGTAGACCAAATAGTTGCTGTTGTGCAAGATTTGGTCTGTTTCCATCGCTCCAACAATGAAACAATACGCAAGTATGACATCGGATATTCGTTTGGAACAGAGCGAAAAAAACTTCTGAAAGCAATTGGAGAAAAAGCTGATGAGTTGTGTGACAAATGGGAATACGACATAAAAGACCTATTGCTTGGGGATGATGAAGATGCCCAACCGAAACAGGATGTGCCACAACATGAAATAGACGGAGAACTCCTTCGACTAAGTTTGTTGACAACAAGTATTCAAAAACTCACTGAGAGATACTTTGACTACAATGTCAAGGTGAATAAAACGACTATTGGCACTGTCTGTGACCTATTTGAAAAGCAATTAGCAGACTCACCAACAGATTTCTTTACTTGCCTGTTGCCACACGAATGTTCAATCTCATTCAAGACTTCACAAGACAGTAAAAACGATGATTTGGCGACAATCAAGAAATTCGCATTGCGGCTCTGTTCTTTGTTGGACGATGTAAATAAGGTAAATGGAAAGCTGACATAAAACTTATAGAAATATAACTATGGCAAATTGGGCAAGTGTGCGTTATCGCATAGAAGGGAAGCATGACGACCTTCAAGAAATATACAGTCAGTATCAGATTCTTCTAAGCAAGAAGCAGTCTGAGAAGGGTGACGACAAACTGATATGGGAATCAGAAATTACTGATGTTCTCGGAATAGACGGTAAGAACAGTTCTCTTCGGGGCTACATACTAAAGTGTGAGTTCGCAGATGAGTCTCTTAGTGTCGAAGCAGAAGAAGCGTGGATGTTGACAGACTTCCGCCACTTATTGGAGTCTCACTATGAGGACATGAGCATCTACTATATGATAGAAGAAC
>CAVKBM010000198.1:0-7037 GCA_963654355.1 Bacteroidaceae bacterium | reverse complement strand
ACTTCCCGTACTCCTCGTCCGATACAGCCTCCAGCCACTCGTTAGGCTCTGAGCCGGGCTTCGAGTTCTCCACTGCCACATGAGTGGCGATGTGCTGGAACCAACTGTCCTTCTGTGCACCATGCCAGTGCTTCACTCCCTCGGGGATGTCGATGATGTCGCCGGGGTTGAGGGCAATGGCTGGCTTGCCCCATTCCTGATACCATCCCTTGCCCGATACGCAGATGAGTATCTGGCGGGCACCGTGGTGGATGTGCCAGTTGTTGCGGCAGCCCGGTTCGAAGGTGACGTTAGACATAGGGAGAACGGTCTGCCCATCTTCCTTCAAGTTCTTGGGAGAGAGACGGGCCAAATGGCTGTCGCCTACGAAGTACTTGGCGTAGGCCGTGTTGGGATTGCCCTTGGGCCAGGCTCCGGCATTGGCATCGGAGGCATTGTCGCACTGGGAGAGACCCTTCTCGCTCAGAAACCGCATCAGTTCATCCACCTGTTCCTGGGTGTTCCCCATGCGCACGGCTCCCTTTTGATGGGAGGCCAACTGGGGGGCTACGCCCTTCAGGGAAGCCAAGGCGGCTACGGTGACTATCTCACGGTCGCTTGCCGAGAGTTGGTCGCCGGCGAAGATGTCGCCGAAGAGATGCGACTTCAGATAATAGTCGTCCTGCGGACAGAATTCATAGTTGAAGGGCTTGCCGCTCAACTGTGTCTGTGTCTTGGTGCCGAGTTCGAGGGCGAGCTTGGCATCGTCCCATGCCTCTGGGCGTTTCCAGGTTTTCCCCTCTGCGTCTTTCTTGCCTTCCGCCTTGCGTGTGTCGAGTACATTCTGCAAGGTGCCCAAGGCATTGAGCGAGCGGGGAAAGCCAGTGTAGGCATAGAGCTGGGAGAAAGCCTCCTTGATTTCGTTGATGGTCACGCCGCCGTCGAGTGCTTCGCCGATGGCGGGAGAAAGACGGTCGAGGTCGCCTTGCGCCTCAAGACTGGCGAGTGTGGCGAGGTGCAGCTGTCGCTGTGAGAGCGTGCCCTCTGCCATGGATTCATTGATGGTTGCCATAAACAATACGAGTATAATGAATAATTTCTTCATAACATGGATGTGATTGGTAAAACACTGCTGCAAAGTTACCGCTTTTCCACCAAAAGCCCCCTATCCATATTACGGATGTTTTTATCATTATCCTCGTTTTCTCGGGGCTAATGCTTGTCCAACAGCCATTTCCATATAGGCATTACTTCTATCGTATGCTCCCCAGCGACTATCTGGGATTGAGAATCGCGGGTGATGATATAGCCTCGATAGCCAGGGAATGCCTTTAAGAACTTTTGCAGACCTCCTACTTCGCGCTCGTAGGTGGCATCGTCCTCCAATCTGTATGTCACTTGAATAGCCATCTTGGCAGAAGGGATGCAGAAGTCTATCTCTATGTTCTTGTTGAAATAATACAAGAGGGTTTCTTCTGTCGTGTTCCTGAATCTTCTGTTCAGTTCTATGGCCACCATGTTCTCCAGCAATTTGGTTTCTCCCTGGAACAGGAAGAGGTTGAGGATTCCGTTGTCGGCAACGTATCTCTTCTGCAAGGTGGCTTGCTCGGTCATTGGTGATGCCAAGTTGGGGATGGGGAAGACCAGGTAAGCATCCTGCATGTATTCCAAATAGTCTTTCAAGGCGGGCAGGCTGATGTTGTCGCCAGTGGATTTCACCAGATGCTGCAATCTTGACAGGGAGGATGGTTGCATCACGCTGTCGGCCAATTTCTTGGCAAGGAAACGGAACACCCTTGGATTTCGGATATTGTTTCTTTCCACAATGTCACCCATCAGAATCTTTTGGTAGAGGGCGTTAAGGTATTCACGTTTGTCAGGTTGCTCAAACGATTCGGCAATGCCGCCCTCATAGAAATAGCTTTCAAAGAGGTGAATCACCGCTGGTCTTATTTGAGGATTGTATTCCCAGTTGTCGCCCAATGTCACTTGGTGATAGTCGAGATATTCCCTGAAGGAGAAAGGAAAGACTTCCCTTGGGATGTATCTGCCTCCCAGTGTGGAATACATCTCCCTGCCGAGCATCTTGGCGTTGCTTCCCGTTACCATCACCCGGTATTGGGAGTCGGCGAGCCTACGGGCGAATTTCTCCCATCCCGTTACGTTTTGTATCTCGTCGAGATAAACGAGAGGCTGCTTGCCGGGGTAAAGCTCCTGATAGGCATCAAGGAGAATGCCCAGTTCTTCTGCCCTGAGAGAGACCAACCGCTCATCCTCGAAGTTAACGAAAAGAACGTCTTGGATGGTTATTCTGCCATCCTTGATTCTGTCTTGTATGTCTTGGTACAACAAGTAGGATTTCCCTGCTCTTCGGAGTCCGATGAGTATATAGTTAGACTTGTCACCGAAACGAAAGTCTCGGTGTTTCACCTTGTAATTGGAGATGGAAACCTGCTTCTCCATGATGATGCTTTTGACTACTTGCTTGTCCATTCGCGAATTATCTTAAAGTGTATTTTGCAAAAATACGGAATTATTTTAAAGTGTACTTACAAACAACTCGAAAATTGCGCTTATTTAAGAAGAATTTAACATTTCTCGTGATTTGTGAGCCGCATATTTTATTCGTATGGCCACTACCGAGAACCTCTCTTCTTGCGATAAACTACGAGCATGTCGATGTATTCCCCAGTCAAGTTACTTTGGATAATTTGTTTGCGTGAAGACTATTCCTTTTGTTGGTAGTACTAGTACGTCATGTCTTTCCTAATACCAATTATTAACTCGATATACTATTGTTCTGGGGCAATTCTTAGCATATGTTGTAGCGATGTCACGGACAGCGGCAATACGCTGAGACTGTAATCTTTCGCTTGCAGATACTATACGGGATGCAACGTTAGCTGTTTGTTTTATTTTCTCACGTTGCGTCATTTGTTCTTGAGCATAATTCTTTGCATCAGCTTCTATTCTCGCTTTTTCAACAGAAGCCTCCAATCTATTCTTCTCTCTTTCCATTTCATAGTTGCGTTGCTCTATTTCTGCTTGCCTTTTTGCTCTCAAACGACACGCCTTTTCGAGCAGAGACTGAACATGCAAATAATAACTACATTCCATAGGAATAAGGTATAATTGATATATGGCCTCATCATAGTTCTGGTCTGCTATTAGAGAATTGGCTGAAGCCAACAGCTGTTCTTTATTGGTTTCGTAGTAAGACATGATTCGGTCTCTGCCAGACTTTATCAGTTTGTCTATTTTTGCAGACTTACTCTGCAAGTTACGTATAGCTGCGATACGAGCCTTTTCTTCTGTTGCTCCAACTCCTTTCACTCTGAATGTTTCACTGGCATATTTTGTTCCTTCTTGGCCATCTCCTATATAAAGGTTTATATCCAACACATAGGCAATTTGTGTAGGTGCACTTCCTACAATATCCTTTGACTCTGTCACCCAATTTCCTGTGAGTATAAACCTGGAATCTCCCATTTGTGATTTTATATTGTTGGAAGATAGAACGTTGTTGAGTTTGCTCTCCAATAGTTCTGCTGCGTTAGGATAAGAATCTTTTATGTCATCAGGCATATAGGCTGTAATGTTGATTTGTGCATTTGCCACTATGCCATAGAATACGGCAATTAGAGTGAGAAATTTCTTCATATTATTTTCCTCCTATTACAATTGTTGCTTGTCCAAGACCTTTCGTCATGAGCTTTGACTCGACCCCAATGGATTTCAGATGATTTACCAGACCTCGAGCCCAAAGTCTAGCATCCATCGCACGACCTTTTTCATTAAACATGGGAATTCTGACCTGTTCGAAATACATCATGTTTTCTGTAGCATCAGATGTGGTGAATTTACCTCCGACAGTGTTTGCCGTAATCCAATCTTCGATAATTTCTCCCAGTTCTTTTCCGTTGAACTCGGTCTCCATGTCAAAGTCAGAATCATTCCATTTCTTACAACGCAAGGTTATTTCACGTCCATTTGCGAACAGATCGTTGAAATGATTTTGAAGTTGTTGGTTGAAGCCGTCTAGATAGTTGGCTATGGATTCTTCTATAAGCACAGATAGTTCCGCAGAATAAGAAGGGTCGCCTGTTCCCTGACATGCTGCTATTTGCTTATTTGTATAAGCATCAATACCTTGTAGGTTAAAGGTAAGAGAACGACGTGGACCTGTACGATTCACAACCAATGTCACTTGCATTATAATATCGCTTTTTGCCTTTTTACGGAGTTTGTCTATGGCTGTTTCTGTAACATCCTCTCCAGACTTTGACGTCATCATCGCATCTTCCGCACTTTCTGCTTCAAGACTCTTGATTTCCTGTTCAAGGAGTTTTAGGGGGAATCCACGATCAGACATCATCTGACCGATTACAGTAATAGCAGTCAATAGGTCTGCATCATTCTGCAATGCTTGTTTATAATCGGGAACATTCTCTGTTTTACCTTGGTTGGAGTAAGTCTGCATATAACCATGTTGATTACAATACAAATCACTCGGAACGACCATTAGGGTCGGTTTTTTTGCTTGACCGAAACTGCTGACTATGCAGAATAAAGCCATATTGACAAGTATGAGTATTCTTTTCATCTTTAAAAACCATCATTTAGACTACTTATTATTTTATCATTCTCTAACTGGCTTCTAAGGTCACTATAAGATATCACCACTATTTTGGCAACTTTGTATAATTTTCCCACCTTAACCAAATTGTTCTGCTCTACGCAACTCTTCATTGCTATTTTAGCGTACTTTTTGTATTCGCTGCCTCCGAAAAAGTTGTCGAAGTAATCTCGATGATTATCATACCCGTCAAAAACCAGAGCCTTTCTTCCCTTTGTTCTACCAGAATCGTTCACGCCATTAAACAACACTCCTTTTATAGCTGATTCGATAAAGAGATAGTCTGGGACTATTGGTTTCTTACTATAAATCCATGTACGCACGATCAACGTTCCGGGCTGACCAATCTCAGCCATTTCTATCTCATACTTGTTTGGGTCTTTATCTTTGGCATTGACAACAAATGTCATCAGACACATTAGAAGTAATATAAAAATCTTTCTCTTCATAATCCGTTTATTGGATAAAATGGAGTGCATTGCCGCTGGTAATGCACCCCATTATTACTTTTTTGTTATTTAATTTGTCTCAGCAACATTCCTGGAGCGAAATCGTCTGATTTGCCAGAGAAGTAGGTGCAGTCGATTGTAACAGCATTTTTTCCTTTGCCTACCACATTTGCACCATCGTCAATAAGTGTATATCGGTTGTCCCAAATCCTATTTTTGTTAACTTTCAGTTTACCTACTCGTTTGTACTCATATATATTTTTCTTCAGGTTAAATGTTCTTTCCAGTACTTCAAACTCCGACTTTGATGTAACGCCTTCCTTTAATCCGATGTAGGCGTATATCTCATTTGTATCTTCTTTAATCTGCAGCGGTGCCTTTACCTTAAACTCTTCATGATCCTTCTGTAAGTTTGCATAAGTAGCATCAATAGATCGTATTAGAGATTGTTCTGTCAGCTCCAAAGTCTTGTCCTTGCGGGTTGCTTCATGGGATGCTCTGAGTTCAGCATTAATCTGCTCATCAGACTTGTGTCCAAAAGTTTTTGATATCCCGGCCGAAACGCCTTCTTTGAATACTGAACCAAGTTGCTTGAACAGTCCTTTGCCGCGAACATCTTCCACTGTCTTAGCCATTACATCTTGATAGCCTAAATACTTAATCTGAAATTCATTACTATTCATCAGCTTGGATAAGTCTGCCTCCCAATAATTGTTTATGAAATTTTCAAGTGTAGCGTCCGTCCAATCTAACTGAAACAAAAATGTCGTTGCCGTAATATAATATCCTGCCGTCAATGCTTTTGAATCTTCATCAAGTTCTTTCATTTCTTGATTGGTCTTTCCAAAGAGAGTTCCTGTGATATTGGAGGCAGTTTTGTGTGCCGAAGTTTTTTGGCGACGTTCTTGATAATTGCGTGCGTCAATGATTTCAAATTGTGTGAATGAGATGAAGGTATGAGGAATAAGTTCCATACCGGCATCTTTCAGTACCGCCCATTTTCTATTGCTTTCGGCTGCTTTCATAACATCAAGTTCCGAGGCGTTATACAGACCTCTCTCCTGTATCAAATCCAAATCATAATACGACCCGTCAATCTTTTGACTTTTCGCATTGAACCACTTTGCAATCAACTGATTGGCAAGTTTTGTATCTATCAGATATCTATAGATTTTTGCAGCTTCTTTAATTTTGTTTTCCTCCCATTCATCATCACTGTTAGCCGTAAATATCTCAGGATGATCATTCAAGAACTGTCGTGTATCAGCTTCTTCAATCATTTTCTTGTTTTCTGCCATTCTCTGTTGATACACTTCATTGTTCTTGAACATATTGTCGACAAATTTACCAAATCCGCCACCCGACTTTGCCTTGGCTTTTGCCTTGGCGAAGGTTTCGTCTACAATGGCTCTATCGGCATCTGTAAACGACACGCCTTTTACGCTTACATAACGATTCCCTATAGTATGGTCATCAAACTTTTCATCTATCTTGAATTTATCCAGGTACTCACGAATTTCGTCTTCCACTCCATTTTCAGACACCAATAAGTCTATGTCCGATATGAAATAAGTACACAGAGAATTTCTACGATAAATGTCATGACCATCTTTTAATTTAGGCTTGGCTATGACCGCTGCCGTTTCAAAAAAACTGCCAATGATTAAAACAAGGGCTAAAGATGTACGTCCTAAGAATTTGAAAGCATTATGTTCCATCTTATAGAAGATGTGCCATAGAAACCCGATAGGCTTTTAATGTTTATAATATTGATGACCACAAAACGCAAAAACGTGGGCTTCCACCTCCGCTCGTCTCAGGTTTAGGCCGTAGGAAAAGCCCTTGTGTGTGACGAGTAGAGTGTCTGCCCACGCCGGTATCTGCACGTATCACCGTATAAGTGTGCATGAGGGATATAACGGCGCAGTTCAAATCTTCGGGGTTTGCAGGAGGCAGGATTAACCAAAAATCAT
>CAVKBM010000197.1:0-7208 GCA_963654355.1 Bacteroidaceae bacterium | reverse complement strand
ATGTTTAATTATTACAAACATATTGCCTTCTATCTCTTCGGTGGTAACATAGTCAAGGGGCTTGAGGTGGCCTCCACCCATTTCAACCTCTACTTGGTAGTCACCCTTGTGTTCCAATATAGATTGGAGTCTGCTGATTAGTTCTGATATTTTCATTTGTTTGTCTTTTTAAGTTCTTCAATAAGTGTGTCAGCGTATCTTACGGCAAAGGATGCTATTTCCTCAATGTTGTAGTCGTCATACGACGCTTTGAATACAGTGGGGTATATATCCCTTGCAATCTCATATCTGCGCTGCTCCCAGTCTATCTGCTTAGGCTCTTCCTTTGGCTCCTCCTTTACAGGCTCTTGGTACTTGCCTGTGTTTTTAAGATATGCTTGATAGTCCATTATTTCTCACCTCCTTTCTTGGGTAGAATGTCGGAGAGGTAGCACCACTTGATAACTTCCTTTTTGTCAACCCAACCCTCAGAGTTACTGAACCCACAGCCTTTGTGGTAATCATGTATCTCAAATTTTCGTCCATTATAGTAATCACCTTCCAACTCTACTACACAAGGTGTAAATATGTTGCACTTTGGTTCTTCACTTGCATCATGCCACAGGGTTTTGACAAACTCCTGCTGCGCCCATTGTGCGCCAGCTATAAAGTCTTCCTCTATCTCATTCTCTATTTCCTTGATTTCTGTGGAATAACTGACTATTCCACAATCCCAAGTATAGGCTTCTCTTGTTTTCTTTAAAAAAGAATTGGCTGCTTCTTTAATCTTGCTTTCGTCTATCATAGTTGTTTATTTGTTTAATTCGTTTTTATTCTCCAAGTTCTAATTTAAGTTGTTCCATTACAATTTGTTCGTTTGCACCGCTCTTGCGGATTATCTCCATGAAGGCTTGCGCAAGGTCGTAGGGAAGATTATTGCCTTCGGTGGGTATGTCGATGGTGTAGGTCAGTCCCATTTGCGTAAAGGTGATTGTCAGTGTGTCTATCATAGTTGTTCCAATTCTTGTTTCAGTTGTTCAATGCGATTGTCTATCTCTTGGCGCACTTGTAGGTCGTGGCGGTCAAGAATATCACCGATAAATTTCATTACGTCCATATCTACAATGCGCCATTCACCACGACCGAGCGATAATCCTCCATTATATTCAAGATATGAAAGGCGACTTTTCCCTTTATCTTCAATCTTCTTCTTCACTTGTTCAAGACATTCAATATTTTGATGAATGGCGAGTAATTGTGCCATTGTTTCTTGGTTCATAGAATTTGTTTTGATTTTTCGTTACAATATTTTTATCACATACTTGAAAAACAATATAGTTAAGCAAAATGCAACCAACGTTATTGTTCTTCTATCAGATTCGTCTGCGCATATATTATAATCTGCGTATAAAAGAATTGCTATAGAATATAAATATGCGACTATCATAAACCACTGTTGATGTTCCGGTAGCCAAAGATAAAAGACTCCAACACTTTGCAAAAACAGATTGAGCATAACTCCCTATTATTTATTTCCAAAATCAGCAGGAATTTCTCCCCACTCTTTATTATCCCAATGTACTACTTCAATTTGGTCAACCCATTGATGTGCTGCTCTCAGATATATCAACGCCTTGTCAACTTTTTTGTTTCGCTTGACTGAGGTTGCCATTTTCCGTTTGAACCAGCTAATAGCAACTTGACTATCTGAGTATATTCGCTTTGGCTCATAGTTGTTGGCTATAATATATTTACATGCCTCTACGATAGCAAGAAACTCACCAATGTTGATTGTCTGATTGCCCAAATCTTGATAGAATATTATCTCGCCAGTAGATAAGTCCACTCCACGGAACTCAGTTTTATTTTGTTTCATGGAGTGGGCTGCATCAACTGCGATACCAGCTGAAAGGTCTATCATTCTTTTGTCTGGTTAAACAAAGACGAAACCTTAAATGTAAGAACGTCTTTTGCTGGAATATCAATCATTGCGCCAGTAGCAAGGTTGCGTGCCTTACGAGCCTTTCTACTCTTTTTGATGAAATTACCAAAGCCACGAAGTTCTACACGTTCATCGTTGTTAAATGCTTCTGTAACAATATCAACAAATGCTTCAATCATCTTTTCTGTTTCAACAATCTTAGCACCTGACTTTTCTGCCACTTTCTTAATAAATTCTTTCTTCTGCATAATACTAATTTTTAATGATTTAATATTTATCCTCTTGATTTTTCATATCTTTGAGGATGTTTATAAACTCTTGTATTTCTTCTTGTTCTTGTTTCGCATCTTCTGCTTGACTGAGCATCTCAGATTGTTTCTCTGAATACATACCATCAGTTATGAATGTATTAGCTTGTATGTGTTCGCCATCCCATTGCATAAGTATTGTTCCGTCATTGATAGGGGCAAAAATATGTTCCCTATTATCAAACTTGGATTTGGTGTTTATCCAAACTATATCCGGATTGCGCTTTATCCATACTGTAATAATATCTTCAAGTGTCTTTGCTTTTAATAATTCATTTTTTGTTTGCCAATCGCACACATTCAATAAACGTTGTTTATATCTGACAAAGAAATGTTGCTGAAAGACTATTGCTATATTTGCTTCTGAGAAGAAAGCAATAGCAGATGTGCCTTTATAAGTCTGCATCAATGCAATACTGTGTACGCTCCAATCCCATGTTGGATTATTTCGTGAGCTTTCACGTGACTTTGTATATTGAAAGACATTGATATATCTATTGCCCCTATCAGTTTTATAATAACGGACAAAGCTATATTTACCTACCTTTCTCGCTTTACTGAGTTGTTTTCCAACATATTCTGAGCGGTCAATACGATTATTGTTTGTTTCTATTTCAGGGAGGTCGGCACGATATTCTCGTGCCATTTCTTCCATCGTCATGTTTTGTATATACATTTTCAATCTCCATTTTTGTTTCTATTGTATATGCTTTGGAGTAAACAAGCACAATCAAGGAACTCCTCGGCCACGGCATTTGCATATTTTAAATCTTCTCTACTCCTGAGAAAATCCGCAATGCCTTGAATGTCATTCCGTTTTTCTTGTTTGCTTGTTGGGTCGTAAGTGATAACCTTATTACCGAATTTGACCATTACCCGATAGACATTTTCATGCACTATTGTTTCGGTCTTAGCTTCAAACTGAACTTGTTTTGCGTGTATTACGATATAACCGCAATCACTTTTCATCGGTATCAAAGAGCATTGATATAATGTGTTTTCTTTGATTTCTATTGGCACTTGTCGTGGGTTGAGTAATACGATTTTTTTGTTTACATCAGCATCTTCTCTGCACCCTCTCCACGAGCCATGCTCGTTCTTTGTTACAAACCCCTGGAATACTCCTTTTTCATTTTTCTTAAACTTGATGTTTGTTTTAATAACTTGTTGTGACATTTGTACTTATCATTAGCCATCGTTGCTATGAAAACAAAATCCCCACACTATCTGTTGTCAATAGCGTGGGGTTTTAAGAGTGAACAATCTTAGAAACAACTTATTAAAATTCAAGCGCATCAGCATAACAGTTGGAACATAAGCCCCCTCTATTACGCGCCCCTTGCGCCGTTATTCTAACCCCACACTTAGAACAAAAATATATTTGTTCATCCTTTCCGTGTAATATTGCTGATACGGCTTTTGGGCCGATACCATATTCACGGGCAAGAGCCTTAACGACCTCTGGATAACGATACTTTTTATCGCACTTTTCTAAATAGTGCAGTCCGTTAGTAAGGCGTTCAAAATCGGCTCTCATCAGCAAACTCCTTATATAGGTGGTGTTGAGCAACTTCAACCCATTAAAGTGTTGCAGTTGTTCTTGTGGTATCTCTAATAAAGAACTTGCTTTTTGGATGTCTTTTGGTCTAAGCGAATACTGAACAGTACTCGTATCCATTTACTTGCCTTTTGTTTCTGCTTTCTTCTTGACGCTGATAGTGACGTTATAATTGTAATCATCATTTACGTCAATCCGATTGTAGTAATCTTCAAGCAAGGCGATTGTGAGTTCATTACTATCCTCAATCGTCAGCTTGTCCCAGTCCATACCAAATTCCTTGGCAATGTCCTGAGCGGTCTTGTAAAATTCACTTTCTTTGTTCAGCGAGGTTACGCTGTCAATTGGATTGTTCCCGAAGAATGTCTTACAAAGCGTTATGAAATCTTTATACGCATTGTAAGCTTTCTCCATTACTTCTTTGTCTTTTGCGGCCATAACAATAAAATGGGTTATGACACTGCTTTCATCAATTTGTCATATCACAAAGTCTAACTTGCAATGTAGAACTTTGCACATCTCCAACATCGTAGTAATGCTGAGAGAACCAGTATTGCCTTTTGGCGCAGTATAATGCACTCCCGACTTACGGTATATGTCTGTATCATCAACTTTCCACCGCTGCATCAGCATTTGCAATACTTCATGCACCTCTTGTATAGTGTCTACTGGATAAGTTTCATCCATAGCCAAATCTGTAATTGCCATTTGTAAACGTAATGCTTCACAATACACAAGCAGATTAGTTACTGGATAAGAAGAACGGCCTTCCTCAATGGACTTGATTGCATATTTAGTCAGCCCTTTTATTGGATTGCCGTTTCTCTTGTGCGAAAGTTCTATTCCAAGTTTTTCTTTGTTCATACTCGCTCTATGGCTTCCGTACAGTTTTCAATTACTGAAAGGATTTCTTTTTCAACGTTGTGATATGGATTATCGCTATCCGTTTCATAGGCTTCAACAACAAATCCCATATCCACCATTGCATCAGCAAGATTTTCTAAGTTGTCATTCATAACATCTGCCTTAGTTGACCACATCAGATTTTCTGGTAGACTATCATAAGCATCTTGTTCCTCATCGTTAGCCAATTCCAAATCATCTGCTGCCTGTTTAACAACATCCAACGTGTGGCTATTAGGCTCCATGTTTTTTAACTTACGCATTGTCAAAACAACACGTTCCAGTAATTTTCTTCGTGATTTATTCATTTTTGTTAGAATTAAAAACCACGAACTCGTTTGCAAATATAGTGATTTCTCTCCAATTATCAACGGGTTCGTGGTAAATTATTATTGTGTGAACTGCTTATTTTAAAAATTGTATGATTTGTGCAGCCAATTCTTTAGCCATAGGATGTGGGTGATTGGTTGGTCTATCTTCTGCTCTCAGTTCTATAAAATGCTGCCAATCAGAAACAAATGCAGTATGAATAAGCTGAGTGTTGGTGGCCAATGGCAACACTTCTCTCGCTTCTTGCGGTTTACACCCCAGTTCTATCAGTTTCTGATAGCAATAGTTTGCTGTTTCCATAGCAAGCAGCCAATATTCAAACGGCTTCCAATTCTTGTCTTGTCCCAAACAAACCTCGCCAAAGCAATCAGTCAATGTCTTGTCTTTTGCGGTCATTGATACAAGTACTTCCCTATCTCTTATCCAGTCGGGTTCAATCACTGAGATAGCATTACCAAACTTATCTTTGGAGTAGTTGCAATATCTTGTGCTGCTCTCAGCCATTGAATTAACTCGGTGGCGGTTAAACTCTCTACTGATGCCGATATTAGTATCAAAAAATATTGTTACACGTTTCTCGTGGTGTTCAGTAGGCTCAGACCAATATTGCAATAAGTAAAGCCAACCATTTTCAACCAACACACGATAATTCGTAGTAATGTACCAAATTGGTTTGAAATGCCACCTCAGTGCCCTATTGGCTTTTGAATATTTGTTATAGACTATTGGATGAGGGGTTTCACCAGCTTCTTTTTCTGAGATAGTGAGATATACAGTTCCATGCTCCAACATTGCGTTGTGAGTTGACGAAATCATTGCATTTGTAAATTTCTCAGCACTCTCTCCACCTTTCGGAGTTGAGCGGTAGCAGTTCCTACCACACTGCTCAATCTGCTCATACATGCCTTGAACTCCGCTTCCTTGTTCAATACATTCGACACTCGGTTGCCATTTGATGTTTACTTCCATTTTGCATTTTCTATTTTGGTTATCAACTCTTTCCATGCCTTTATCCTACTTTTTATTTGTTCTGACATAGGATAAGTAGATGTTTTGAAATAGGCTTCCGTATTCATTATTTTGTCTTGCAATGCTAAATGAATAGTGCAAACCTCATCACTTGTTAATGTTATGTCCTTTTCCATTGTTATTGATTTTTATAATTTCCATTACCATTGGTCTAAAATCAAACCCCGCAATCCCAAATCTATAAGTGGCTGTCAGTGTGCCACTTTTGTTATTTGCACTGGGGGGGGTGAATGACACTTTTCTTGTATAGTGTCGGGTAAAATACTATTTTATGTTTCATAGATATTCAGTATATATGGATAACCATACGAACTTATTTGCTTTAACAAACCACACGTTATGGTCGGTGACTTACCCCCCCCATTTGGGGATAATTGCATTGTGTATCTTGGCTTTGTGTTAATGCCACAATGAACGCCTATTTGTTTCATCTTACTCAACTTAAAGACCACATGAAATAAGTGTTTGTTCCAGTCAAATCATCAAATAGCAATCCGAAGAAAGATATAACAAATAGTGCAATACCATAAAATGCAACCATTGCCATCATTGCAATAAGCAATGCTATAATAAATCTCAAAAACGTCATTTACAATATATTTTTGCTGATGAGTATTTGTCTAACGCACTCTCCCAATGAATACGACTCCATTTTGATTATCACTTCTATATTCGTGCCATTCCATTCTCTAAATAGTTTAAAGCTACGCTTTTCGTTTAAGCATTTATATAAAAATTCAAAACAATTGTCTTGTTTATCTATTGTGATATGTGCTTCTGCTCCACCTATTATAATTATACATTGACCAGTTACTAAAAACTTTTCCACATCAAATGGAATTGTATCAGTAGGCAAACCTATACTGTTTAGCACATTAGCACCTTCGTCACGTTTGCCCCACCATCCAGATATAAAATCCTGAATGTTTATGCCATTGATTATTTTACTCATCTTTCAGCTTATCAAGTTTTATTTTAATATCAGTTTGTGACAACTCACATAAATGGGCTTCCACATTCCACAACTCACCATTGCAATCATGTACTTTCATCATTATGAGCAAGTCTGCAATCACAACCAAAATAAATGTTATGCGGCGTTGCTTTCTTTCCGTCATTGTCAATGTAATAAAGTCCATCAACTTTCATCTTAGGGTAA
>CAVKBM010000196.1:0-7257 GCA_963654355.1 Bacteroidaceae bacterium | reverse complement strand
TGGATGTAAGGACTTCCAATTTTCCTGTAGCGAAGTCGTCAAGGATAGAACTACGCTCTTTGATTACTGATGTGAATTTCTTGACTGTAGTCGTGGGACTTATGTTGCGTACAATCTCAGTGTATGTATCTATGATATGATCCGACTCCATATCATCTCCAATGTTTTCGGTGTCCGTGAACTTGTCTGCATCATAGCTGTCCGGATGGTTGCCTTCGGGAACATAGACCAGGGTATACTTCAAGTTGCCTTTTCTCTGATATCTCTGTTCCATGATCTCACGGAATATGCCTTCTTTGTTGACAGCTTTGTGTATGATGCGCTTACGCTTAAGTAAAAGACGCATCAATATATCATCGGAAGACGTAAAGCCCTCTTTGTCGAAATTAAAGAACTTGCACAGTTGCCGAGAGATGCTTACGTATTCTTCCATCTCGTTGGCTGTTAAACGGACAATATGAGGGTAATATTCGTATCTGCAAAGATAGCCCTTGTCAATAGCCTCTTGCATGGTAAATTCAAAGGTGTAGTAATCGTCATCGCAACCAAAGAACTTCCTCAAGGCATTGTTGCCCTTCTCGTCAAACTGGCGTTCGGGTGTGGCTGATAATCCTATCCGTCTGATATATTTTATTCCTTCAAGTCTGTCAAGTATTCTCCCAGCGCCCATATTGTGAGCTTCATCGGCAATAAACAATATCTGTTTCAATGCTTTCTTGGGGAAATCCATCAAGTCGTGAAACACATTTTCGCGTGCAAACGACGCGTATGTTGATATGATGATGTACGATGGTTCTTTACCGCTAAGATTAAACGATTCTTTTGCCTTAAGCTCATCAAGCTCTTGACGCCAGGACTTGTTTTTTGAATTTATTTTTACGATATTCGTAAAATGAAATTTCTTACATTCTTGCTCCCACTGATCAACCAAGGTAATAGTCGGAACAAGGATAACAGCCTTATAGAATTTATAGATCTTGTAAATACGCAGGAGACAGTTCAAGGAGGTCAAAGTCTTACCTGTACCCGTTGCCATTGCAAAGAGTCCCTTCTGCTTGTTGTTCTTCCAGTTGATGAAAGCTTGCTGCTGATAGTCTCTTGGTTTTCCATAGGGAAAGCAAGGAGTAATATCATATCTGTCGCAGAAATCCTCTGCAACATTCTTTGCCAAAATGTCCTTTTCTATGTTGATCTTATAGCTCCTGAGTTTGTTCTCTACATCCAGCAGGTCTTCTAATTCTTGTTTGCCAAATGCTGTTCTTATAGCCTCCTCGAGATCTGATGCCTTTAGGTATTCTACCGTAACATCGTGACCTTCCATTAACTCGTTGAAATCTTTTTTACGATTGGCAATACGTTTTTGGACAACAGGGTCAGGGGAGTTGCTTATTGACAAAGTAATCTCTTCACGGTTATTGAAAAACCCGCCAAGAGTAAAGTTGGCTGAACCTGTGAACGAGACAATAGTATCGCCATCGCTGAACTGCCCACGCTTAGTATGGGATATTCCTTGTGTTCCTTTTGGCTTGATGATTCTTATCTGTATTTTGTGTTCTTGTATCAAGTATGCCAGACAATGGAAAAAGTGGTCTCCATATTCATCAAGGTTCTTTCTTAGCTCTTCAATGTCAGTCATGTCAAACGGCATGTCAACATGTCCCTCTTCACCTTCCTGTATAGCAAGTTTATCCTGTTTTGAAACGATGTGGTTGATTGCCATACGCATAACACCACCGTTTCTTATGAATGTTGCAAAAGAAGTTGAAAGCACACTAATTGCTGCCGAGTTGAAATAACCCAGCTCTAAATCGAATAGATAGCTGTTCTTCAGTGCGTTATCGAAGAATTCCAAAGGCGTGTGGCGACCTTGTGGTGTATATGTGCCGTCTTCCGACCATTGAACGTCTTTTAGCATCTTGTTTTATTTTGGAAGATTATGGGATAGTTAGATAAAGCAGTTGGCACACACATACTCGTCGCCGAACAGTTCGGCAAGGCTCGTGCCTTTGTTCTTTTGCTTGTTGCTTTCCTGTCGTTTGATGATGTCGAGCTTCACTTGCCTGATGCGCTCGGGCTTGATCAGGTCTGCCAGGCTCTCGTTCTGAATCCAAGTATAGCCGTCTTTCTCAAACGTCATGGCTTTCTCATAAAGGTCGGGGTGTTGCTCGTAGAGCCAAATCCACTCTATCTTCTGTTGGAAGAAACAAAAGTAGCAACCGCTTCGGCTTCGGCAGTAAGTTCCCGTCTTGCCATCCACCTCAAAAGGAATTTCCTCGTAATAAGAGGGTACGCCAACTCCACTATCGCGCAGCAATCTGAAAATGTCTTCTTTGACCAGCACCTCATCGTTGTCTATCAAAGGGAATGATTCCAGATGGCCGACTGGATAATCAGTAGTTTTCAAGTACTCAAACACGGCGTGGTTGAACATCTTCACGTCTATGTCCAGCAAGGCATTCAGTTTCTTTGAATAGAAGAACTGCTTGGCGATAGGTTTCTTCAACACTTCCATTAAGTCTTCCTTCATCATTCCTTCGGGGCATAGTCTGTCATAGATATCGATGACTTGCTCTTGATTTTCATTATGCAAGAACTTGTTGATCACATCCACGCTCCAGATGTTTCTGCGGAAAGGAAAGACCGACTGTATGTTTGGTTTTGAAGAAACGTAGCCGTCACGGTCTTCATCGCCACGAATGCCCACATACGATACCGCATAGTCGTCGCCCACATACCGTTCAAACTCATCCAGCTTCATCTTCTTGGTGCACCACCTTGCCTGCGGTGAGGGCAAGAAACATCCACACGCCTTCAGAAAGTGCTCAAAGGGTGTTGGCTCAGGACTGTCTTCCGCTGCCCTAAGTCGCTTGATGCTTCCGAGATAAGCACTCAGCCTGTCTATCAACAACTCCGTCTCTGCTAACTCGCAACCTGTGTCGGAGTTGTAATACTCTATCTTCAAGTTAGGGTATTTCTGCTTGAGATAGATGGCGAGT
Organism: Bacteroidaceae bacterium; assembly: GCA_963654355.1. Lineage (GTDB taxonomy): Bacteria > Bacteroidota > Bacteroidia > Bacteroidales > Paludibacteraceae > UBA1181. The sequence goes on along the minus strand of CAVKBM010000196.1, from coordinate 4,261 downwards.
GCCGCACTGTCTTTTCCGCCTGATATTCCCAATATGTGTCTTACCTTCATCTGCTTTTTGTCTTTGTAGTCTGGGCTATCAGCCCAGCTTCTCGTTTAGTATTTTTAGCAACGTACATACTGATACGTTGTCGTTTCCCATACCGTCAAGGAGTTGGGTGATGCGAGCTTCCAGTTCCTGTGATTTCTGTCTGTCACTTTCCGGCAATCGGAATGTTTGCGAATGGATGTTGTTGCCCTTGGTGGAAACCAAATCCAATGAATAGATTTCGTCAGACTCGTTCTCTGCCACCTTCGAGATGTCTGAATACTTCTCGCATTCATGGAAGAGCGTAAGCAAACTGTCTACAAGTTTTTCTTCTTGGTCATCGCGTAAACGTTCCAATGGTTGCTCCAATGCCGTATAGCAAATAGACTGATACCATTCATTTCTATTGTCGAACTCAGCCATTACGTGCTGGTAAAACTCCTTCAATCTGTCCGTCAAGAGATATTCTTTCACACTTGACAGACGTTTTCTTATCTCCACCACATATTCGGCATAATCGTAAGACTCGATGCCCAACGTCTCCAGTAAGCGACCTTCCACACGGTCTATCATGTCTGAATAGCAGGAACGCAACTCCTTGACAGCTCTATTGATGACATAGCAGAACTCTTGTACCTTCTCTGGGGTCTGCAATGCCTCCTTGTCGTAACCCAACGCTTCGGGCAAGTCCTCGAAGAATGTTTTCTCTGGGTCTTTTGCCTTCGCCAGCGTGTCACGGAATCTGACGGTCTGTTCATGATTGAACTTCCGGGTATGCTTGGCGTAGTCATTCAATCTCTTGTTGTAAAAGAAAAAGAACGGCTTGATGGTCTCTATGAAATCATCACTCTTGATACTGCCCATAGCCTCTACATTCAGAAACTTACGGTACTGATTGAATATCTCGACCTTCACGCCAGTCACATCAAAAGCCTTGAAAAGATACTCGCCTGGATGCTTTTGTAGCAACTCGAAGAATTCCATGTTGATGTTGGGAATGTATGCACCGTTGGCTCCATAGAGTGAGTAGTCTTGCTTCTTTATATATAAATAGGTGGGGATCCAAAAGTCAAGGAAGCCCTGTTTTAGCTTGTATGGCTTGGCAGACAATTTCTTTATCAACTCAGAAATCTTGCGTGCCTTATAGGTGGTGGAGGCCAAAAACTCCTCGCACGCATTCCACAAGGGCATGAATCCGTCGTGAGTAGGAGCATCCGAGAATTCACCATTCACATGAAGTCCTGTGTTCTTCAAGAGAGAATAATAGATGGTCTTCTCTGGCGGGAACTTGTCATTAGGGAAGCCCATGTCTGGCTCGTTGTTTTGATTGAGCAAGGCTGCAAGATATTTGCCTTTGGCACTGCAAATGGAGCTGCTCAACTTATGCTTGTTGAACAATTCGTTGTTCATTACGGGTGTTTGGGGATATATCGTGTCGCAAACCTCTGAAAGCAACTGATTGAACTCTCGCAAGGAGCCGACTTCTTTCTCCTCTCCCTTGAATATCCAGGTCACGTCACTGTTGTAGGCAAACAGACTTTCACTGATGGATTTGTTGAGGATTACCTTCTCATATTCCATCAGATTGTTGATCTCATTGATGGCAACCTTGTCCGACTTGTCTATCAAGACCTTGCCCAGAATATACTTGTACTTCTCTATCATATACAGATGGTCAACGAGTTCATCGGTATTCCTGAAACACACAAAGATGATGGCATTGTCGCTCTTCTCGCTGAGGCTACAGGTTTCTTCCAAGACGTTCTTGCTGGAAGAGAAAACCAACTGTATATAGCCGTCAGTGTCGCCCATGGGAGTCTTGTCTGTACCCTCGCCGAGCACCTCATACTCAAAGTATCTCGGTGTTCCCTTCTGGAAGTAGCAAGCCTTGGCTGGAGCCACCTTCTTGAAGCAGTAGCTTCGGATATCATCCACATAGTTGATGGGGCGGCTCACTACCAAGCCAGCTTTGCGGATTTCATCCTCGATGTTGATGTCTGTTCCGTCAAAGAGAATATAACGGAACTTGTAACTTGCATATCTGATGATTTTGAATTGCTCCAGTTTCTTCAAGAGTGCAAGAGGATTTTCTATTCCCAACGCAGTATTAGCATAAATGCCCATCTCCTCACGGTTCATCCTGAAAGAGGCATTGCCAAAGAGGTTCAGCAAGCCGATGGCTTTCACCAACTTGATAGCATCCACCAGGTCGGTCCTGGTTTCCCACATTTGTCCTTCTACTCTCTCAATGGCTACTTGCATCGAGCTCCATTGCATGGAGTCGGCATTCGCCTCCTTCAAGTAAGAGTAGAAATTGTAATAGATATAGTCATAGCAGCACTGCAGCTGATACACCTCTCCCGTAAACTCAGACAAAGAGTTGCGGCCTTTCGCATTGAGGAACGAGAACAAAGAACGCTCGTTCTGCCCATATCTTTGGATGGCTTGGATAATGACGTATGCGGCGAATGGTTCCAAAGGATCCAATGCTAGTGCTGTTTCTTCCGAAAAACCTTGAGACACAAAGCCCGTCTGCTTGGCTAAGGTAGTTAGCTTCCCTACCAAAGCATTAGCATCTGATGTCTGGCGATTCATCGCCATCTGAGCTGATGCCAGATAGAGAAGCTGCTCGATGGGCTCGACAAAGACCAACTCTTGGAAACGGCCTTTCACTTTCGTCCACTCCTCCTTCTGCACGTCATTCAACTTGCGTGAATAGGCATTGAAGTTCTGATGGAGTGTGGTGATGAGTAATATGTTTCGTGTGGGAACATTTGCGAACTCGGCCAATTTCTGCATGAAGTAAAGTTCACGCTCCGGATTGTTCTTCGCTGCATGTTCCAACACCTTGCCGAACTCGTCGATAAAGATGACAAGAAATTTGCCCTGACTCTTCAACTTGTTGTATCTGCTGCGCAGTTCGTCAAGGATACTGTCCGTAGTGCCTTCCACTGATAGTTTCTGACTCAACAGCACAGACAATTCCTTATAGTCGCCAACGATCTTGAGTACCTCAAATTTCTTCTTGTCGGAAAGTTCCGTTGGGTTGAGCAGTTCATGTTGCTTATTACCCAATAGATCTCTTTCCAAGGCTAACAGGAAACTCGATTTACCTGTGCCATAAGAGCCAATAATGGTATAGGAATGAACTCCCGTACGAAATCCATTTACTATCCCCTCTGCCACCTGCCGGGCATTGGGGGTAACGATGTATTGGGCTTCCTTGGAGAAACCTTCCTCTATGTTGGCTGATAAACTAAACTGCTGCATTTTTGTAATATTTTTCTAAGACATCAATGCCCTTCAATGAAGAGCCCTCCTTGAACAACAACTGACGGATTCCTGCATTGTCACTATACTGGACATACTCGGGATATTTCTCACCTATGGCTTGCGCCATACCGATGACCTCGGCGTCCGTCATGCAGAACATAAGGCCAATCTCCTGCAATGTGTCATAAGACACAGACTTATCTTTGCCTTTTTCTTGAAGAATGGCATAGAGAAACATCTCCAACGGCACAGTTCTCTTTCCCTCGATGTTAAATGCGAAGGACTTGCCTCCTTCCTCCACCCTGATGAGATCTAGGTCTATAAGAAGAGAGGAATAATCTTCAAAGGACTTTGGTTTATAGGGCTGGGTATAGTTTTGCAACAATACGCCAACATCTTTCTTGGCAGTGTTCACGTTGAATGTCTTGTCCTTTCCGTCCTCTATCATAAGTCGCTTGACGAAGTTGATCAACTGGTCACGCTCAAAAGTTTTGCGTTCTTTCTGAAATTGCACAAAGGCAATATGGTAGAGGGTTGCTTCCTTAGAACTTACCAAAAGATAATGGAGCAACCATAAGGTACCCAAACTCTCAATGTACTTATCTACACCCTTGAACTTGTCAAACAAATAGTCGGCTATATCGGTAGGCTTGTCTTGCTCTGTCAAGGCAAAGACTTTCAGCCAATAGCGTATAGAAGAAACCATATTCTTGCCAACTCCCAAAGCTATCACCGCGTCAGAAGCATTGAAGTTCCCTCCATTCGTCGTAAAGTTATATCCCTTGGTGAGCCATAAGGTTTTACAGGGGAAAGATTCATGTCCGGAGAGTGTATATTTATTGTACATCTATCATCCAACAATAGAATCCCAATATCGCAAGTTATGTTAGTGTTCTGTTAGACCTACACAAAACGGAAAACGTGGGATTCTTCCTTGCCCATCCCACCACTCGAAGGCCTT
>CAVKBM010000195.1:0-7377 GCA_963654355.1 Bacteroidaceae bacterium | reverse complement strand
CATCAAACTCATTCTCCCATGCTCCCTTAAAATACAGAACATCTACCAACATCGCCAAAACAGAAGCATTGATTTGTGTGTCGAGATGCTCAATGAGACCATGTGTGGCTTTGCATACATCCTCGTCAATGACCTGCTTTGCTTCTGGTGCAGCAAAGTCTATCGCCTTTGTACAAGCATTGAACGCAGCCTTAATCTTCTCAACCGCCTCCTTGTTGACAGCCAAATCCTCTTTGTGCCACAATGTTGTCTGTTGCTCAACGGTAGGAACCATCGGAATAGGATTACCGTCGCCGTCTCTAAGAACAAAGTCGTCATGCGGTATCGGCTTTACATTCGTGAAGTCAAAGAGTGCATTTGCCTCTTCAAGGCTCATCACTTCGCTTACTGCTATGTCAAGAATCCGTTTTCGTATCTCCGGCGTAGTCCAGTTGGCAAGCAACACCAACACCGCTTGCAAACGTGCAGGAGACAAGGCGATATTCTCGTTGCTATCACCATTCTCCATCAGCAACCGTAACACATGACCACCGAAACGTGCCGAGCAGTCTCGATGCAGCCTTAGTATCTCTTGAAGTTCAACACGATTGTTCTCCTCGTGCTGGGCAAAGTTATTTGTATCTATCTGTTGCATATAGCGTTGTCTTTTTGTTCTTTGATCTATTTCTGTATTAACTGGGTTGGCATTTCTTGGCTTTGTGGTAAGTTCATATTTTCTACCAATCAATTTCCATTTGTTTTACTGCCTTTTCAATGTAAGAGAACTTGAATGCATAATCATATCGTTTCATTAACGGCTGCAACGAAGCATTAAGCTCTTCTTTTACAGGCATACCAAACACATGCACCACCTCTTTCATTGAGTACAAAATTTTGTTCCAATAGTATGGCTGGCTTTGTCGATGTATGAAGGTGACAAACACCAATGCATATCTCATCATACGTGAGATTGATTGGCTAAATTCTGCTTTTCGTTTGGCCTCCATCCCGTAAAGTTTACAGAATTGGCAAAACTCTGCAAATACGTCTATTCCAAGACGCTCCATTACACCGTCAAGTCCATCATACAATTTCTTCTGCAAATATGATAGTTCCATTTTATTAGCAGTGTCAAACTCATACATAAAGCGTTTGAGGTAGCAAATCTCCATAGCTGAAAAGTATGAAAGAGAGAAAAAGTTCAAATCGTTTTTTGACAATTTTCCATTACTTGTCTTGCACAGATATAATTTTCTACGCAACAATTTTTGATAGCTTCCGAGGACTTTTGATGACTTGTCTATAAGGATATCTATATCATCTTCAAATACTTCCGAAACACTATCATCATAAACACGTTCGTGACTTGTTTGACTATCAGCTTCTTCTTCCTCGTCTTTGCCTTCATCTTCAAGTTTCCTTAGTGTAAGTCGAATGCTCTCTTCTATGCATTCAATGAGCCGAGAAGCATAATCTTTTTTGGAATTTCTTGAGGATGCCGCATCATCATTGTCGTATTCAGAATTATACTCAATTGCTGGCAATACATTCTCTTTTGTCTTCTCCAAACCTTTTGAAGATGACTTAACCCTGTTTCCATATTCTATTTCATTGTCTTCATCTGCCACATTGAACATGACATCTGTAAGCATGTCTATTACATCCAGTCCATTATAGCCATCGGTTTCGATTTTGGAAACGAAACGATTCAACATTCTTACAGTTGGGGACGGATTTGTCGTTTCAAGTTCCTCGATATTATTTATTAGAATCTTATTAGACAAGACGCTACCTTCAAAACTTTCAATATAGCAGATGCCTACATCCGCTTTCCCAATTGCATTTAGTTCTACCTGAATTGTATTTTTATCTGTTCTGTAATCAACAAATGTGTCTTTTCCATTTCTACCCTCAACTATTACCGAAAAAGTTTCAGGCAAAACTTTCATGTCAGAAACAACAATAGTAAGATAACCATTCTCTCTATTGGCACTAATCAATTTTAAAGTTGCTTTAGTGTCTGAGACTTTGGCAGTTCTTGTAGACTCCAGTTGCGTATGGTCAATAACATGACGCTTTGCAGGTTTAAGTCCAAGTTGATTAAGGTAGTTCATTGAATCAGAAGCATACAATACGCAGAACTCTTCATTTCTTCCTCTTCTTCCCATTGTGCCCAACCCTGCCATAGTTGCATTTGCGCTTCCCACAACACAATATTCTATTGTATTTGTATGAAACACGAGAACTTTGGCATGGGCCACTCTTTCATAGTTCTTTATACCAACCTTCCCCCGTTTGGTCTCGTCAAAATCAAAAAAGCATATACGATTCGTATCTTGCATCTTGTAAGGCGGTAATGCACAATCCTCTTGTATCAAGACATCCATCTTTGCGTGTGGACATAATTGCAATAGATTTTCCAACGCTGCCCCATTGTCATCAAAAAAAGGACTGAGCACCGTTATCTTATCAACATCTTCGACAGGAACAAGTCGTGATATCTGTGAAAAGATACTATCTCCGTCTTCGTTGTATAGTAATGCGGCATGAAGTTTATCGTTTATGTCGCAATACGAATGCGGTTTGAAGATATAATCATCGTTTAGAACATTGCAGTTCTCGGGAATTTCCTGCAAAATTCGTTGCTTCTCAAATTTACCGGCTTGAGAAGCAAACCGTTTAAGATAAGCCCAACACTCCTCAATCAAAGGACGTTGAGCGTCATTATCATGGTTAATCATAAAGCCCGAGAATGCTTCATGATTTTTCCCGTGTCCTGTTACTGTAAGATTTCCAGACCCTACCAGTACCAATACAGCATCATCACCGACAAAAAAGTTGATTTTGGGATGAAACACACCGCTTGCGCTGATGTTGGAAATACAATAATCATTGCCTGCATTATATAAACATCCAGGACTAACGTATTGTAGAGCCTTGTCTAATTGGTCTCTATCAACAAGAATGTTGATGCTACTTATTTGTTTCCGATGCAATACATTACGGATGTATGCATCAAAATGTACCAAGTCGATTGCATAGGTCGTCAATATGGCAGAATGGAACATTCCACCCATTCTGCCAGAAGGGATGTCTTGAAATATTATATGTTCATTCTTTTCCATATTCTTCAATGAATTGTTTAGCTACAGTTGTAAGTGTATTGTCCTTTGCTATATATCCCATATCTATCAGGAAATTATGCAATGACTCTATACGGGGAGATGTCAAGTTGGGATATCGTTGTTCTACTAAAACAGCATGTCCATTTTCCAATAGAAATTTACGCAAATCAACATTACTGTTGCCCATCTTTGCTACTGCGACGACCGTATGCTCGTTCATTACTTGCTTTATTAAAGCCAAGATGTAGTCCCTAGGAGTGAGAGACAGATAACATTTTACATAACTGTCTAATCCTTTGCTTAGAATTCCTCTCTGTCTTTTTAGGTCATATTTCTTTTCAAAATCATCAATGACTTCTTTCTTCTTACCATATTCGTTGTATAGACATAAAAGAAGAGGTAGTGATATGGCTACCGCTTTTGCATAATCTTGGTTCTTTATCGAATCCCGAATTTCTTTAAACTGTATTACGATAGTCTCTTCACAATCATCCATCCATTCTGCGACGTCTGAATACAACTGCTCTTCCTCCAAATAGGAAAGGATATCTTGGGTTGATTTTTCCAACAAGACTTCTACAAGAGGATTCTTCTGTTCATCAATTTCATTGAGGATAAAGCAGAAGATAGTTTCAATGATATAATGCAAAATCTCACACAAGTAATAAAAGTACCATCCGAATGCAGCTTCACAATCATTATCGTGATACGACTCGAAGCGATGCTTCAAATAATCAGAAAAGGATACACCTGCTTTGATGTCTTTCAGCATCAGATAGACGGTTTGCCGTCTTAGCGAACTGCCACCTTCGTCTATTTGTATCAATAGTTCGTTCAACGATTTCCATTCTTCTGAATCAACAACTACTTGATGAAGTCCAATCGGTAGAAGTTCAATTATCTCGTCTTCAGAAATATTCCCATCAAGAATACAGTCCAAGAACAATTCTCTTATGTTTTCATCAACACTATCTACAAAAGAAGAAGCGAGTGCTTTGCCGTTATCACGCAGATAAAACCGATTTTCCTCAACCTTTACTAATCCATAATGTATAAGTGAACCGAGGTAATATTGGCCGAAAGCACCGCTTTTGAATGTCCAATATCTATCTTTGTTCTCATAATCGGCTCCGCCCGCAATATCATAATAACCATCGTTATCTATATTGTCTCTATGTGTTGACACATAATATGCGCCAACTACAGAATTCACATTCTGGTCTTTCATGACGAAAGCCATAATGAGTTCTGCTCTACGGATAAAATTGTATTGATGTAAGTCCGATTGGGCGTTTTTCTCCAAGTCATCATACTTTTTGAGCAGCCAACAATATAGACTATAGTATCTGATATGACCTGTAAGATTGGTCATACCCGGTAATAAGCAACTATATGTAGCAACAGAACTGTTCTGTACCCCCATAGGGTCTCGTCCTGCCTTAAAGCCATCATTCATTGCCCAAAAGATGTTCGTTATGTCAGATGTCTTGTATTGAGCCATTTCTATGTGTTATTATAAATGGTTTATTATTACCTTGAGGTCAAAGAATAAATTTTCTATAGAATTTATTGAATTTATAATTTCTATAACTCGATCTGGTGAATAGCAAACCATATTATTTACCATTTTGGCAGAAGGATTATCGCTTTCATCTATAGTTGTCTGAGTAAGAAACACCTTCAGAAGTTTCATTTCTGACTTAATTTTACTATCGTAATCTTTTAAAGTCTCTTTATTCTTATCAGTTACTATTTTCCCCAAGGAGTCAAAAATGTGATTCTTCTTTAATCTACATTGATGAATCATATTATTAATGTGTAAATAGTATACATTATCCCCTTTGGATTTTCCAATAGTAGTTTCAATATCTGATAAAACCTGTTCTATGGATTTTATTCGAGACAGATACATATCCTTTTCTATTCGCTTATCTTGAACCTCTTTCTCGAGAATCTTTGCGATGTATATACCGACAACAACTGTAACAACCAAAGATATCGCGTCCAGTACATTAACTTTTGTATCTAGACTTAGAGTGCCAAATTCCCACCAACTACGTAAGAAAAGCCCGCAGAAAAATGAAATAATACAGACAACAATTTTAATTGTTCTTTTGTTCATAGGCAGCCTTGAGGTATTCATTAATTTCTTCTATGTACTCATCATCTTCTTCTGAGACAAATTCGATTGTTTGCATAATAACATCATACTTGAATCCGTCATTCCTAATGAGCCCACCAAAAGACTCTTCAAGAAATGATGTACCTAACCCTGCAGTTCCATCAAGTATAACTTGCAATTTCGTTTTTTCTTTAATTGCTTTTTCTAAGTTTGGACGCAAAACAGTTGTTCTGAATTCTTGACCAGAAAAATTTCCTTCTTGAGGAAAACGAGCTCCCGGTATTCTGCTAAAATTATTAGCTATTGATATTGTAATCATATGGCAATTTTTTGTTGTTTGAATTAAGTTCCCAATAAATATATGTACCTTCAAATTTGTTTTTTAATGTTTTGTAATTATTCCTTGAGCAATCAGCAAAAGCATCATTTGTTATTATAACCAAGTTGGATATTTTGTCCTTTTCGAATGCATTATATACACCAGGCAGACCTTTTCCTCGATAGTATTGTCCAGTAGCAGTTTTGTGGACACTACCATTCAGAAGTAGTCTTAAAAAGTCGCCATTATCCTTCGGTTTTAATACGCTCATGATTTTGGATAATACATTCCAAAATTTACCTTTTTCATTTTTATTGATACTTTGTATAATTCCAACCCCGTAATCGATGAAAGAGAAGCAAGCTTTGTTTTTCTCCTTATTATATGTTACGGTCGTGTACCAATGATGTTCATTTGGACCATGCATAGATGCGTGATTATTTGTGTTCTGCATCAGTTCAATGTATACCTGCTGAACTCCTGTACATCTATATGGTTTACCCCATATTAGTTTTGACACCTTGTAAATCAGTTCATTCGATAAATTAGAGTCCACAACTTTATCCGCATGAGTAAATATTCCGTGTCGTTCACGAATCGAATACGAATCGTCTTGTTTGTATAGTTGTCCGAAAAAACCAGAATTGATAAGGTATTGTCTCGCTGCGGCATTTTTTGGATGATCACCATTAAACGCAATTCCTTTGTCTTTGTATTTAATCATTATAGACAAGAGAACAACAATTGCACCACTTGCAATTTTTTCGACGTTCTTTAGCACAACAAATACCTTTTCTTGCTTTTCAAGCGACCTTTCTAACTCACTTATAAAGGCAAGAGTTTTTTCTGTATTCTCAATCATAGAAAGGCATGTGGGTGCTTTGACATGTTTATAGGAAACAAAAGCTTTATTTATTATTTGTTGCGTGTGTTCTCTTTCACGCAATGCCTTTACTTGAGCTTTTGAAAGTCCAAGTAATCTCTTACGTTTTGCCTTTTTCTTGGCTTTGGAACGTATACGCAGGCGCAATTGCTTTTCAGCTATATTCCTACGTACTTTTTTCTCTGTTTCGCGGAGTTTCGTCATAAACCGTTCTTTAATTTTTATATCCAAATTTGTGTCATGCTTTGAAGGAAAAGCATGTCCTAATTTTCTATACTATGCCACCAACGCCAGCAAAGGCAATGCCGCTATCAGGGAGTTTAGACTCGGCATCGTCTTGGTGGGCTGGTTAGCCAAATACGTATTGATGAGTACCACACGAAGCATCGCCCTTGCATCTGCATTTTGTAAGAGTTGGAAGAGCGTTTCGTCTATCTCTGCGTAAGCGAAGGCACGGCGCATGGCTTGAACGGAATAACTTCCTTTCGGCAAATCTTTTCGTTCTTTCTTCACCTGTACCCAGGGATTGGGTTCAGCAACCATGCCACGAATTACCTCGTTATTTTCTACTAATCTCCAAAAAGATTCGTGCTGCATGTGGAAGTACGGCTTGCAGATGTCGGGCGTGAAGATGCTAGACGTTCCAAGGTATCTATGCCAGATGTCATTAAATTTCTCGTTCAGTTCATCTGTCAGGTCAATGTATGGAGTCATTATAAAGTCCTCCTCTATAAGATCGATGATTGCCAGTAGCAATACTGCCTTATGAGGAGCATTGTGTCCCTTCACCTTTGCGGTGTGCAAAGAGGAGAATGCGTCTATATAGTGTCTAACTTCCATCATACCGATTATATTTCAGGTATACCAATCTCTTTAAGGTAATTGTAGATCCCATCATACCATTCCGGCTTACGCGTCTCGTCTGGCGGCACGCCATGGTCTCCATTAG